>QEFN01000009.1 GCA_003086555.1 Sulfolobus sp. SCGC AB-777_G06 | reverse complement strand
GAACTTAAGGAAGACCAAACAACTTCTATCTGATTGTACTTTTAACTATGTAATAATTACTAGTTCTCTAATAGCCACATTAGTTAAGGACTCTCTGAGAGAGTGTACTAAAGTAGTTAGTATAGGTCCATCAACTACCAGAGCTTTAGAGGGGGTTAATAATATATATGAAGCTAGAGAACATGATATGAATGGAATATTTATCTTGTTGAAAGGGCTTTTGAGGGATGATTAATGGATGATATTACCTTACGCGAGCTCACTCTTAGAACATTAAGAGAGATAGTAGGGGAAGTTGATGAAAAGACCTTAGAAATAAAGTTCTTTCAACAATTTAAGGACAAAGTAGATATTTACGGTAAATTCGAGAACGAAAAAGGTTTTTATGAGTTTGCACTTAGTTTTGACGAAAAAGGCAAAGCTAAGAGGAAAAATGTTAATATGATTATGCCTAAAGACATCAAGGACGAGATAGAGAAGAAAACAAAAGTTAACGGGTAGGCGTTTTGAGACTTCTATTAATAGTCATTGACGGAATGGCTTTTCACGTAGTAGAGAAGATAAGGAACAAGCTACCTACGATAAACGAGTTAATATCAAAGGGCTTTTTCGGAAAACTCGAGTCAGTATTCCCATCATTAACCCCTATAGCTTTAGCATCTCTTGTGACTGGTAACACTCCTAAAGTAAACGGTGTTACGGCTCCTAAAATATTCGTTAAAGACAAACCATTATCTAACGAACTCTCTGCATACTCTAGCGATCCGTTAAAGACCGACCCTCTCTGGGTTTACTTGAGTAAAAATGGGTATAATACATTAGTGACCTCTTCACCACAAGCTTTACCTGATAAATGGAACATGGAAAACTCTGCCCTTTTCGATCCGTATAAGAGTAAGATGAAGAAATGCAGTGATGGAAGAGTGATAACTGAGGGAGAAAATAAAGTTCTAGGAAAAGTTTGGTTAGTTGAAAGATCTTCGAATAAATTTTACGTAGCTATTCCCTCTCCAAACGGGGATAAAATCATAGAGTTAGAAAAGAATGAGTGGAGCTTACCAATTACCATTAGGGGAAAGTGCGGAAAAGAGGAGTTTAGCGCTATAACCATATTACACGCAAGGGAAAACGACGTATACATATCACCTATAGCTTTCGATAATAAGAGGTGGGGTAATAAACCTCAATTAATGGAAAGAATTTGGAATGAAATATCTACTGTTTATGGTATGATTACGGACGGTGACCATGTTTCGCTTCATAAGGATATAATTACCTTTGAAGAATACATAGAAACTGTTAAGAGAACCTTCACCTTCTTTTACAATTACACTAAATATCTTCTTGATAACGTGAAGTGGGACTTCGCTTTAACATATTTGCCAGTAGTTGACAATGTACAACACTTATTATATGGTTTAGATGACGAAAAGGCTTGGGATTATATAGTACAAAGTTATCTTATGGCTGATGAATTCATAAAAATGCACTTAGATTATGCTGATTTAGTGATAGTTGCCTCAGACCACGGTATTGAAAAGGTAAAGAAAAAAGTGTTTATTAACAAACTACTGGAGAAAATTAATGTCTTGTCCTTGAACGAAAAGGATGAAATCGACTGGTCTAGGACTAAAGCATATTACGGCGGAGGAGGACAGATACGAATTAACCTAAAAGGTAGGGAAAATAGGGGAATAGTGTCACTAAAGGAGTTCCCTAAGCTAGTTAGATACATAGTCAGGAATTTAGAAAACCTTACGGATGGTAACGAAAAGATTTTTACTTCTATATACGCTAATGAATCACCAGCATCCGACCGTGAAGGTGATATTAAGATAGGAGGAATTAAGGACTATTATGGGGTTAGCAGCGCCGTGAAAAAAGACATGGAAGTGATTGAAGACGTTATCCCTTATAAAATGAACAGTGGTGAACACGGGTATTTTAGAAAGAATGACCTATACGGGGTCATAATCGCAAAATACAAACAATTAGAGCTGAATAGAACAGAAACTATTCAACAGGCTAAGATAATAGATATAGCACCTACAATTCTTAAACTATTCAATATTAATAACATTAAAATGGAAGGGAGACCAATATTAAAATTGTTAGAACCTTATGAGAGTTCCCGCCGCATATACTAAAAGGACAAAGAGAAAAATCGGGGTAAGTTATGACGAATACGGTATGCCTTACACCGAATATGTTAACGAGAAAGGAGAAATAACTTCCGTCTTTACATCCTCTCCGAAAGAGAGGCATCCTCTACCCCTCAGAATAAATATAAGGTTTCTTCATGAGACTCGACTACTGAGAAATAGTAGTGTGCTACCGGCTCTTCCATTCTTCCAAGACCTACCTAAACATTATTCACCTCTTAAAAAACACAAAGATGTAGAGAAAGCCCATTTCAAAAGGCTGATCATTGGAGGAGGAACCTCAGGTATAGCTGCTCTGAATGAGGACTCAATTATGATAACTAGGGAGTTATTCGGGGACATCCTATTTGACGAGTCTCCCTCTCTCTTACTTTCCAAGGAGGAAATAGTGAAGAAACTAAAGGAAAAAGTAAAGAAATTCGAAAATAAAGTTCTTTACGGTAATTACATGGGGAAATTTGACGAAGGACTACTTTTCGAGCTAGAAGATAAGTTCCTTCTTGTAGAGGCTGAAGAGATAGTAGTTTCTACCGGAGCTAGGACTTTAAAGCCTATATTCAAGGGTAATTGGGAACAAGGAGTAGTGTCAAGAGAGTATTACATTAGGAAGCTAAAGGGGGAAATTGGAGAGGAGAGTAAAATACTAGTATTAGGATATAACGATTTGGCTGTAAAGACGGCTCTGAACTCTAAAAAAGCTATAATTTTAGCTCCCCAACATGTTGACTTTGCCTTTTCACCATTATACAGAGATCTTGTAAACGAAAATGGAATAGAACTTGAAAGGGATTACATAGTAGACGTGATTAGAACTGATGACAAAAAACTGGTAGTCGCGACGGAAAAGAGCGAATATGAAGTTTCACTTATAGTATTTTCTGTTCTCAAACAGCCAAGGCTTGAGGTTACAAGTAGCATGGGGCTTTCGTATACTTATGAAAATCACGTATACAAGCCTGTAAGAGAAAATAACGTGCAAATAACTGGTGGAATGTTGGGGATAGTTGACGAATACTTAAGTTTACTCAGCGGTGAGGTTCTTAACGACCCGAAAAAAATAGATGAACTGAAAAACTACTCATCAAAGGAAGTTACATTCTCCATCTCACCTTACTATTATGGAAGCAATGGTCTGATTTGCGAATGCGAGGAGGTTTGGTTAGAAGATATAGAATATGCAAAATCTCTCGGCGTTAGAGATACTGAGGAAATAAAGAGAGTTACAGGGTTAGGGACTGGAAAGTGCCAAGGTAAAGCATGCGTAATAGTTGCAGGAGACTACCTAAAAAGCAATATTCTAATTTCCTTCAGGACGCCTATTTATCCGGTGAGAATATGATCATTGTTGGTGCAGGTGCTCATGGTCTAAGTTTAGCTTATCACTTGGCCAGAGAGGGTTTTAATGATATTAAGATAATCGAAATGAAGAGGATAGGATTTGGGTCTAGCAGTAGAAATGCCTCTAGGTTTCGCTATCATTTCTTTAGCAAAGAGAATATAACATACGCCAAAAAAGCTATCCCATACCTAATACAGCACGTTAAAGAGCTGAGGCTCAACTCTCTACTTTATTTCACGGGATACTTATGGATATTAAGGGACGAGGAACAAATCTCAATCCAAAAGAAGTTGGACAGCATGTGGAAAGCTGAGGGTATAGGAGGTGAATTCAAAGATTGTAGCGAATTTGAGTTTCTAAAAAGCGAAGGGTTGTGTTACTACGCGCCTCAAGATGGTGCATTCCATCACGACTACTTAATTTACAGTTATTACTTGGAGATAAAGGATAAGGCAAGATTAATCATAGATGAAGTAGAAAAAATAAACTTCAAAGGGGGGAAAGTAGCGGGGATAAAACTAGTAAAAGGTGGAGAATTGAATGATGACGTCGTAGTAATAACGGCTGGTGCTTGGAGCGGTAGATTAATGACGAATTCTGGGATTAACGTACCTATATTTCCTGAGAAAAAGGAAATCTTTATAACGGAAGACGTAAGTTTCAGGGTAAGACCCTTAGTAATAGACACGAGTAATAAGGTCTATTTTTCGCAAACACTAAAGGGTGAAATAATCGGGGGTACAGAAACTCCTAGACCGTACGATTTTCTACCATTTACTAACTCTTTCGAAGAGCTCTCACACTTTTTGAGAGCAATAAGGGAGACTGTGAAGGGCGTTGAAGGCATAGGAATATTAAGAGGTTGGAGTGGTTATTACGAAATGACGCCTGATAGTTCCCATATAATGGGTTATGATGACGAGTGGCCGGAAGGACTTTATATTGATGCCGGTTACAGCGGACATGGGATGATGTTTGCCCCGTATTCCGGTAAGCTTATGGCTGAACTAATACTGAACGGAAAAGTTCCGCCAGAAATGAGACCGTACTTACCGACAAGGTTTAAGGAAAAGAAGTTGATAGCGGAAAGTCTAGTAATATAACCTTAACTACCATTGGAGGACGGTAATATTTTTACTTTCTTTCTATAATATTTTGTCACATATACCGCAAAGTCATACGCGTATTTACTCCTACTCCCATCTAGGATTACTAGGTCGGCTGTAGTCATTTCCACATACTTCAAATTATCCTCGAAGTCTCCGTGGCTACTAAACCCTATAATAAATGAGTTCGAATCTACCGGTTTTATGAAGTCCTTAACAAGCCAACCGTCTAAGAGGAAGTTAGTTGTAGCCTTAGTCCTCCTCTTAAATTCGGTTGCATGTTTAAACTCCACGTACCATCCATCCTTAATTATCTTCTTTCCCTCTTCAGTATTTTTACTTACAAATTTACCCACCATTTCTCCATATTTTTCAGCTATGGCTGTTAATTTCTCCACCTTATTTTCAACCAGAAACGGTGCATCGAGGTTATACTTACGCAATACTTTCATAGCCTCTTGTAACTTTCCGTAGTATGCGTAAACGGTAACCGGACCTTTAAGGAGGGCATCTGATACATAATCTGCGAACAACATCTCCATATCATCCTTGTATTTTCTTACAAAGTTTGGACTGCCGTAGGTTACGTCTATTATTAATACGTCGGGATTGAGAATCGGCGTACCTTTCCCTGGGTTCCTAAAATCACCGGTATAAGCTATCTCTACACCTTTTTCAGTTTCAATAACTACTTGTGATGCTCCCATGATATGCTCCGCCCTCTCAAGCTTTATTTTCTCACCAAGAAGGTCTACCTTTACGCCGTAATTAAGCGGTAGTTGTTTGTGCTTAGGTATGTTATATCCTAACACTTGTAACGATTCAATAGTAATAGGTGAGGCGATTATGCTGGTGCATTCCTTAATACTCTTATTTAATTCGCTTATGTGATCAGCGTGAAAGTGTGTCACAGCCCTGAATAACCTCTTATAATGACCATCGATAACAAAGTTATTTCCTACCAGTATTGCACCGCTATCTTGTATATCGAACACACTAAAATTAAGGAAGTAACAATATATGAATTTTGATTAGGAAGGTTCCGTTTCTCCGCTTGAATCCTCTTTTTTCTTGAGCTTCAACTTATACATCTCTAAGATCTCTTGTGGTGTGGTAGCTTCTTCCACGCTCTTATCATCCCTCCACCTTATAAACCTGGGGAATCTTATTGAGAGTCCTGCTTCCTTGCTTACTTGCCCCTTACAGCAGGTATGTTGCGGGGAAAGAGTTATCTCCGCACCTATCACCTCAGCCACATACTTTGGTCGGACCCATATATCTGGTTCCATCTCTGACTCTACTCTCGGGTCTTTGGAGTCTATTTTGATCTCCATAAGTTTCTTTTGTAGCTCATCCAGTTCTGCATCGCTGAAACCCGAGGCTACTTTACATACTGTATAAAATGTGTCAGTCTCAGGGTCGTAAGCTGCCATTAATAGTGAGCTTAACTTTCCTCCCCTCTTACCCCTCCCGTAAAAAGCACCAACAACTACTAAGTCAACGCTGTCAGCCATCTCACTCTGATAGTCTCTCTTGAGTTTTATCCACAAGAATCCCCTAGCTCCAGCCTGATATATTGAGTCTTTACCTACAGCCTTCACCATTATTCCTTCTGCGCCTTCTGAGATAGCCTGATAGAAGTACTCTTTCAGCTTTTCGACGTCATCGGTAAATATATGGTGAGCAATGTGCAACTTGTCGTTGGGCTTTATTATTTCTTCGAGCTTCTTTCTCCTCTCTGGCAAAGGTTTCAAAGTATAATCCTCTCCGTTATAATACATTAAGTCGAAAAGGTAGACATTTACTGGGTATTCCTCAACCGCCTCGTGTATATCGTTTTTTCTCTTCCTATGCATTAACTCCTGGAAAGGTAAAATGTCTCCACTTTCTTTGTCTACAGCCACTATCTCGCCTTCAATTATCACCTCATCTGCATTGATATAGTCTTTAACATAATCTCTTACGTCGGGATATTGCTTAGTAATATTTTCGAGCCTTCTTGAGAATATATAAACCTCATTACCTTTCTTGTGAATTTGAGCCCTTTCCCCGTCATATTTATAATCTACTAACGCTTGACCTCCGACTTTTGATAATATTTCAACCGGGTCGTTAAGCCTTTCTGCTAACATCGGTCTTATGGGTATTCCTACTTCAGGCTTTAGATTCTTTAACGCTTCAATACCCTCCGAAGCTACTATTTTAGCTATGTTACCAAGATCTGCCCTTAGATTATAAGCCCTTTCAATTATTGGACGTGCGTGAGGACCTCCTCCATAGGCGTTAGCGAGAGCGTCCATAATTGTGGCGTCTCCTATACCAACTCTCATTCTCCCATCTATAAACCTTATAATGTATTTCGCTTCTAGGGGATCAGCCTTCTTTAATAAACCAGCTAGGGAGCGGATTTTTACATCCCTGCTTCCTTCGCCCTCAGCCAGAGCAATCTTACTTAGAGAGTTATATACTTCCTCAACGGTTAGGGGAGAAGATGACGAAGCACCTAAGAATGTCAAGATTGTAGTTCCGCTGCCTGACTTTTTCAGCCTATAGGCTACTTCACCCAAGTCACCTACCTTTTTAAGTTCGGCGTCGATTGTATCCTCCTTGACGTTAATCCCTATGGATAAAGCCTTTATCATTAACTTTTCTCCGAGACCTATTTCAGGATAACCAAAAAAGTCAGGCCATAGTTTTCCCTGAATTATATAAATCACTTTATCTATTACATCCTTATCGGATTTCTTAAACAAGTCAGTCAACAATGAAGTTATTTGTATCCTTGATGATATTCTCTCGAGTTTATCAAAATATTCAGCGATTAGTTTAAACTCCATCACTTTAATATGTTGATCAAAAAGTGTAATAAGGATGATGAAATCTGGCAAGACCGAGATATGACGAATCAGAGTTACCCTGACCTCTTATTCAAGTAACCTTTTCCTTAAATAGTGTTTGTATACAAAATATTAAGGTAGCATGATTCTTGGAGATCGTGACTTGAAATACTACCTTGAAAAAGGGTGGATCGTAATAGATCCATTAAGAGAGGACAGTGTTAGAGAAAACGGAATAGACCTACGTATCGGTGAGGAAATAGCTAGGTTTGAAGAAACGCAAGACAAAGTATTCGACCCGGACAATCCCGATTACTCTCTTTTCCATGTGGAGAAAGGAGAAGAGTTTATAATACGCCCATATGAACACGTATTACTCACAACGGAAGAATTAGTTAAGTTACCCAATGATGTAATGGCTTTTGTCAACTTAAGGTCGTCTTTTGCTAGACTAGGTCTCTTCATCCCTCCAACGATTGTAGATGCAGGGTTTGAAGGTCAGATTACGATAGAAGTAGTAGGCTCATCATTCCCCGTAAAACTGAAAAAAGGGATAAGGTTCCTCCACCTTATTTTTGCTAAAACTTTAACACCAGTAGAGAACCCATACCAAGGAAAATATCAAGGACAAAGAGGAGTTACAGTTCCACGGTTTACGAACAAAAATCACAGTTGAGCTGCTAGTTTCCATCCTTTAGAGTTAGCGTCATATATTACCAGTGCTTCTTTTGCCAATTTCCTAAATAGTTTTGCCTCTTTAGGTTCAAGCTTACTTGCAGCCTCTTCAGGATCAGATGTATCTATCGATGAAATATCTTCAATAAATTTGTTGTAAAAATCTTGACTCATAGCTATTCTTTCGGATTCTAAGTACATTATTTTAGCTCCTTCTCTCTCAAGTTTATTGAAGAAAGCTGTAGGATCTCTTAATGCCTTAAGTTCCGACTCAAATAATATACCTTCTTCTTGTAACCTTTCAATAGCTGTCTTCTTAAGTTGCGGTTGCTCTTTCTTCGCTTCAACCTTGATCTGTTTTTTCTCTTCACTCTTTTCAGTCTTTTCAGCACTCTTTTTACTACTTTCTAACTCTTCAATTTTTTCGGTAAGATCCGCAATTTTCCTCTTTATTTCCTCTATTTGTGCTGTAAAAGGATTTATATAATCCGTTATTTTTCTCTCTAATTTTGTAACAATCTGATTCACTATCTCGGGGTTATTCACGTCAACATTAATCTGATTTTGAATTGGGGTTTGCCTTCCGAACAAAACACTCCTTACGTACTCCGAAAGTAGAACATAACCCTCTTGTCTTGCTTTTTCTTCTAATTCCTTGTACTCTTCATCAGTAAGCTTAATTGAAATAATTTTCACAAATAAAATAAGTCATGCGTTATTAAAAAACTACTTTCCTTAAACTTGAGATTACGCTTTCTGATTCTGCTTCTCAAGGATTGAAGCTATGAAATTCTCTTCGGTGGGAACTCCTATGAATTCAACAGAGCCGTTTATAGCTACAGAAGGCACTGACATTACTTGATATTTCTCGGCTATGTCTTGGTTCTCGTATGCCTCTACCACATCTGATAGTACATTACACTTACCAGCTTTACAAGCTTCGTAAGCTACCATATGAGCCATTAAAGCAGCGTAAGGACAATAAGGACATGAGGGAGTAACCACCGTCTCGATCTTCACAAATCCGTTCAGCTTCTCTTTTATTGCATTAATTGTCTCTTGACTTAATCCACTTTCGTTTAATGAAAGCCTTACAGCAGTCTCAACTAGTGCTCTTATCTCTTCTCCTAAGGGAGCGCCAGTCCATCTTATATAGCCTTTAACAAAGGCAACAGTTGGAACTCTCTCAATATT
Source organism: Sulfolobus sp. SCGC AB-777_G06 (assembly GCA_003086555.1). The sequence continues at coordinate 20,348 of QEFN01000009.1, read as the reverse complement.
AAACTCTTTGAAAACTTGTAAGTCATTCTGGTTAGCTTTGTCTACCACATGAATCTGTAATAAGCTTTTACCATCCTTTTTAGGAGCAGCGGCACTCATGAATTCTAAAAATCTTTTCGTAACATCACAATAGTGGCAATGTTCATCTAGAGAGTTTATAAATACGTATACATCAACAGGGTTTTTCATGTCTTTTAAAGCATCTTGTAAAGCTTGTTTAACTTCGTCTGTAAAAAGTTCTGCAAATTCTTCCTCCATCCTAACCACGCTACTAATCTTTTTTCGCTTCGCCGAATAAAAAAGTAACTACTATAAATTCAAAATTTCCTCTTTTTTGCATTTAATTTGGTTGGGCTTTAGAACAAGGATATTTTCTGAATTAGGACTCGTCTCTCTGAAAATAATACCTTGGAATTTCTTAACTTTTACTTTTGAATTTAACCAGCAATCAGGGTCTAATCCTGCTTTGATACAAGTTTCGGCTAGGAAGGTCTCAGAGTCCCAGCAATATTCCATAGGAACTTGAGGCAACAATAGACCGCTATATATTATCCCGTACTCGACAATCAATCCGTCTTCTCCTACTTTAACTTGATTCACGAGGTCTTTCCTATTACTTGTTGTAATCTCCTCAGGTTTTGTCAGAACTGTTACCTCTATTATAATCTCATCGATCTCGTGCTTAGCTAAAGGAGGAAACCTGGGGTCAGAAAACGCAGCACCAATTGCAGCCTTACTTACTATCTGGCTAAGTGGTGCCACAGCCTCAACATAACCTATACACCCTCTAAGAGATGTAGTTGAACCGGTTTCTTTTTCAAGTGTAACAAAAGCTAATCCTCTTTTATCTAGGACGGGGTCGTAAAGAGACTCATCAATCTTTCTCCTTAACCCTAACTCGACTTCAATTGACTGTCTTGCAATCTTTACTAATTTCTTGCCTAAATCTTCAGTGAGATCATTGATCGTAACTAATTGACTGCTGTCGAGACTCATTATTCTTTAATATTGCTCTCGCTCTAATAAGAGTGCTCTCTATAGTTCTCCAATGAGAACCCTTCCAATACTTTTTATGACACCTAGTGCACTCCCACAAATTGTCATTAACCTTCTTCAGCACACCGTTACACACGGAGCACCTTGAAAAATTAGGATCTACAATATTCAAATCTATAGAGTATTTAGAAGATAATTTAGCTAAAATTTCTTCAATTTTCAGACCGGGGATAACATAAAAACACTCTAGCCCCCTCTTCCTAGCTCTTACACATAACCCTCTATCTCTCGTTATAATTATTCTATTCTCATCAGAAGCAATCTTCAAAATTTTCCAGTCTTCAAAGTTATTATTGTAGGCAGTGTCGTAACCTAATATCCTCAGCCACCTTGCTAGCTTGCCCAGCATTGCATCTACTACGAATTTCTGAGTTTGCATTAAACATTATACAGTATTACAAATATTAAAAGCCACGACGCCAATAATATTGAAACACCTCTACCTAGTAAATCCCACTTGGTAAGGTTAAAACCCCTTATAGTACCATAGACTATCCCAACGGATAACGCATATGTAATTAACGGAATCAGAAGTGCTATTACCTCGTTATTCAGTAAGATGAATGAAAGAACACCGCTCACTACTCCCATAATCCCTCTGAGCACCAAGATTTTATCTTCCTTCTCCACGGTAATTAATAGACTATAGGGGGTAAAATAGTTGAATAGAAAAACGAGCATGTCTTACATTGATCTACTGGCGTGGTACACAGAAAACAAGAATAAACTTGAAGGGTGTAGAATAGACAACATATTCAAAATCGAAGGGCTTTCAGCCTACTTACTTAAGCTATATTGTAGGGGGGAATATAAGAACTTAGTCTTGGAGCCGGGTAAGAGAATTCACTTCACGAAATATGAAAGGCAAAAAGACTCGACTGCCGAAGTCACGGTGTTACGTGAGCTTCTTAGAGATAGAATAATAAAAGATACCTCGATCTTAGGAACGGAAAGGATTATAAAGATACTTGCATTAGAGAAAATCATCTACTTAGAATTACTCCCGAGAGGTCTCATGGTGATTACAGATGAGAATAACAGGATATTGTTCTCTACCGAGTACAAAGAATTTAAAGACAGAACTATAAAATTAGGTCTAACTTATACCCCTCCTCCACCCTTAAATCCTCCGACTAAGGAAGAGATAGACAAACTACTTAAGAAAGGTAACCTAAGCAGGATCTTGGGAATACCTCAAGAACTCGCTGAAGCTCTGAAATTATACGCAACCAATGAACAAGAGCTGGAGGAAGCCAAGAAAAAGATTGAGGAATTATTGAGGAAGATATCAAGCGGTAATTTCGATAAGTGTTTAATTAAGGACACTACTGTGCTCCCGGTAAAAATTGAAGGTTGTATTGAGATGGAAAGTTATAATGACGCATTGGATGAATTTTTTACAGCAGAGGAAAGATCGTTAATAAAGAGTGAAATAGACAAAAAACTTGAGGAAGAAAGGAAAAAGTTAGAAAAAACAATAGAGGAAACTAAAAGGCAAATAGAGGACTATGAGAAAAAAGCTGAAGAGGTAAGAAGCATTGCACAAATTATAGTGGCTAACTATGAGACGGTTAACTCCCTTCTTGGTCAGTCGGGTAAGCGAAATCCCTTCAAGACCACCATTAATGGAATAGAAGTGGAACTGGATCCTAGTCTCTCAGTCTATAAGAATTCTTCCAAATATTTCGACATGGCTAAGGAATACGTGGAAAAAGCTAAGAGAGCAAGGGAAGTTTTAGAGGATTTACAAAGAAAAATGCGAGATCTGGAAAATCAAATCCTTGAAAGGAAGGAAGAGATAATTGTAGCCTCAAGGAAGAAGGAATGGTACGAAAAATACCATTGGACTATAACAAGGAATGGTTTTATAGTAATTGCCGGAAGAGACATCGATCAGAACGAAAGTATAGTCAGAAAACTGTTAGAGGACAAAGATATCTTTTTCCACTCTGACATTCAAGGAGCTGCTGCCACTGTTCTGAAAACGAATGGTAAAGAGCCCAAAGAGGAGGACTTACTTGATGCTGCCACAATTTCGGCTTGCTACTCTAAAGCTTGGAAGGCTGGTATGGCTGCCGTAGACGTTTTTTGGGTATACGGGGAACAAGTTAGCAAGACCCCGCCAAGTGGTGAGTACCTTAAGAAAGGATCCTTCATGATCTACGGTAAAAAGAACTATATAAAGAACGTTAGATTACAACTTGCTATAGGCTTGATAAAGAGCGAAGAAGGTTTAAAAGTTATGACAGGAAACATCGATAATGTATCTTCGAAGACGGACACTTACGTTGTAATTTCTCCAGGTGACGACGATCCTTCTAAACTAGCTGATAAGATAATAAAGTACTTCTACGAAAAGTTCGGTATTAAAGGTCTTAGAGCTTTAAAAGAGGACATTATCAGAGAAATACCTGGTAAGTCAAAGCTTCTTATAAAAAAAATTAAAGCGTGAAGACATAATATTTATTGTTACCAGTTATGCCTTCTTTAACATTAGCCGAGCGAGCCTCTCTTGTAGGTCCCTTAGATTATAAAATTCTTAAAACCATTTATTCTCTCCATAGGAACCACGAGTGGATTATGACATCAGAGTTAGTAGAGGAAACAGGATTAAGGTTAAACGAACTCCAGCCGGTTTTGCTAAGACTGTATAACCTCAGGTTACTTTCAAAACAGATAATAAGTGGTGAGTACAGTTACAGAATTACTTTTACAGCTCTAGATATATTAGCAATAAAGAAACTTTACGTGGAGAAAGTCCTTAAGAACCTTGGGATAGTAATAGGGGTCGGAAAAGAGAGCGAAGTGTACGTAGGTTATAACTTTAACGACGAACCGCTTGTAGTCAAATTCCACAGGGTCGGTAAGAGAAGTTACAAGAACGTCAGGAAGATCCGAAATATCCAAAAAGATAAAGACTGGACGGTAATTTCAGTGGAAAACGCAGAAAGGGAATACCAGGCTCTTGAGTGTGTTAAGAAAAATTACGGCTATGTTCCACAACCTTACGGAAGAGCTTATAACGCCGTGACTATGGAACTGGTGGAAAGTAGAGAGTTATACAAGAGTGAATTGACAAACCCAGAAGAAATACTAGATCAGATACTGTCGACAATTAGAATAGCGTATAATGAATGTAAGATGATTCATGGCGACTTAAGTGAATATAATGTACTTGTAAAGGACGGAACAGCTTACGTAATCGATTGGCCGCAATGGTCAAGCCCCGAGAACGAGGACTTACTCTTAAGAGATGTAGATCATATTCTTGCTTATTTTTATAAGAAGTATGAAATAGATAAAGATGTAGATGCTGTCATAGATTATATAAAGGGGAAACCATGAAGGTAATGGGAATTGATATTGAGCCAGGCCAAAGCCCGTCTTCCTTGAAGCCTCCCACATATTCTGTGATTATCATAAATGAAAAAGGTGAAGTAGAATACAAGGCAGAATCATCTCCTCTCACGAAAATATTAAGGTTAGCTTGGGAATTAAGACCAGATAAAATAGCAGTAGATAACGTTTACGAGTTAGCACCCGATGAGAAAAAACTTGTCAAAATCTTATCGCTTTTACCGGACAAACTAGAAGTTATACAAGTTACTTACGTCAACGACATGTTCAAAGATATCAGAGACGTAGCAAGAGAAGCTGGAATTGACGTTCAAGGAAAACCAACACCGTTAAGAACAGCTTATCTAGCAGCTGTTCTAGCACTAAAGGGTATAGGGACCCCCATCAGAATTAGGGAGAATAAGACAAAGATTATAATTTCCAGAGGCAGGGCTGTAGGACCCGGAGGGATGAGCAGTAATAGATATAAAAGAAACTTAAGGGGGCTCATTCTCAGAGTAGCTAAAAGAATTAAAGAACAACTAGATGCACACGGGTTTGATTACGATTATTCGATAAAGAGAAGTAAGAACGGGATAGAAAAAGCTGTATTTACGGTGTATTCGCCCAGAGAGAGTTTATACGGAATCGTAAGGAAAATGAAGGGCCATGACCTAAGAGTTGAGATAAAGCCAGTTTATAAATCCAAAATCGAGTTTGGAGATACAAAAAAAGAAACTAAGCCCATCATAGTAGGCATAGACCCTGGGATAGAAGTAGGGATATCAATAATAGATTTGCACGGAAACCCCTTGTTTATGACGTCTAGGAGAAATATAGACAGAGAAGACGTAATAGACATAATAAGAAAATACGGAAAGCCCGTTTTAATAGCAACTGACGTAACTCCAGTGCCTGACACTGTAAAGAAAATTTCAGCCATGCTAAACTCTAAGTTGTTTGTTCCAGACAAGAGGCTCAGCATGGATGAGAAGATGTTAATTGTCGATAAATTCTCGACTCAGCACGGATTGAAAATAGACGATCCGCACATAAGGGATTCTCTAGCAGCTGCTTTGAAGGCATATTATGAGATCTCCCACAAGCTTAATCAGGCTAGAGGATTACTAAGGAGAATGGATATAGACGTAGATGAGGATCGGGTACTGGAATGTGTTATTGAAGGTAAAACTATGGATGAGTGTATAGAAAAAGAAATTGAAAAAGAGATAGAAGACACCAAAAGCGAAATTTCTCAACCTAATTTTACTCCGCATCAAACTGACTACTACACTAAAGTGAACTCTCTTGAGGAAGAGAATGTACAGTTAAAGAGGGATATAGAAAGACTTAAAAGAAAGATCAGAGAAATGGCATTTCAAAATATGTTATTACAGAGAAGAATTGATGAGATTAAAATGATGTATAATAAGGAACTTCAAAGGGAAAGAAAAATTTACGAGTTGAAGTTAGAGATAGAGAACTATATTAAACTTATAAATACCATGAGGAATAAGATAGAAGAGAAAGAAAGAGAAACAAAGAATTTACTCGAGATAATAGAAGGTTTGGTTAACTCAAGATTATTGGTAGTAGGTTCCGATCAGTTACCTCCTTACATGAAGGTAGATATTAGCGAAAAAAGAGTATATTTTCATAGTCAACAAGTAGATAATTCTATAGTGAAGTTATTTTTGAGGGATAAAGTAATTGTTGAAAAAGAGACACTAAGGGACTTGGAAATACTTAATAAGGAAAAGTTACTCGCAGAGAGCGAAAAACTTGACCTAAAGAGAATCCTTGAAGACTATAGGAGAAATCGTTTCAGAACAAAATGACCTTACCCTCTAATATCAGATCAGAGATCTTGACAATATTGCCCAGCATCTCATCAGTGATCCCTTCGATCTCTCTCTTTATATTATCGTTAATTTTACCGTCCTCAGTCATAACCTGAACGTTAGCTATTAGAGGGTCGTCTATAGGTCTCCCTATTTGACCTAACACTTCTACTTGGACGCTTTTTACACCTTTTACCTCTTGAGATACTTTTTGTGCAATTAGGTTCGCAACGATGTTGTAAAGTTTGCCTACGTGATTCACGGGGTTCTTTCCTGCAGTAGCTTCCAAAGACATAGGACGCATGGGCGTTATTAGTCCGGTAGCCCTGTTTCCTCTCCCCGTCATTCCATCATCTCCGTGCTCCGCTGAAGTCCCAGTCACGGTGAGATATACTATACCCCTATCTATCTTATCACCAGTGTTTATGTTCACTTTCACATCATAATTAGGAACTAATTTTGCTGCTAAATCTAGAATTTGATTCTTAGCTTCTTCTTTAACGTTTATATACTGATTTACGTCTTCTACAAGCTGGCTTATAACTGCCATAGCCACGGTTAATTCTATCCTATTGCCTTTTCTTAATCCCATCACCTTTATGTCTTCTCCTATCTCAGGGATCTTAGCTTTAATTTCCTTAGAGTTCAACAGCCTTTCTGTATTAAACACCAGATTTTCCAGTTTAGAATAAGGTGCAAATCCAACTCCAAAACTTGTATCATTAGATAAAGGTACTTTCTTACTAGCTTCAAATATTCCAACTAGATCCGTAGAACCTTTCCCTATTTTGTAATCAACTACTACATGTTTTTCTGGGTCTAGATATCTGAAGTGATCCTTAATCCATTCCTTAACACTTTCAATTATAATTGTTCCTACTGGTATACTCTCTGTTCCGTGCTCTGTCTTGACTTCAGTAGTTGCTCTACCTGATACTACAATGTATATAGGATGAAGAACTTCTCCGCCCTTGAACTTAGGTGCTGCTTGACCGCCTACGACTAAAGTCTTATCTAAATTGTGATGTAAAATTACTCCGTAGTTCTTGAGATAATAAAGCGAAAGTTTTCTACTGGCTTCCTCTGATGCTGAATCCGCTATATAGTCCGGATGACCTACTCCTTTTCTTTCTACTAATTCTACGTCTAAAGAGTCTATATCAGCCCAGTGGCTTAATTGAACGTTTATGTTCCTCATTATACCTTATCCTCACACCAAATAGCTTATAAATTTACTTTTCTTTGCCCATTATTACTTCGTAGTCAACACTGATAAAGAGGATGTTACTACCTCTGATTAAAACTCTGCCATATTTTGCAACAGGGTCTGATGTACCTTCTTTAGTCTCTATACAGTCCCTTAATACTAGGTTCATGGTACCGTCACTCTGTTCCAATCTACCGATGTATTCAGAACCATTCTTCAATTTCACTAATACAACTTTATTCATAGCTGTTTTTAGGCTCTTTAACGGATTTTCCATCTTCGCTTGCACGATAAGTCTCCTCAATTTGAAATTGTGTTACTAGCTAATATAAAAGGGTTCTCATCTCTTTTACCTTACGTTTTTTAAGGGAAATGATGTCAAGATTAACAACGTGGAATTAATAATCTCAGAACCTGAAGAAATTGTAAAGATATCAAAGACATTAAGCGTAATGGCAAGAATAAATATACTGAAACTTACAAGCGAGAAGCCGTTAGATATAACTGAATTAAGCGAAATACTGCACATGAGTAAGGGGAATATAAGTAATCATGTTGCTGAACTAGAAAATGCCGGCCTTGTGGAAGTTAAATATGAAAACGGGGTTAAAGGAATAAGAAAAATCGTGAAACCTAAATACCAAAAAATAACTATAATTTTACTCGATACCAGCACTAGCCTTGAGAAAACTAACGAAAACGGGTGAAGGTGCTAACGGTCTACTTCTGTATTCAGGATGCCCTTGTAGTCCGACGAAGAACTTGTGATCCTTAAGCTCGATCATCTCCACCAGACCGTTTTCACTGATTCCCGAAATAACCATCCCGTTCTTTTGGAGATCGTCTACATATTCAGGGTTGACTTCGTATCTATGCCTATGTCTTTCATAAGCGACTGTTGAACCGTAAATCTTGTTGGCTAACGTCCCTTCCTTAATTATAACCTTCTGTAATCCTAATCTCATCGTTCCACCAACTTGCACTACTTTCTTTTGTTCATCTAGAAGAGTTATCACCGGATAAGGTGTTTTAGGATCGACCTCTGTAGTGTGAGCCCCTTTCAAACCCATTATATTCCTAGCGAACTCCACTACAGCTAATTGCATCCCATAACATATTCCCAAAAACGGAATGTTATTCTCTCTTGCAATCCTTATTGCAGATATCTTACCTTCAACCCCCCTCGCTCCAAAGCCTGGCAATACTATTATACCATTAACCTTCTTAAGTTTCTCCAGTTCTTGTGGATAACTTTCGAGATCGGTCGATTCTATCCATAATAATACGGGCTTTAACTTTAGTTTAGCCGCAGCGTGATATATTGCCTCCTTTATGCTTATGTAGCTGTCTTTCAATTTCGTATACTTACCGACAAGAGCTATTGTGACCTCTCTCTTACCCTCTTTAAGGTCTGAGATGAACTTCTTCCAATCTTCCAGATTGGGCTGACTATCTTTAAGCTGAAGTTTCTCTAAAATTCTACTTGGTACTCCTTGATTCTCGAGTATTAGGGGTACTTCATACGTCATGGAAACATCGTAGTTAGAGAAAATATTTTCTGGTCTTACATTTGTAAATAGAGCGATCTTTTTCCTAGTTTCTTCATCTAATGGTACTACAGACCTTGCAATTATAATATCTGGTTGTATTCCTATCCTTCGTAATTCTTGTACACTGTGCTGAAGCGGTTTCGTTTTGATCTCCTCGGTGGCTTTTAAATATTCTACGAGTGCGACGTGTACAAATAATACGTTAGGTTCAGCCTCCTCAATTCTCAACTGCCTAACTGCCTCAAGAAAAGGCAAACTCTCTATATCACCTACAGTACCTCCTATCTCAACTATTACGACTTCCGCATTAGCCTTCTCAGCAGCTTTCCTTATCATTGATTTTATCTCGTCCGTAACGTGCGGGATTATCTGAACTGTCTGACCTAAGTATTTTCCCTCTCTTTCCTTTCTGATTACCTCGAAATAAACCTTGCCTGCAGTTATGTTGTTGTATTTGCTCATATTTATTCCAACAAACCTTTCATAATGCCCTAAATCTAGATCAGTCTCTGCTCCATCATCAGTCACGAATACTTCACCGTGCATATATGGGTTCATAGTCCCTGCATCAACATTCAGATATGGATCGACCTTTACTAACGTGACATTATATCCTCTGGCCTTTAGCAGAAGCCCTATAGAGGCTGACACCGTACCCTTACCAACGCTTGACAGAACGCCTCCGGTGACTATAATAAACTTCGTCAAACGGAAATCACAGCTAATATTCTACAAACACCAGTTTTAAAGCTCATTTGTCTTATTTCTAATGGGTAATCTATACGGGGAATAATATGGAATTACTTGAAAAACTAAAAAATTCTAGATCTTTACAGGTAGCACTAGATTTTTTAAAAATAGATGATGCCTTAAAAGTAGCATTAGATGCGATAAAAGGGGGGACAGATATATTAGAGTGTGGAACTCCACTGCTAAAGGCTGAAGGTATTACTGCGCTTAAAAAACTTAATGAGATTGGTAAAGGGAAAATCGTTCTAGCGGATACTAAGACGGCAGATGCTGGTGATGTTGAAGCTGAAATAGCTAGGTTGGGAGGAGCAAAAATAATGACTGTCCTAGGAATTATGGATGATGCTACAATAGAGAGTGCAGTGAAGAAAGCTCATGAATACGGTATCTTAGTGCAAGCAGACTTAATAAACGTTAAGAACGTTAGGGACAGAGCTCAGGAACTAAAAAAACTAGGTGTGGATATAATAGGACTACACGTTGGTTTAGACGTACAAAAGAAAAGGGGGATTAGTGTTTCAGACCTTAAAAAAGAGATCAAAGAGGTATCGGAACTGGGAGTAGTAGTTTCAGTAGCTGGAGGCTTAAATAAGGAGAGGATACAAGAGTTGCTTGACTTACCGATTAACATCTTTGTTGTGGGCGGAGCAATAACCAAAGCAAGTAATCCTTATGACGTGACATTAGATATAGTTAAGATAATAAGGCAGAAGTGAGAGTATTAGAAGAGGAGAATTATATGTCTCAGCCTGGCGGTCAGACAAAGTCTAAGGACGTAAAGCTTGTGACGAAGCAAGTAATAACTCCTGACGTTCTTAAAGAAGACAAAAGAAAGGTCAAACTATTATACATTATTAAGGTTTTAGGCGGTGCATCGGAGAAGGCTCTAGTTACTGCATTAAATGAAATGAAGGAGAAAGGGTTAGATTTAGGATATCAGTTTAACATCATTGGCGGAAATATTTTCAGTCCTATGGTTAAAGAAGATGTTACTTCTTTATTATACTTAGGATATGTAGAGAACGATCCAGTCAGCAAGAAGTTAAAAGTTACCAATAATGGACTAGAGTTCTTAGACAGTCAAACTATAGAGGAAGATTTCAAGAATAACCTTAACCAATTAATAAATGATATAAAACTTAAGGTTCAAGCGATAGATGAAGAAAATAGATTAAAGAATAGAAGAAATAATAGAAGATACTAAGCCAAGATTCTACCTTATCATTTTTTGTTTTTAATCCATCTTGTTATAGTACAGTTGTTATAATAGTGCAGTAAAGAATGCGGTAAAGAATATTAAAATAAAAGATATTTCACATCGTCATAAAGCTTCCTCTTCTGCCAGTCTGCTGTTGGTTCTCGTCACTTAGTGGTCTGTTCCATATCAGTGGGTCTAGCTTTCCTTCTTTGCTTAACTTGATTACCAACTCTCTAAACTCGCTCGTATGCCTTATGTCTAGTTCAAGCAGTGTTTCTAAAAGCTTCCATGTAGTCTTCATTACATCCTCTAACATCTCCTTAGGCATATGCCTAATAATTTGCGGGTCTTGTAACCATTGATCGAATGCTTTTATAGTCCTCATTATATGCTGGAATGCTACTCTAGTGGCTAATATTAAGTCAAGTCTGTCAATGTCACCTGACTCATATTTTTTCTCCATTTCTCTCACAGTATTCAATAAATTCTTTTGCATCTTAATCCATTCGTCAAGATTTGAGAGATATCCGTTTTCCAAACGGCTACACCAATATTACTTATGATACTACAAATTAATAAGCATATGTCAAATACTCTCTTTAATGTTATAAGGTAGACCTTCCAACAAGATTTCTCTAGGAATTTTATCCTTATATTTCTTTAAAAATTCAACATCTTCACTTTCTCTTCTTAACTTATCTGGTAACATCCTCGGTATTTCGTCAATAACTGGATACCATCTCTTACACTGAGAACAATAAAGAATTCCATAAACGATCTCTTTCTTAAAACACTCTTCACAAGGAAGTTCTTCCTTAGCATCCTTAACGTTGACTTTCTTATACGCACAATATATTTCGCACAAGGGCTTTTTCTCATCTCCTAAATTTCTCTCAACTTGTTTCTCAGAAAAAACGTAGTACGTAAGAGGAAAATGTTTACAAATAGGACAAGCTAAAAGGTCTAACAGCCTATACTTCATCCGCTTTCAACAATACTCTTTAACTCTTGAGCTATATTATTTGCTTTTTCCTCATCTTTAGCCTCTACTAGAATCCTTATTATAGGCTCTGTACCGCTCTTCCTTACCAAGAACCAATAATCGTTTGTTATCACCTTAACACCATCAATAGTCAACATCTTTCCTTTTCCCTGATATATCGAGATTAACTTAGAATAGAGGACGTTAACATCATATCCAGGCTTTAACTCCACTTTAGTCTTCACTAAGTAGTACTTAGGCAATCTATCGAAGAGTTCGGCTGAACTAACGTTCTCCTCAGCCATCAGCTCTAGCATTAACGCGAAACTCATAGCACCGTCTCTAACGTACTGATGAGGAGGATACATAAAGCCGCCGTTCTCCTCAAATCCGGCTAAAGCCTTCTCATCCTGGACTCTATGTGCAATATCTACACTACCTACCTTAGTCCATATTACTTCAATCCCGAACTTAGATAGGTATTCCTCAACAAGGCTGGAACTAGAAACAGCTGTAACTACCTTATTACTGGCTCTAGGATTCTTAACGTGAGTCCAATACGAGAGGAGAGCCGCGCTCCTATCTCCCCACTGTATCCTACCTTCTGAGTCAATAAATATAGCCCTATCAGCATCACCGTCATGAGTTACGGTTAAGTCCGCCTTCAACGTTTTAGCTACGTTTGCCGTCTCCTTTAATGAATCAAATGTGGGCTCAGGTTGTCTAGCCGGAAACAACGGGTCAATATTACCGTTAAGAGTGTATATTTTACAGCCTAATCCTCTGGCAACTAAAGGAGTAGAAAGTCCTCCTACACTGTTAGCAGAGTCGATAAGAACCGTGTAGTGCTTTTTAGCTATTTTTTCTATATCAACATGGCTAAGGACTCCCTTTACGTAAATATCTATGACTCTGTCCTCCTTCTTAACCTCGTTAGTTAAAGCGCTCCATTCTTGCGTGTTGAACCTCTCACTAAAGTATATTTCTTCGATTTCATTCTCCTTCTCTCTTCTTACTTCAATACCATCACGATCTATAACCTTTATTCCATTATAGGGAGCCGGATTATGGCTCGCAGTTACTATTACACCAGCGTCGTATCCTAAGGTCTTAACAGCGTATTGTAGCGCAGGAGTTGCTGCCATTCCACCATCATAAACTTGGACACCTACACTAAGTAACCCTGCTTCCACAACCCTCATTAACATGTCTCCGCCAGCTCTTGCATCCCTTCCTATGAGAATTTTGCTTTCCTTACCAAAATACGTACCTATAGCCTTAGCTAATTTAAGCACTAATTCAGGTGTTAGCTCCTTGTTAACTATTCCTCTGACTCCATCGGTACCGAATAACTTACCCATAGTAAGAGTTTCCCTTCTTTTTATTTTAATTTTGTCGTAACAATTTGAGTCGATAAGATGCAAAATAATCTGGATAAATTTCTCAGTAAAGCTATCAGGTAGGGCATGAACCAGTTGGATACTCCATAGCTATTACGTTTTGAATCATGTCCGAGGCTTGAATTATCTGAGTGAAGTTATCAAGATTCTGATAGATGTACTGAGGTGAATAGCCTTCTAAAGTAGTAGGATTTACTATAGGAGTGTCTACGATGTAAGTCCCGTTAGGACCTGATATCAAGATAGCGAAATTTAGGTGAGGGGGGTTTTACATACAATGCTGCTGGTTTACCGTAATTGCTTACTGTAATGTTGACTTCGTAGTGTATTATAATACTTGCTACTTGAGTCGCATTAGGAACACCCATAGTTTCCAGCTCTTCTGTCAGTATTTGCTCTCCTTCAGGTATTAACTGGTCGGTAGGAATTGGAGTGCCATTATATGAAGCATTAAGATACTCGTTGTAAACATAAGCTATGTAAAACTCTAATTCTCCTTGTGACTTGAATCCAGTGAATATCAGACCGGGTATATTAGCAGGAGAATGATCGGGATCTGAATAATGAAATTGGAACGATACATTACCATAATTCTTAATAACATTATATATCGCCCACGATGCAGCAGCTCCTACTGGGCAACCATACCAAGATTGTTCAACAACAATTACCTTACCCGGTGGTGCATAGTCCTGATCATTAACCTTCACAAACGTACCCGCGGGGATAGTATTTTGTAAGAGAGACGACTTTGACGCTGGAGTTAACGAAGAAGATATATTGTTACTGAAGTGCGATAATACAAGAACTCCACCTATTATTATTATTACTAAAACTAATAATCCAATTAACGTTTTTTTATTCATCGATAATATCAATGAATATGATTTTATAAATGTTACTATAAATTAACTTTATAATGAAATTATATTGAAGAGCAGTTTCAACTGAAATACTTATTGACTCTGTTTGAAGAGAGTATTAGTCGTGGAAATAATAGACATTAACGTACATCTGGGGCTTAAGCTTTATCCCACCAGCGCAGAATATCCTTTACGTAACTTCGTCTTAAATCCTGCATATAAATACGGTTGCGAGTGTTGCGTAGACGGGTTCTATCAACAGTATATGAAATATCCTGACAAACCTAGGCTGGGAATTTATAACGTAAGGTGCAGAATTCCTCCTCAAGTCGAGGTATATAGACAGATCGAGAAAGGGATCGTAGGCTTAATACTCAACCCTATAAACCACTCCTTTAGCTTAAAAGATGAAAGGGTTCTTGAATTAATCAAAATTGTGGAAAAGGAAGACCTACCCCTTCTCGTATATACGGGAAGAGGTTACGGTAACCCCTCCCACTTAAAACCACATTTGTCGAGAGTACCTTATCTTATTCTCATACATTCTGGATATCCTAATTACATCAACGAAGCTATGGAACTAGCAAAAGAAGAAAAAGTGTTTTTCGAAATCTCTATGGTACCTCCTGAGATAAGCATTATTTTTAAAGGCAAAAGAGTTTACGGCAGTAACTACCCTTATACACCTATTGACTTAGGACTATTGAATTTACATTGGTTGGACGAGAAGGAAAGAAGCCTATATGCAAAGAAAATTTTTAAACTATAATTAGACGGCTCGTGATTAAAAGTCCTCCTCTCGCCTTATTTAATGTAACTTGAGTCTTAGTCTCTTTAAGCTGTCACAATAGTAGAAAAAACGCCTTATATTAACAGAATCTAAACATATATACTACTTTCAAGAGTATTATAAGTATGGGAATTCCGTTCTTCGGACAACCATCATTTGGATCTGCACTTTGTGGAGGGTCTATAGGGCTGGGAGGAAAAACAATGACGGTACCAGTGTCATACCCTATAAATATGCAATATGTGGGCGAGCAAGTAGTAGCTTACCTTAACGGAAGGGGGTTCCAGGTAAACCCTATGATTAGTCAGAATATGGCAGTAATACAAGCAAGACACACGAGTCTGTTCGGGTTTCTGACCGACTCTAATAAGGCCTACACTATAAGGATTTGCCAAGGATCTGGTATGGTCACGATTGAAACCGGCATTGCTAACTGGATCCAAGACCTTATACCGTTAGCTATGAGCGGTGGATTTGCCTTCTTCAGCGACGAGATTTTACATAACAAATTACTCAGCATTCTAGGTATAGGAGGTACCGCATTTGACGCTTATCATATATACCAACAATATACGGGAGAGGAACAATTACTTAACTTCATTGCACAAGTAGTTGCAAGTGCTCCCCCTGCACAAGGAGGAATGATGGGAGGAGGACAATACGGAGGCCCTTACGGCGGATATCAGGATGGTGGATATCCGCCGTACTGAGGAACTACTGAGAAGGAATTTTTACTTGCCTATTTTAATCCATTTCCTCTAGTAGGACGTTTATTGACTCTTATGGAAAAATAAGAGATACCATAGAAAATTACATTAAATTCTTTCGTTATACTGTACAAAGAAAGATAGAATAAAACTAGGCGTGAAAATGTTTTATTTTATGATAAATTTTAGGCTTATAGGTAAATCTACTAATTCTGTACCTAGAGATAATATCGTTAATCCTAGATAAAAAACTGAAAGTAAATGAGAGGAACCCTCGCTGGCGGGGAGCTTCCGGTATAAAAACTTTCCTTAAAAATCGAGCATAGTCTACACTACTTACGCCATGAAACCCGCTTTACTCACTAGCGTTAAACTGCTTATTTTAGTACAATTAATTTATCTTTTGATACATCTATTCCTGAACTGGGGGCCTCCACTTACACTCACCCTTATGTTTTATTCGGGCTTTTTGCCCAACTTCCGGTCCGAGTTGGAGGCGGCCAAGCTCCCCATCGGGCTTTAAGCCCAAGGAGCGTCACGGCCTACACCCCAGTCAGATCTGTATTACCCAGATCTGACTAATATGTTTTATATAAGAAAGTCAGACGATTTAGATTATGAAAATTAAGGTGATCAAATGAAACTCCAGACGCATTACGTTTTCTCTACGGACTTAAAAGTAGTTAGCCCCGCCACCCTAACCAAAACATATAGCCCCGTTTGACGGTAAAAAGAAGATAGGTAAGAATAAAAGAGTTAACAGTAGTAAAGATAGCCTCCACTTCATAAGGCGCAAAAAAGAAAGTGAGTTTATAAAGGGGTTATTTCTTTGAACGTCTCTTGTATAAAAGTCCTAAAAGGGTTAGCAATATCACTATCACAATTTCTGGGGCGTACTGAACGTACCACTGTTGGGAGGTAACTTTAGTTGTAGATGTCTGCACGGATGTTGTTTGTGTTGTTGTAGTTTGTGTTTCATTACCGAATATAATCGGCGTTTGAATGTTAGCTAATTCTTTTACTAATTGTTGTACTTGTGGGGGTAAACTGGTATTAGTCCATGTAGTATTGGTATAAGTAGTATTTGTAGTGGTGGTAGTGGTGGTAGTTGTAGTACTGCCTCTTACTGGGTGTAGATAGAACGATAGACCGAGAAGAACTAGAGTTACTGCTAATATAGGTAAAATTATGTTTCTCATTAAAGTAAAGAAGAAATGTTAGCTTATATAAATTTATTCACCAGTAATAGTGGACTCCTTGAGTCCCCATATTATTACTTCCAATGCCAAACGTTGGGACTACATACGCCATTGCAGATGGTGGTTTCATCACAAATTCTACACCGTTATAGAGTGGAAGTCCGTTAAATATAGCTGAGCTATTTGATGCTGATGCATCAATAAATATGTAGTTACTTGAAGGAATGATTGGGAAATTAGTCGGTGTACCCTCATTTAGCGAATCTTCAACCTCAAAGAAGACTTGTTTATCGGGTATCAGATATTGTAGGGTTATAGTCTGACTAAAGTATACTTAACCGGTCTAATCGTAATCTGGGCATCCGTGTCTACAAAAAATATTTCTATCAAACTTCATTAGGTTATCATCCTAATTGGAAATGGCATATATCAGCAGGTACAACAAATCCTCAATTAAGTTGTGATTTTGCTTGTACCCCGTTCAAGATAAATGATTTTGAATTTAAGCCAAAACCTAATACGGTTTATGAGCTCGGAATTAGGCTTATACCTCAAAATGATGGTACTAATTAGGTTTATCTTTATTTTGTTGATTGGAGTACAGCAACCCTCTATAATGTATACGTTCTAGGAGATGATACAGATGTAGCTACACCAGTGGGTGGTATATTAGAAGCTTATACTATCAACGAACAAGAACTTTTAGCATTAGGAGACGGGAATGCATTCAAAATAGAGGACGCTAACTGGTTAATAGAGCCGTGGACCTCAACTAGATGGCCAAACGCTTATGCATATGAAGGTATAAATGGTAATAGTTACTATAATGTACCAAAGAGTATATGGGAGAATATGCAAATAAAACTAATTATTCACGGAAAATTATATGTGGGCTATAAGATAGGAGGAAACCATTATTCCAATGGGGAAAAGATTTGGTGAGATCAATGAATCTTAAGAACCTCTTCCTAATTCTTACTTTATTTATTATTATATTAATCATTTCTGCTAGCCTATATTTCATATTTAATCATAAACAATCTCAGCATAATCTAGGGAGTATTACTAGTAATTCAACTATTGGCCAAAACTCAACCGAACTAGATTATGCTAAGAAAATCTTAATTGATGCAAAAGAAACTTATCTAAATGCTACAGAGGAAAATAAGACGTGGATGTACCTAATTTACGAACCGTATTCCAACTTCTCTAAGGAGTTTATATTAAATGCTACGTTTATAAATGGGAGTACAATATCTATAGGTCATGTACTATATAAATACTTGATCTTACATGTATACTACGAAAATTCTGACTACACTCCTCAAAAAATTCAAGCTAACGGTATAAAAGTTGAGCTTCTTCCGAATCCGAGCTCTGTGACGTATACCGGTGGAGAGGCCTATCATTATCTGATAACTTGTGATAACAAGACTTATAATGTGACACTGTATTCTATAGGTTTTGTTGAAGCTTCTTACTATCTTACTGCATCGACCCAAAAAATAGGTAACTTATACATTGTTCAGATTACGATAACGAAAGAGTTAGATAATACCGCATATGTTAATGAATTATGGCTAATACTCACAAGACCTTAATTATAGGTAGTTCGTGTTTTCTTTGGAATTGTGATTTTTCTTATAATTAACATAATTCTATGGAGGAAATCTAAATATATACTGAATAAAAATAAAAATAAGGATAACCGTAATAATATTACACTTATGAGATAATTAATGAATAGGTAACTCCATGGCAATAATCCGTGCGATTTGTAAAATTCTCCAAGGGGCAATAGGACTTGTCAAAACGCTTCTTCTCCACAACTAAAAGACTCGACAAGGTTGTCACTCTTAAGCCACTTCCACACCTACCTCGGTGTTTCAAGGCAATTAAGCACACCGTACTTGCCACTCATAGTTTCTCCCTCTTCAGTCGATTTGATGAGTTTATCTAACTCTTCTCTCTCGCCCTTAGTCATATTGTATTTCATGTGTACAATGCAGTATCGTCTCTTTATTTTCATTTGTGAAGAGTTAATAGCACGGTCTAGTGACTCAACGCCATCGGTAACAACTATCTCGACGTTATATTTCTTCATAGTTGTAGTAAGAGTTCCAAATAGCTTCTCTTGTCCTCTTCCTTAAGTAGGATTAAGGAGTATGTAAATAGCCTAACAACGCTACAAAAACTCTATTACTTAATCTCTCCCCTCAGGATTAACAGATTTGTTAATACTGTTCCCGTTAACGTAAGATTGCTCTTTTAACTAAAAAATCGCGGATCCACACAGGGTTAATTACCCTGAATTTTTGTAGAGTAAACTGGGGAGTTTATTGAATTTTTCTAACGGGAATAGAAAGCCGAGATCCCATATAGGTGGTTATACTGCTTACTTAACAATTTTTTAAATTGGATGAGAAGAAACTCTATCAGCAAATTGTTTTAATAACCTCTGTGAGAAGTTTATACATATAAGAATTGTTGAGGATAAGAACGGAGAAAGGTTTCTAGTGATTGAGTCAGATGAGGACTTTGAGAAGTTTAAAGAAGATTTGTTAAATGTTGCTAGAGAAAAAGCTAAGGATCGCGCCCGTAAACCTTCTTATGAGACCTGATCTCCCAAATGAAAACTATACAATTTTTCGGAACAACGCTATAAAGTATCCTTGTATCCCCCGTAACTTCTATGGAAACATAGGATTGTTATATTTATCCTTACCTAATTTTTCCCTGGCGTACTTCAAAGGATCTTTTCTTAATAACTCTAATTTTTCAAGAATTAACATCAATAACTTATCACTAAAATTATCTGCCACGTATTACGTAAATTCTCTATAATCTCTAGCTTTCCTCATGGAAAACCTCAATTCCTACTTCTCGCAAACCACATTAAAAGATGTAGAAAACATATTTAAAAATCTTTCTCTTTTCGTATATTATTTCATTAGGAATAAAAGTTATAATAATCATAATAACGGTAAAAAAATCATAGTTGTGATTATGTAACCCTTGATTTTACATTTGAAAGCGAAATTTAAAAACTCCAGGTCATTTCACTTTCGCCCCAAAGAGAAAAGCTAACGGATAATTAAAATAATAAAAATGACGGATAACTAAAATAATCTATGAATAAAAAATATAAGGGTTTTAGGTGCAACGTTTTTCATAATTCAACTAATTAATTTTTTGTATATACTTAACTTTTATAATTATATTACTAAGAATTCAATTCAATTAGGAGGTAAAACGGTGTTCTATTCCAGTAGTTCTAATATTGAAAAATTCTTTACAGTTGAATTAATTATGATTTTTATAACGTTATTTATTGTTGCGGGAATTGTGGATATTGCAGTTAGATTATTTTTAGAATTATTATGTTAAGTTTTTTACTAAGATATATCTAGAAATTACAGCAGTTATGGGACTTTAACGTAACTTAAAGATTTTCATCAGCCCAGGCGGT
>QEFN01000008.1 GCA_003086555.1 Sulfolobus sp. SCGC AB-777_G06 | reverse complement strand
GGACCGCCGGGGCTGATGAAAATCTTTAAGTTACGTTAAAGTCCCATAACTGCTGCTACTTTTAATTCAGTTCTCGATCTACATTACAATATAAAAATTTACATCATCTCAAATCAAAAGAGATTAATTTAACCTTGAGAAAAATAGTATTGTGTTTCCTCTAAAGTCTTTAGACCAAATTCAAATAGGAATAACAGAAGACCATGAATTACTCAGACAGAGTGTAAGGGAGTTTTCGGAGAAGTTCTTGTTACCCAACGTAGATAAAGGAGAAAAAGAGAAAGATTTCCCAGAAGAAGCTAAAAAACAAGCGGCTGATATGGGACTTTTCGGACTTGACATACCATCAGAATATGGCGGACAAGGAGCTGATTATCTATCATTACTTGTCACATCTGAGGAGATTTCAAGGATTTGGGCTTCTTTCAGCACGTTATTACTAGTCCACTGGATGCTCGGTAGAGCAGTACTAAAATACGGTAGTGAGGAAGTCAAAAGGAAGTATCTGCCTGAGATAGCTAGCGGGAAGAAACTTGGAGGCTTCGCTAACACTGAGCCTGAGGCCGGTTCTGACGTAGCCGGTATAAAATCGGTAGCAAAAAAAGTGAACGACCATTACGTCTTAAACGGTAGGAAAATCTTCATAACTAACGGAGATATAGCAGATTATCTAATTATCACTGCAAGGACTTCACCACCAGATCCTAAAGCTAGGTGGAAGGGGATTAGCATGTTCCTAGTGGAAAGAGATTGGGGAATAAAAACTATGAGTAGAATCGAAACAACGGGTCTTAGAGCATCCCATACCGCTGAAATCGTTCTTGAGGACGTCAGTGTACCTTCGGAGAACTTGTTAGGAGAAGAAGGAATGGGGTTTAAATATGCAGTAGAGTCCTTTGATTACGCTAGGACTATAGTCTCAGCTCAGGCTGTAGGGATAGCCCAGTCAGCGTTTGAAAAACTCGTCGAGTATTCCTTACAAAGAAGAGCCTTTGAAAGACCTATAGCAGATTTTCAGATGGTTCAGCAAAAGGTTAGTGAATCGCTTTCAGACCTAATGACTTCAAGACTTCTAACATATTGGGCTGGTACCTTATACCAAAAGGAGATGATGGATGAATACATAGTTGCTGCGTCTTTAGCTAAGTTCCACTCTACAGAAGCTGCGGAGAGGGTAGTTTTAAGGGCGATGACCGCTTTTGGAGGTTACGGCGTAACGGTATCTACGGGTCTCGAAAGACTCCTTCGTGATTTACAAATTCTGAAGACGTATGAAGGGACTAACGATATACAAAGAATTAGTGCTGCCAGGCAATTGTTTTACAGATTTAAGGGTGTAAAGGTTGGTTGACCAACCTTTTTATAGAGACGCCCTAGTGAGGAACTTCATCAGATATTTAATTGAAGAAAACCCAGAACGAATTGAGATAAGTACTGAAATGATAGAAAATCTTTGTTCCATATCTGAAGAAGACTTAAAGAGACTTGTTGACGAGACTTTGGAGTTCATAGTAGCCAAAAACACAAATGAAGTTCAAAAAGATGCTGTAATCAAGAGGATAAGGGAGATGTGTATTGATCAAAGTCATTGACGTCCACGTTCACTATGCGATGTTGAAGTTCGGGGCACCACATTACTGCAGAAGACTGACGGAAATGGCAAAAGGTGCGAGGTTTAATATAAGAAATGAGCGTGTAGAGATAGAAAAAATAATACTAGTTCCTTCTTATCCTTGCCACACGGAAATATGCGGGGACGCTTTCTACGACGATATTAGGATTATTAAGGAAAACCCAGCCCTTTTCGCGACGTGGGGAGAAGTAGACCCTAACTACTGCGAAGACCCCATAAAGGAGTTAGGGAGACAGTATGATTTAGGTATAGTAGGGATAAAACTTCACCCTGTGCATAAATGGTTTAAGCTTAATGCCTATAGAGAAGAAGAGGGAGGCAATATAAAGTTATTAAGGATCTACGAATTTGCTGAGGATCATGATTTACCGATACTCGTCCACACCGGGACTAGTGTAGGAGAAGGGGCGAGGAACAAATATGGCGACCCGATACTATTGGATGACGTGCTAAAAGACTTTTCCAGAATTACCTTTATAATAGCACACGCGGGTAGACCTATATGGTATCAAACGGCTTTTTACCTAGCTAGAATGTTTAGCAATGCTTATCTAGAGATATCTTCAATACCACCTAAAAACCTTTTGAACGTGTTGCCTAGGTTAATGGAGATAGAAGATAAGGTAATCTACGGTAGCGATTTCCCATCTTATGTGGAACAAGACCTGGCTGAATATGCTGAAGAAGCTTATAGAGTGACAAAAAGCGAAAAAATAATGAGAGACAATGCTTTAAGGTTAATATTTAGAGAGAGGTGAATGGAAGAGTTAAAGAACGACTGTGTTGTATGAAAACTGATAGATTTATCTTGTTAATTTCAAGAATATTAATATAAAGTAGGACAGCTTATTTAAAGAATTAGAAAATAATATTGTTGAAGAAACCTATATCACTTAAGGTAGGATTATCGAAATAGTTCCTAAATGAATTATTTTATCCATTTTATTCAGAGTACTCGTCACGTTGTCAAGCTGAGAATTGGATACAAATTCATGAAAATTCAATGAAGCTTAAACCCCCTTATCATTCAACCTTTAGCGCCCTTTCAAAGGGCCTTAACACTCCTCTCTTCTCCATATCAATCGTGAATAGGGCTATCCATCCTCCTAATAACCATCCTCCTAACACATCCAAGGGCCAATGGACACCTACGTAAACCCTCGAATAGGATACGAGTAAAGCTTCAATTAATAGAGGAACCCATACCCATTTAGGAGCTGTAAAAGCTAAGACTATCGCCCCATCTCCTACAATTAACGCATGTCCTGAGGGGTAGCTGAAATCGTGAGGCTTACTGACTAATAGATAATCGGGGGAAACGTAGTAAAATGGCCTCAGTTGTGATACTAAATATTTGCTCGCCTCACCGAGAATTATGGCGAGTATAAAGGATCCAGCTAAAGTTATTGCTATTTTTCTAGTCTTCTTGAAAACGAATAGTATTGCTGTTACAGGGATCCAAACGTATTCCCTTCCGTATTTAGATAATAAGACCATTATAGGGTTAAGAAATGAAATTTGGTGATAATTTATCAGTTTAAATACCTCGACATTTAGGGGGATATTTTGTTCCCCGACTACTTTTACGTACAATGTAAGGGCTATAAATAAAATAAATAGAGCCCAATATTTTTTCATACGACTATTGAAACTATATTTTCCTATAAAGTTATCCGTATCCTACTTTTTTATATATAAACTATGTACATGAACTTTATTAGATAAGTGAGACCTCTACAGCGTATGAGAAATTATTACATTGTAGTAACCTCAGTTTTACTACTAACTCTGAACTTTAACCACCCCTATTTTGTGTTATTTTTAATACCACTATTGATCTCTAAGACTAACCTAAGGTTACCTAAAGTAATAGGACCCCTATTACTATTATTATCTTTACCTTTTTACGATATCAACATAACGACACTATCGTTAGAACTCGTGTTCTAACTGGCGATTAAAATGATCGACGCGATCAAATCCGTAATTTTAGGTATAGTTCAAGGCATTTCCGAATGGTTACCCATAAGCAGTAAAACGCAAGAACTCCTAGCTTCTCACTTCCTCTTAGGACTTACAATAACCGTAGCTTACACCTTCGGTCTCTTCATGGAAATGGGATCTATAGGCTCTGCATTAATCTACTTCAGAAAAGACGTCATGGCTGTTTTTAGGGACAAGTTCTTACTAAAATTCCTCGTAATAGTAACCCTAGTAACGGGTATTGTAGGCGTACCGCTTTATGTCATCTCCGATAAGTTATTACAGAACGCTTACAACCCGTCTATACCGATGCTTGTACTAGGGGTTATACTAATATTGGATGGCATCTACATCAAGTTTACGAGAGAGAATATAAAGCCCAGAGAGCTCAGAGAGATGTCTCTAAAACACATGGTAATTATAGGCTTTGCTCAAGGGTTAGCCGCCTTACCGGGGGTAAGCCGATCAGGAATGACGGTATCGACAATGCTTTTATTAGGGATAAAACCTGAGGAAGCGTTCAAGTACTCGTATTTAGCCTATATACCAGCTGCTTTAGGTGCAGTCCTCACTACACTCGTATTCACGAGGCATAACGTCAGTTACGCAATTCATTACATCGGTATAGAGGGTCTGATATTAGCAGTTGTGACGGCTCTAATAACGGGTATATTGGTGATAGGGATATTAATGAAAGTAGCCAAGACTAGAAAAGTATATCTGATCAACTTCATGCTAGGAGTTATTGCGATTGTAGTAAGCTTAGTAACGTTACTTCTCTAAAATTTTTCGCGCAGTACAAAGTAATTAACCTATTTACGCAAAATAAATAGTATGAGAGCTTATGCGAGAGCGGAATGGGATCCTTTAAAAAAGGTGGCATTACATAAGCCGGGGCTGGAAGTCTTTTTCGGGCTTTTAGAGCCTGAAAAGTCACTCTTCAAGAGGAGATTTGACTTCGTCAAGGCTAGAAAAGAGTACGAAGAGTTAATAGACGCGTTGAAATCTGAGGGTGTGGCTACTTTCAGAGTATTGAGAAGCATTATTAGGAGAGCGTTAAAAGACGAGAAATTTTATGAAAAGTTGAAGAGAGTAGTGGGGGTCAACGCAGATCCTTGGTTTTTAGCGAAATTGTTGGTGTTTAGGCCTAAGTTCATTTCGACTAATGGTGAGGTAAGAGTTGAGCTGGTAAACCCCTTATCTAATCTATACTTTATGAGGGATCAACAAATAACAACAAAGAACGGGGTTGTCATAGGTAGGATGGCTAAACCTCAGAGGAGTGCTGAGACGGAACTGGTGAAACTTTTCTGGGAGTCGATCTCTGTTAAATACGGCGAAGTAAAGGAGGGGTATTTAGAGGGAGGAGACTTCTACCCTATGGGGGACTTTTATTTAGTGGGCGTGGGGAACAGAAGCGATATGAACGGGGTTAAAGAACTAATAAATAGCGGTGAAGAAGTGGTAATAGTGAAAGAACCTATATCAACAGAGTTCTTCCATTTAGACACATATTTCAACGTAATATCGCGTGAGTTGGTGGTTGGTGTAAAAGAACTAATGCAACATAGTACTGTTGAAGTTTATTCTGAAGGGAAATTAGTGAGGAGGGGATTAGATATGCTAACATACCTCAAGGAGAAGGAGTTTAATATACACTACGTAAATTTGGATGAGGCTAAAAAGTTCGCTACCAATTTCCTGACCCTGAATGCTGGGAAAATACTTACTCCTTATGACTTGAAAATTTCGGGTGTCGACTCCGTTGTAATTAACGTTGAAAACCTAACTGGAGGGTTCGGTGGGATACATTGCATGTCAGCAGTTATAGAAAGAGGGTTAGGGTAAGAAATGGTGTTTCTCGTCCTCAATTATCTTTCCTATCTCACCCGTGGGTTCAAAGTTCTTTAGATAAAAATCTAGTGCACCTGATTCTGCCTTATTCACAACGTAACGGATCGCCTTGTAGCCAAGCAAAGCAGCAATGACCCCTACCACGTATAAGAGGTAGAAAACCGGCTTTTCCAACATACTTCTTCTATACTTCTTGAAATACTCCCAGTGGTACATCTCATTCTCATAAGCACGTTTAAATCTCTCCTCCTTCCTGACATTATATATACCTTTCGCGAGTCCTGTAGCACCTGCTTCTCCGAGGAGTGCAAGTAAGTATTTGTCCACGATATTGAGATCTACTGGGAATTTTAAAATGACTGTGAGAAAAAAGAGAATTCAAATTTTTAAGCGAGCATCTACAAATTTAAGCCTTCCTAACCAAGATGTAGATCGCAATTATGCCGATAAACGTAAGAATAGGAAAGATATCTAAAAACGAGGAAGAGTATTATTTCACTTATGACGGTGGAAAATGGAGGCAAGTTAAACTCAAGGAAAAAGCATGGCACTCGCTGAAATCGCTGAAGTACGTTGAGGGGATTTTAGACGAGAAGGATGACGCGGTAATAAAAAGAGTTTACAAGAGGGGCGGAAAAGTCATATCTATAGATTATTTCGTCAAGAAAGGAGATTCGTTAGAAGACCTTAATTGCATAAAGGGTACTGAATTTGAGGGAGAAACGATCGAAATCTGCAAAACTAATGAGATGACAATTTACAGATACGCAGGGAATTATTTTGAAGATAAGACCTCTCTTGTGAAGTTCTTGACCCTACAAATCAGAAGGAGGGTAGAAGAGAGATTAGGAGGCGAGGTAATCTCACTAGATACAAAGCTCAAAGGGGAGACCGATAAAGCTTACCTTCTCGTAATTAAAGGGAAGGAAGTGTGGGTTCCCAAGAGCGTTGGTAAATATCTAGACGGTAAAGTAACTTTGCCCGTCTGGTTTGTGAAAAACAATAACCTTGCTGATGTTAAAGATTATGAAGAAAGGATTGATAACGAGGTTAGAAAGTATGAGGAAAAAATCGCCAGATTGGTATTTGAACTGTAGTAAAAATAAAAGTGTTATAGAATAAGAAAGGACAGAAGATATAACGCTATACTTAAGGATATCAAGGTCATGGATAAGTTTATAGCCCATTTCTCTCCAAATCCCGGTGAATTAAGTTTATGGAAAACCAAGTGAATACCCCCAAACACGATTAACTCCGTACCAATCGCTGTAAATATTATCCTTAAGAGGAATATCGAATCGATTGTCTTATGTTTAATTTTACATTTAATGCTTTAGAGCTTAATTTGAATTTTCAACTTAATTCTCTTAAATCATCTCTTACATCTTCCAGTCTCTTCAATATATTGTCTAGGTCACGTTTGTCCAGATCCTCTCCGTTATAAGCTCTCTCTAATAAGTCATCTATATCAGAAAGTATATCCTGAAGTTCTTCTTTAGCTTTCTCTAGAGTCTCAACCTCTTCTTTGTTAACCATAATTAAAAATTAATACGTCCCTTATTTAAAGCAAACGTATGGTTAATCTATCCAAGAAGTTGGAGCCTAGGGAGGAATCAGTTAGATCTTCGCTTGTATACGCTCAGTCCCTCAGTTCAATCGCCCCACTTGGATCCGTTTCGGCTTACCTGACGTACGCATTCCAGAGTTCCTTAGCCTCTACATTCCTAGCAGGTATAATGGGGGCATTAATCTACTTCCTTTGGGTTTTGATCGGTTACAATTATTCAAAGGTCATAGCGACTACTGGTGGTACTTACGATTTCGCTAGGAGTGGAGGAGGTGAACTCTTAGGGAGAATTGCCGGATGGCTTTATTGGTTAAGTTACGGTATATATCTCTCTTCAGCATCAACCTATCTAGCTGGGATAGTTATACCCTCAGAATTTGACGTAAGTCCGGCGATTTTTGAGATCGCGATTCCCCTGCTTTTAACGCTTCTTCTACTGACCGGTATAAGACCACCACTGATCTACGCATTAATAACTTCAAGCATAGAAGTAGCGTTAATTTTCATATTGGGTATAAAAGTCCTATCACTCACGGGGGTATCAACCCTTCCTCTATCACTAACCGTTGCTCCTGCTGACTTTTTCTCAGGGGCTTTAGCAGTTGGATTTACATTAGCTGGAGGAGGCGCCTCGTTCTTCTTGGGATATGAAGCTAAAGGTAAGGGAAAAACCGTAGGGAAGTCCTATATTATAGCCTACTGGGTTGCAGCTATAACGGTGGTCTTCGCGTCTTATTTTGAAATAGCCGCCGTAGGATATAGTAACGTCGGTGTCTCTAATTTACTCCAAGTGACTCAATACCCAGGTTTTTACATAGCTCAAGAGTTTATGGGAAGTAAATTCGCATTAATATTCTTCATCCTCACGATTAATAGCTTAATAGGCTCGGTTACAGCCGCTTATGTAGCCCTTTCAAGGCTAACGTACACTTTAGTCAAAAGGGATATGGTAGTATCAATAGCAATACTAGCCTTCATGTTCACGTTAATAAACACGTATGCGGCTGTTTCGCAGTCTTATGTTTCGGTGTATACTAACACTACTGAAGTCAGTTTGATAACATTATACTCGTCTCATGTTATAATCTCCTCTGTCTACCCGTTTTTCAAAAGGAAGGTAGTTAACAAGGTCACAGTGACTGATTTGCTCCTTTCAGTATTTTCTACCCTCCTTATGGGTTACGGTATTTTCAGTAATCTGATACCACTAACTTCGACCTCTTTATACGGGTTAATTTCATTAATCATAGGTGTTGTAATTGGATCTATACACTGGTGGTTCAAACGATCGACATAATTGAAAACTTACTTAGGATGGGTAAACCTCTAACTGCATTACGTTTTCTTAAACAGTTCGTGAAAGACAACTCGAAACTTATGAGAAATAATGAAGAGTGCGAGACTGTCAAAAAAATTGTGATGGCTTTTCCCTCGCTTAATGACGAGAGCTGGAGGTATTTTGTACCCAAACCACAAAAAGAAGAAATAGAGTATTTAATACAGAAAGTTAAGGAATGTTTCCCTATTTCATGATGAGCAAAGTTTTGAGGTATTTAATCAGCCTTTTATAATCATATTATAAGTAAGTTTATAACTTACTTAATTCAAATTTTTACATAATGACAACAGTAACAGAAAAAGTGGACGAAGCAAAGTGGGGCATTAATCATTGGAAGCTGTTCATCTCCCTCAGCTTAGGCTATTTAATGTGGGGACTTATTACTTCAATCGCACCTTTAACATATAGCCTAGCTAAGGGAAACCCGATATACATAGCATTACCAGCTCTATATCCGTTAATAGGAACGTTATTGCTACCTTATCTCTCAGACAAAGTACTTGGGAGAAAGAAGACGTTTTACATTACTTTAATACTCTATTTGGTTGGTGCGCTTATTGTCTCTGGTGCCGCTTATTATATATCCTCCTCCAGTGTTGCGTTTTTACCTTTAGTGCTTGTGGGACTTCTGTTAGCAAATATAGGCGTTGAGGGAGAAGTACCTACTGGACTTTCTTACGCAGCTGAGAACTTTCCCTTAAGGTGGAGGGAAAAGCTGTTGATTCTAATACCTAATTTTGATAATATCGGAATAACTGTTGCTGCATCGTTATCATTGATAGCCTTCTCGCAGATATCTTCTCCTACGTTTGTAATGGAAGTATTAGGATTGTCGGCGATACTGGTTAGTGTTGTCTTGACTTTCGTGAGATTTTCGTTACCGGAGTCCGTAAGATGGCTCGTAACTAAAGGTAAAGTGAATGAAGCCGAGAAAAATGCCGAATTGCTACTAACCAAAGGAGAGGACGCAGTAACTCCTATGACCAATAACAGAGTCTATAAAATACCTCTAAAAACAAGATATTTGTTCCTTGTTATTTTAGGAGTATCCCAGTACCTTACTTTCGGTCTGATGGCATATACAATCGCAGATTATTACTTCTCCAACAACCAATATTATCTATCCACGATAATATTTGTCGCTTCTCTAGCTACTGTATTAGCTGGTTTCTTAGCATCATATATCGTGGATAAGATAAGAACTAGATTTTATGTGATGTTGTCTTATATGGGAGGTACTGTTACTATGTTACCGATACTCGCACTAGTTATGATAGCGAGTAGTATTACTGGGGCTTATCTGGTAATGTTTTACATCCTATTAGCACTAAACATGTTATTCAGTGAGTTTGCATGGGGAGCAAGGACAATATTGGAACCTCTTTTATTCCCCACGGAAAATAGGGCTTTCCTGATAGGTCTTGTGAGGAGTATACCAATAGTTTCTTATGCAATATCAGTTTACCTAACGAGCAGTATTCCGTTAGTTGATTACGTCTTACTTAACCTTACACTTTGGGGAATGGGTGCCGTAGCTTCATTATGGTGGTTTTTCAGAGGCTATGATACAAATCTTGTCCCACTAGAGGAGATCACTACTGAAAACCTTTCTCAACAAGGTTAAAGCTGATTTTTTCCCACATACTTTTTCTTATTGAAGCTACAATGAGGACAGAAACTGAAGTTAACAAGAACAAGACGCTAGTCAACAAGAATAGACCAGCTGTAATTGTCAGCGCTATAATTATATAATCAACCATTATAACCACTATCATACCGCTTCCTACCTTGTAGTTGTAAACCTCACCTCTGAACTGTATTGGGTTCAATTTACTCATAAGGATTGCTGTGACTAAGTACCCCGCCATTACGCCACTAAAAAGCGACATGCCTACTGTAAATCTCCCTAGTATAGTGTCTACAATTACAAAGGGAAGTGAGAGGAAGGCAGTTTGCAGAGTCTTAATAATTATTTTTTCTGCTATTATTCTCCCCTGGTCTAAAGACATAAAGGTTAGCCAAGGTCTCTCTTGTGAAAGTGCATAAAGACCGGTAGTAGACAGAAAGGACACGATCAGGACATTAGGTGCTATAATCCCCGTATAAAACGATGGGCGAAAAGTTATTTCTACACACAGATAGAATAAGGAGATAAGGGCTGAAATCCCTATCGCCTTATAGTAAGGGATAATGTAGAAGAATATCCTTCTCCCAGAAAAAGTAGAACCATAACCCCAAACGAACTCATAATTATTCAAGATTATACGAAGAACAGATTGTTTACTATTAATGAGACTGCTTCTTTTGGATCTAACTTTAGACCCAGATAGTTGTAAGTCAGCATACCTAACGGAGTAATAAAGTACGAGTGCTGAAAGGATTAGGGAGCTTAGAATTCCGCTTAATAAGTGTCCAAATATTAACGCTGTTGGTGTAAAGTAGAAGTGAAAATAAGGTAACCAACTTAGAAAAACTAACGCAAAGATTATATAGAACTTGTTTTTTGCCAAGGTCAAAGAACTAACTGCTATTCCGAAAATTGAAAAAGAGGTGAAAGCGATATATGAGTACGGAGGGGGATAGAGCAAAATCATGTAAGTACTGAGAACTATAAAGTAAGCTCCCCCGGTAAACATGCTTCCTACTACATATAATAGGGCTAATGTTGTAGTCTTTACTGGGGAGGTCAGTAAAAAGTCAAAGTCTGCCTTTTGTACTATCGAGGAAAATAAATTAAAGACTAAGAAGAACGTAACAAATTCTAGGGCATTTATTTTTAGTTGGGGAAATAGATAGGTAACAAATATTATTTTTCCTATGCTGAGGTAAAACAACACCATTAAACCGGAAAATACAATAGTTAATATGACAAAGCCTTTAGTAAATCTTGATAAAATGAAGAACTTAAGAATATAAAAAAGATAGGTTAAATTATCGTATTTCACATATAGTTAAAGATTTCAGTGGAATTTATTTGTTTAGGAGAAATTATCATAGCTCCATAATCCACTCCATTGGTTTCCTTTTCAATACCTATTATGACGTATACAGACTGTCCGTTGTCTTTCTGTGCAGTCAATTCATAAACTACTGCCGTAGAGTTCTTTATTATAACATTTCCTTCAAAACTATACTTATGGGTTTCGAATAGGAAGAAATGGAATAGATTTTCAAGCTTTGTGAAGTTTGCAGAGGTTGAATTAGCCTTTAATATTATCATCTGGTCGTTGGCAAACCCTTCAAAACTCGTGTTCTTTACATATCCTTGAAATATTAAGCCGCTTATTGGGGAAGGTAGAACCTTAGGAGAGTTATACAGAGAAATTATCATATTTACGGCTTCAGACGTAGATATATTATCGTGAGCAAGATACACGTAATGACCGTCGAAACCTATTGCAGTTTTGTTGGCGTAATAGTATATGAGGTTCTTATAAGAGCCTTGTTTGAACCCATGTTGTGTTAAAGTCGAGTTTATATAATAAAATATTAAGGAAGCTTCCGGTCCTTCCACTTGAATATAACCTAGTACTCCTCTTGTGTTGTTGTACTCAAGTACGTGAATTACTCCTTCTCCGAATATGTTAGTGAGATTACTCACATTGTAACCATAAGCCGAAACAAAGTTACTTAATGCGGAAAGGTTGTATATATAGATTGTACCTATGTAGTGTGGATCTTCTAAAGTAGTTTGTTGTGAGCTAGACGCTAGGCTATGTGTTTCAAACATAAGGAAACCTAATACTGAGACTAAAACCACGATTGTTATTAAAACTCCTTTAAATAACGCCTTCATGATTTATGATGTTATCCGTAAAGATTAAAAACTTTTACCAAACAGCTTATTTCAAGAATATAAGACGTCCTTAAATATCCTTTCTATTGTCCTAGTAGTTATTGCTCTTCTAATTATCTCCCTTAAAGCCTTTTTCATCTCCTCTGACTTAGCTATATCTGCCACAGAGAACTCTAGCCTTGGTGAGGTAACTATCTTGGACTGTGCATCTGAAACCACATCTTCATAGTTCTGGCTCTTAAGGTAATCAATAACTAAAGTAAGCTTACTGTCTAACATTATGGGGTCGTTTATTATGGATTTTAGATACTTGACGATTAAATCCTTTTTGTCAGATGACTTTAGGTTGCTCTTATAAGTGTCACTGAAGTGTTTTGACAATATAGGGAAGGCAATTGTTATGAAGTACTGCTCTCCTCCTAGGCTCCATAGCACGACTTTTTCTGCAATTTCATCTACTGACTGGATTAACGCATCTTTCATCGAAACAAGTGCTAAATCTAAGATTTCTTTCTCGATATTAGCAGCATTCTCGGCGACTTCGGTCTGCTGAATTACGTTCTCTTTATAAAGTTGACCGTATACCGATAAAGTTCCGAACTTCCACGTCGAGAAAGGACATATTGTCGCTACTTGCTTTTTGTTATAAGGGAATGGAAAACCCTGATAAGTAGTAAAAGTCAAACCCGCACACTCATCATCATCACCTTTAATTCCTAATTTCTTAGCCCAACAACCGGTATGTATTTTTCCTTGGACATTATCCTTAATTACCTCATAAGCTAAAATCCCTTTTTGGTCAGAAAACTTGTTGTAAACGTACAAACCCTCCGGACACATAAAGTATACGTTTATAGCCCCACTGTTGTTCTTTTCTTCAATGATTGATATAACTTTCTTCCTTGCTTCTTCGTCATCTCCTGCTAAATAGTCGTCGAAGCCACAGCACCTCCCAGAGATTAGTCTAACTCTAGGAGAGAATCGTGCAGGGAGCTTATCTCCATTATCTAATAAGAACTGTAAGAACCCTCTCAGACCAATAGGATCATATTTAGCAGCACACCCCACAAATAGGAGGAATAGAGGTCTATTCCTATACTTCTCATTTAACTTCTTCTCAAGTGCTCTTATGTCATCCGTCACGTCAGATATCTCAATCGGAGGCTTAGTAGTTGGTGATACTTTGTTTAAACCTTCAGTCATTAATTCACTAATAGGGATATTTACTGGACATATCTCCTCGTCTTTACTACAACCGAAACATGTTTCGAAGCTAGTCTCTTCAAATATAAGACGACCTATTCTACCCATGGGAGAAAAGACTGGGTTACCCGTTATTTTATATGCTAAACAAACATCTAAACATAACCCACAATTTATGCACTTTAATGAGTCTACGTATAATTTGGATATTTTACTGTATTGCTTAGGTGTCTTTACTTTCTTTCCAATCTCTCTCAGAATTGCTAATTCTAATGTTGTATATTCCCTTGGGCTGGGAAAAGGTTTTACATCTATGTTTTTCAGCAGGAATTCAGAGATCTCCTCCAGATCATTAAATTTTGCGTTACCTATAGTTACGTAATACTTCTCAGGCGAGTTATAATTTATAATGTAAGTCAAAACTTCCTCATAGTTCGGGATCGAAAAGATCTTATTTCTGGAAGCCGGTGGATATAAAAGGATTAGAGGGAAATAGTCCTTCTTAAAACTTCTTATTATCTGAGAGCTAAAGTCACTAAGCAAAGTATAGGAATCTACTTCACCACCACTGCTTATACCCAAAAATTTAGCGTAAAATGAGGGCAAATAATACCTTTCCTTACCGTCTACAATTACGGCACTCCACGCATATTCTGTCTCCGTGTCTACTTCTATGACCTCTGGATACTTAGCTGTCATTATAGTTGCTATAGTAGATCCAACGAGCTTGTGTACTTCCTTTTTACCCCTCACAAAACCGAACTTATAACTACCAAATCCTGAACCATTACTCGATATAAACCCTCCTACTGTCCCCTTTAGGTAGAAGGGTAAAAGAACGGGTACAAAGCCCGAAGGCCTTAACTCAGTTAATAATTCCTCGAATGTTAAACCAGGGGCCACATTATAGTATTTATAAACTGAAGAACCGTTCTGTTCTTTGCTCTCCTCTATCTTATTTCCATTACCTAAAAGGTTAGGAGATGCGACATATTTGGCTCTAGCATATCTTATTAAGTCACCTGAGACGGATGTAGCCTTGCCCACGTAAACCACTTGCTCAGTTTTATCGAGATACTCCTCTATTTTCTTAATGTCTATTGTAGTCAAAGCTCTACTAAAGAGTGACGCGTCTGTAATTGTCATCATTTATTACTCTCTATGAGAGATTAATATATATACTTGAGCCATAAACTTTTATACAAATTGCACTTAGAGGTATCAGTACCACTAAATGTTTCTGGAGTCTGGTACCCAGTTTATGATAACGACATCTCAAAAAGTGGTTCAATAGGTCTTTCTTTAACGTTAGAACCTAAACTAGTTGTAACCGGAAAATTGAGCGACCGTGAAAAGATATTCGTCATCAGAAGTAACGGTGATAGACTGGAACTAGATAACTTCAAGAACTTACTTACATTGAAGAAGCTGGGTACGTTATCCATAGATGTATACAGCGAAGTACCTTTGGGTTATGGTTACGGAATGAGCGGTGCAATAAGCTTAGGATACGCAATGATAGCTTATGAATTGGGATTAACGGATTTAAGGAAGGCATTGCTTACAGCTCACGAAAGCGAGGTCCTATCAAAAAACGGTCTAGGCGATGTTATTTCGGAGTATTACGGAGGCGGAATAGTTTACAGAAAAAAACCTGGCGCACCTACTATAGGGGAAGTGGAAATATTTACAGTTACGGATGACGTAAAAATCTGTAGTTTACCAGAGTCACGACTTTCAACGAGCCTTCTCCTCAAGACCAACGAACATGCATTAAACTACATAAACCAGTTCCTCCTTAATCCTACTATCCACAAATTCTTCGAAGTGGCGAAGAAGTTCACAGAGGAATTAGGTTTTATCTCTCCATATAAAGACTCATTTAAAAAGAAAGGCTTAATACTTAAACTAGGAGAGTGTAAAGAAGGATGGATAAAGCACAAGGTAGCAAGGAGTGGAGTGTCCGTTCACTGATCCCAGAAAACCACCCCAGAAAAGAATCCCTCATAATAAGGGAAAAAATCGTAGAAGGATTAGAGGAAGGGTATGTGGTCCCACAAGGGCTGATAGCTCACGGAAGGGGGGAATGCTTCGATTATCTAATAGGGGAAAAGACTCAACAATTTGCAATAGACGCGATCAAAGCCTCTGTAGCAACACTTTTACTAGCTAAACATCCCGTGATATCAGTTAACGGAAATATGGCGGCTCTTGTGCCTAAAGAGATCGTGGAGCTAGCAAAAGAAGTAAACGCAAAGATTGAGGTAAACTTGTTCTACAGAACTGTTGAAAGAGAAAAGGCTATTGAAAAAGTTCTAAGAGAAGCGGGGGCTGAAGAAGTTCTGGGAGTGGATGAAGACGCCTCAGCCACAATACCTGAGTTATTCAGTGAAAGGAGAAGGGTAAGTCCGAGAGGGATATTAATTGCCGACGTAGTCTTACTAGCTCTAGAGGACGGTGACAGAACTGAGGCTTTAACGAGGATGGGGAAAAAGGTAATAGCAATCGACCTAAATCCTCTGTCTAGGACTGCAAGAATGGCGTCAATAACTATTGTAGACAACGTGATAAGGGCTTTCCCACTCTTGATAAAATATGCGAGAGCAATGAAGAGCTATAGCAGAGATACACTAGAGGAGATAGTTAAAAAATACGATAATAAAACAGTACTCACTACCTCCTTGAGGTTTATAGCTCAACGGTTATCTGAAATTTCCTTGTAGTTTTCTCTAGCTGGGAATTTACCGCTCTTTACATCGTTTATGTATTCGTTAACTGCCTTATCAATTATCTCTTTTAGATTTACGTATGCCTTTGCGAAATAGGGTGAGAAGTCAGTAAAGCCCAACAGATCGTGAATAACAAGTATTTGTCCATCACAATAAGGACCTGCACCAATACATATTGTAGGAACACTCACACTTTCTGTGATCTTTTTTGCAACTTCGGCGTAAGTGTTTTCAACGACAATTGAAAACACACCTGCATCTTCTAATGCTTTAGCATCCCTTATGAGTTGCTCGGCTTCCTTCTCTCTCTTTCCTATAGTCCTGAAACCTCCTATTCTCAGAAAACGCTGGGGAGTCAAACCTATATGTCCCATGACCGGGATTCCTGCCCTAATTATCGCCTTTATTACGTCAACAACTTCTTCTCCTCCTTCTAACTTAACGGCATCAGCACCGTTTCTAGTCAATTTTCCCGCATTTCTTACCCCTTCATTAACCGAGACCTCGTAGGAGAGAAAAGGCATGTCTGCAACAATTAACTGTTTTGGCTTAGCTCTGGCAACAGCTGATACATGTCTTATCATATCCGACATTGTAACATTCAAAGTATTCTCTAATCCAAGAACTACCATCCCTAATGAGTCTCCTACAAGGATTCCATCCAAATCTGTATTAGATATCACTTTCGCTGTCGGGTAATCGTAAGCTGTGAGCATGGTTATCTTTTCTTTCCTCTCCTTCTTCTTCAGAAAATCCCTGATCGAAACCTTTGCCATAAATCCTCTTCCCTACTTTATAAGCTAAGGTTAATAACTTGTTAATCTGCTTTGCAATTCCTTGAGTCTCCTCATACTGAATAGCATCATCATATAATTGTGTTAATTGTTCTATTTCATCAAAGACTAACTTCCTGAAATTTTTCTTGTCCACCTCCGAAAGTACAGTTTTCTTAGAGTAGAATTCTAGCTTACGTTGAAGCTCCTTCGGATCAAGAGAGTAAAATTTTAGGAAGATAAGTCTAACCCTCGGGTCTTGTTGACCGGAATCAGAAAGCGCAAGAGAGACTTGTTCCTTGTCTAAGAACTTCCACCAGTGCTGATTGGAACTTTTGTATGTAGTTTCCGTTATACCGAAATCCTTTTCTAAGCTTCGTAAGAGCATTTTAGGGTCAAAGTTATAACCCATGTCTATGAGTTTGTCAACGACCCCTTTGTAACTAAAATCACCTAACTCTTTATTCTCGTTCTCTTCACTGTACTCCAATGCAGCCCTCAATACATATTCTCCTCTCTCTCCAAACTTTAATAGGAACTCGGCAGTTCTGTCTCTGATACTCCCAGTAATCACAACTAATTTTTTTCTAACGATTTTAAATTTTAACAAAGTATATATTATGGTATAATGAGTTCCGAGATAGCCGTAAGTGTTACCAACGTTTTTAAAAAGTTTAACAATTCCCTAATTCTCAAGGGCATTACCTTCGATGTATTTAAGGAAGACGTTTTTGGCCTCATTGGACCTAATGGCGCGGGAAAGACTACTACCCTGAGGATAATAGCTGGGATTATCAAAAGATATGAGGGAGAAGTAAGTGTCTTCTCTTACAAACCAGAAAAGGCCAAGGAGTTAGGACTCATCTCATACATGCCCGAAGACGCTTTTCCATATGAAAGACTCACTGGCTTAGAGAACCTAAACTTATTTGCGGAAATTTATGCTAGAGGCGACAAAAAACTCGCTGAAGAGTATGTAGAGATAGGCGTGAAAATTGCAGACTTAGGGAAAAAAATATACGAGAGGACTTCCACATACAGCAGAGGCATGAAAAGGAGGTTAATTATAGCCAGAACATTAATGACTAAGCCTAAACTAGCTATCCTTGACGAGCCTACCTCTGCATTAGACGTAGAATCTTCTGTGAGGATAAGGAATGTCATAAGCGATATGGCTAAAAAATTGGGAAGCACTATAATCCTTTCTTCACATAACATGCTCGAAGTGGAGTACATGTGTAACAAAGTAGCAATGATAAACGACGGAAAGATAATACAGATAGGTACCCCTACTGAGATAACAGAAAAACTGGGAGTCAGAAACTTGGAGGAAGCTTTCCTAAAGGTGGTTAGCCGTGATCAGAGTGTTCCTAGCTAAAGAGTTCACTGAAATAAAGAGGGATAAGAAGCTGTTACTTTCCACAATAATTTTACCATTTATTCTGCTCCCCATAGTAGGGATAGTCCTTTATGCCTCGGTTTCTGCCCAACCCCCGGTCATAGCCGTGATAAACCATAACCCGTTAAATGACTTCTACGTTAGTATTATTACCAATTATATTCAGAGCAAAGGAGGAATAGTTGAGACCAATATATCCTCCTCAATGTATCCAGACGTAATTATAGAGTTTCCTAACGACTTTTATCAGAACGCTAGCAACATAAGTAGGCAGGCTTACATAATTTATCAAGTAGTTATCTCATCTAATCAGCAAGCATCAGATCTAGCTCAGGGTGCGTTATATCAGTTGTTACTTAATATATCCGACTCTAGAATTTATTACTTGGAACATGAGGCAAAAATAAACGTGTCGGTTGTAGATATAAGAGAACCTATATACCTACTCCTTGGTTACAGAACCGTAACTGGACACCCTACTTCAAGTAGCGCTGGACAATTAGCAGAGCTTACGAGAATAATAGCGTTAATAATATTCCCCAGTGCAACTCCGATAGTATTCTATTTGCTCGAGGGAATAACCGGAGAAAGGGAAAGGAGAACTCTCGAATCATTACTGGCTACACCACTTTCAGTAAGGTCGTTTCTCTTCTCTAAGTTAATAGTGGCTTCAGTCTTAGGGCTATTCTCTTCCCTCGGGGATATAATTGGTACCCTCTTATTCGTATTACTATCCAGTGTATCCCTCAGTCTTAACATTAGCCTGACATTACCCTTCTTAGGAATGATAGTTATCGTGTACCTTTTATCAGTGCTGTTAACCGGAGCGCTAAGTTTAATATTTCTAGTAATATTAGGCGGATCAGTTAGAAATATTCAAGTGATTAACTTTATAGTAATAAGCTTTGGAATGATAGCCTCGTTTACTGCACTGTTTATAAATCCTGCCCAACTAAGTTTTCCCTTGTCTACTATATACCTTATACCATACGTGCAAATTAGTCTTGGGTTACTCCTATATGTATTTGGATCAATACAAGAATCCATATTCTCTTTATTAGTAACGTTTCTAGTCTCTGTATTTTTAATATATTTATCATCCAGGGCATTTGACTCTGAGAGACTTCTCTTAAAATGAAAAATATTTTATTTTTATACACTAATGATTAGATCATGGGAGTAAAAGCCTACGTTTTAATCGTAACAACTGTTGGGAAAGAAACAGACGTAGCTAATGAAGTTAAAAAGATCCACGGGGTTAAGGAAGCAAACCCCGTATATGGAGAATACGATGTAGTCATTGAGATAAATGCAGAAAACTTGGACGAGTTAAATAAGATAATTGCACAGATAAGGAAGAGCTCGGCTATACTGAGAACCGTAACCCTAATTGTAATGTAATCAGTTCGAGGAATCAATTCATCATCTTTTTTAAGTATCTTTATCAGGACGTCCCTGTAACATCATTTTTAGAATGAGTTAGAATGATCCTATTCTAAGATTTAACAATATGGGGGGACCCACCTACGTTCATTAGCCCTTGGGACACAAGGGCATTTCGCGTAGGCCCTATTATAATTATTTACTATCCTTATTTATAATTTCCACTTCCTCATCCTCAGCTTCCTTCTCATATAGTTTCTTGATAAGCTCATTGACCATACTCTCCAGCTGTGCTATTCTTGCTTCTAGGAACACCATATTTTCTTCTAGTCTAGAGTATTTATCGTCTTCTTTTTCATCTTTATCTTCCTCATCAAAGGAGTTCTTTAGCCCACTCCTTATGTAAAATTTCACTAAGTCTGTAATCTGCACTCCCATCTCATCGGCCTTTCTCTTCAATTCCTCGTAAAGCGATTCTGGCAAAGATAAGTGTATAGTGGGCAATGTGTATTCTCCTCTGAATAAAAGTATATGAAAACAAATATATTAATCTTCATCAAGTAATCTTACTCTCGTAAGTGGAATATGGAAATACCGCTCCAGATAATATTTAAACCGAAGCAAGAGGAGTATTAATTTGGGTAACAAGATGAGAGTTGTAACATTTAAGGTAGAAGAAGACTTATTGGAACTATTAGACAGATATGCAATAAGATATAATTTAAATAGATCAGAGGCAATCAGAAAAGCAATCGAAACGTTAGTAAAAGGAGAATTAGAAAAAGAGACTGTGCCGGTTGCTAAAGTAGAGAAAGTAAAGTTATAATCGTTTCTTTTATCCTTGTAAAAGGGCGGTGAGCCATAGGTTTAATGGTTTGAAGCTCTTAAGGCATTGTCTTTTTATAATCCAACCTTTTACGCCCATCTCTTTGTATTTTTGTTAAATAGACTATATACATGCGAGACAACTATAAGTTAGATTTTACTAGCAGTAGGCTAAGATTGAAGGAAAGGGATTAATGAATCTGTTTGGATATTTTTGGTCAATAAATTTAACTTCCTTTATATTACACTTTTTATTTATATTACACTTTGATAATTCCTCTTCTCTTCTGAGTACTGCTTTAGTCTAAGGAAACTTAACAGTTGTTGTGTAAAACAATCAGCCAAAGAAAGTAAAGTGCTCACATTTATATTCAGATGTGTGGTGTAGAATTTCAGATTTAAACTCTCTACTACCTTAAAATAACCAGATTTTAACCAATCCTTTAATATTAATTTGCCTTTTTATATTCAAGTTTCCTAATTTTATTTTTATTATAAAATTTT
This sequence comes from Sulfolobus sp. SCGC AB-777_G06, assembly GCA_003086555.1. The sequence goes on along the minus strand of QEFN01000008.1, from coordinate 8,989 downwards.
ATAAATTTTCCCAAAAGTAATTGAGAGAATAACTTCAGAGTCTAATACTACTTTGTTATCGTTTGTCTTATTCGTGACCCTCCAAGAGTTCCTTATCAAGATTATATCCTTTTGTAATTCAAAATAACTTTTCGGCAATCTCTTTGTTTTTGACTAACTTTCGATTAAATAATTTATAGCTTTGTCGTATGAAACACTTTTATCGGTATTTTTCTAGTAGAAGATCTAAGTAAGCTTCTTTTTTGTTTCTAATTTTAATTTTGTGATTTCTATACTTTTATCCATTAACGTAAGTTACATCACTTTTTCAGAAAACTAAGTAGAAAATCGCACCAGTTATTGTTAATAGATTAAATATACCACGTCGTAATGGAAATCTATATCTAGAGGAGTAGATCAAGGTTTACACGTTGCTTATGTATGTCCTAAACTCTGTCATAATGTGTTCAAATGAAGGATGAATGTTGTTGAACTGCTATTTAGTATATATTGAAGTACATGACGCTTCCCTTTTCTATAGTTTCCTCGTTTACTTCGGGCTTATTTATTTGAATTATCTTTATCCCCTCAGTGTTCGCTAGTTGTAAGAAAGGCTCTATAGGATCTAATGGCATGTAGTGTCCTTTAACCCAATAATGCATAGGAAAAACTACTTTAGGGTTTAACGCCTTGATAAGTTGAATAGCCTCTGACGGGTTTATAGTTATCACACCTCCAACGGGAATCATTAAGTAATCCAGATTTTTCAATTCATCAACTAACTTTTCATCTAATAAGTGCCCTAGATCACCTAAATGCACGTAGGTTTTTCCGTTGGGTGACGTTATTTTATATATAGCAGTCTCTCCCCTTCTTTTACCTTTCTCTTTATCGTGGTAAGCCTTTATCCCCTTTATTGTATAGTTTTTGTACGTAAATTCTCCGTAATACTTAAGTTTCACGGTTTCATGAGGTATTATTTCATATGCATTATGGTCGTAATGATTATGGGTGATTAGAATTAGTGAGGCTTTAACCTCAGGTCTCGGTAATCCAATACTTCCTCCGTCATGGGGGTCAATTAATATTAAATTATCTAGAAAAAATGCCGAGTGTAATAAAAATCTTATCATGCATTTACTTTTTTAGTAGAAACTTTAATAGCTATCGCTTTTGCATCGTCTACTGTTACCTTGTGTCCGGTTTCAGCAAGTGCTTTTATCTCCTTCAAAACCTCTCTTAACTCATCGTCTGTAAGCTCAATACCTTGATCAGATAACAATTTCTTTAACCCGTGAATTCCGCTGTGCTTTCCTAATGCTATCCTCCTGAAGTTTCCAACTTCTTCAGGTGATATTGGCTCGTAAGTTAAGGGGTTTTCGATAACACCATGAACGTGAATACCTGACTCGTGACCGAACGCATTCTCTCCTACGATTGCCTTAAAGTAAGGTACGGGTACCCCCGTTAATTCCGAAACCAACCTCGAAGTCTCATACAATTTATAAGTTTTCACTCCGACCTCATAACCTAGTAATTTCTTTAACGCCATAACCACCTCTTCCAGTGAAGCGTTTCCAGCCCTCTCACCTATACCGTTAACAGTCACGTGCACTTGCCTGGCTCCTGCCATAACACCTGCTATCGAATTAGCCGTAGCTAAACCGAAATCGTTGTGACAATGTACGCTTATTATCTTCCCGTCAGCGACCTTTACTACCTTACTTATCAAATCGTAAAACTTGAAGGGGTGCATTACACCCACGGTATCTGGAATATTAACTCTATCAGCTCCCGCTTCTACAGCAGTTTTAACAGCCTTAAGTAGGAACTCTTCATCAGTTCTTGTCGCATCCTCAGGTGAATACTCCACAATCAAACCGTGGTCTTTCGCATACCTTACTGACTCATATATCCTATCTAGAACTTGCTCCCTCGTCATTTTCAGCTTGTACTTTAAGTGTATATCTGATGTTGCAATGAATACGTGAATACTTGCTATACCAGTATCTATAGTTCTATCTATATCTTGCTTTACAGCCCTTGATAACCCTATTACTTCTACCATATCCCCTACTTCGTCTAATATCTTCTTAGTTGCCTCGAACTCTCCTTCAGATGCTGCTGGAAATCCTGCCTCTATTACGTCTACTCCTAGATCTGCTAGTTGTTTTGCTATTCTTACCTTTTGCTCTATAGTTAAGTCTATTCCGGGTGCTTGCTCTCCATCTCTCAGGGTCGTGTCAAATATCCTGACTTTTTTTGAATTAACAAAGAAAAGACATCCCAAATTTTTCTTTGCTTATACAATTATAAAGTTTTATTAAAAACCTCTTCAATTACGTGCTTAGCAATTTTTAACTTATTTTTCTTAATCCACGATGCAGGTAAATTATTTTCATAATAAGGCTTAGAATATTTACCTACAACACCTGAATCGAAGTCCATTCCGTACAGTCTTATAGCCTTAGCTTGAAAGAGAGAAGCTAAGACTACAGCCCTATCACCATCAGTAAATCCTCCGAATAACTTTAGCCTACCAAAAGGAAACACTTGACAAGTACCGATGAGTTTTCTGCCAGAAATAAATGGAAATTTGCTTACCAGATACTCCGTGTTATTACCATGAGCTAAAACCACATATATTGAGTTTTTTGGATAGACTGAAATTCCGTCGAGATCCGTCACTATTACATCGGGCTTAATGCCCTTAGATACTAAATAATTTGTCGCACCGTCAGACGATATTATTACATCTTCGTCCAAATATTCAACTTGTTCTAAATTCGGACCAGCACCCACTACTGCGACAGTCTTTCCGCGGATTAGGTTACGTAATTCCTCAGCATAGTCCTCATAGCTATTTGCTAATAGCTGATCAAGAAGCACTGCCGAATAATAGTCTTCTTCTTCTCTGTACCCAAGTTGTTTTCTAATCTGTGAATAAAAGTTCAACCAGAAGAAGATATCACGCGAAAATAAATCACATCACCTTCGTCTCTGATTATTTCAATTTTGTATTTGTTTATAATCTCTTCAAAATAAGCACTATTCTTATTTATTTTGTATATTACGTTACGAAAATAATTATTTAGGGCTTCAATTACGTCCGAGCTACAGGTGTCCTTGTCTAAGTCAATGATGGAACTCATCAAATACAGTATTTGCTAGCTCGAATAAATCTTCAACTTCCTGAAGCAAGTTCTTCACTTCAACGTTCCTAACCACTACTGAACCCTCTTTGAGCGAAGACTCGTCAACAAGGATAATCGGATAAAGTCTTTGTTCTAGGAGTTGTAATTTTCTTATTAGCGTGATTTCTTTCTCTCTAACCTTGTTCACAATCACGTTTAACATTTGTGCCTTATGATCGTAAGGATAATAAAAGCCGTAAAGTCCTAGTATGCTTGCACTTATTTCTTCAACCACGTTATAAATATAACATAAGCTGTCAATCAGGTCACCTTCTTCGTAGGCCGACCTAGCGTTTCTCAAATTCCTCATAGCCTTAGTTAAATATTCCGAAGCAAAGGCGCTGTTGTTCATAGATCGACCACATCTCCCTTGTTAATTTCGCCCATTCTTATAACATTACCGAATGAAGGCAGTTTAGGAACTTCCATATTGCCGTAGACTAACACGCCTTTAGTCGATAAGTAGACTACTAAGGGAATATGATACTCCAGTTCTGAGGGGTCTACTAACAATGTGTAAATCAAAGGTCTGTGCCCCGTATAAATTACGTAATTGGAGTAAACCTTCTCGGCCTCAACTTTCTTCATGAAATATTCCACGATCTCTTGTCTGGCTAAGAAAGAAATCTTCTTTACGCCTTTAATGACAATGAGAACAAAGAGTGGTTTATTCACGTCCTCTTCTTCTATAGCGGGACCACCGATTATTATAGTGTCGACTTTGGTACCATAGTGTTGTATTACTCTGCCTAGGAAATCTTCTACGACGTCAAAAAGCTCTTTCATACTTTATTACTTACCTCTCAAACTGTTAAATATGAGTAATATAGTTGACGATTATTTAACAGCTCCACCCATAGAGAAATTGAAAGTCCTAGAGATAGAAATACCATGTGGTACAGAGTGTATAAAGTCCTCCCGTTTTAAGGATTTGTTAAACGTGGAGGCTTTCAGACAACAGTTAGAGGTCATAGACTCCCTTAAATCTCTAATTGAAGACAGGATAGACGTTTTGATAAGGGAGTTAGAGTCTCGAATGCCAATTAGAGTTAACACCTACGAGCTTGCCTATTCTTTTTACAGAATAGTTGAGGTTGGAGGGGATTACACTATTGGCTCCGACACTCTTAGATACGAAGACAGAGTAGTGTTTAAGGGTAGGTTCGAGGAGCTCATGAGTGTATATAAGACTATCGAGGAGATTAAGAAAGAAGAGCAGTTGGTCAACTTATGCCATGAAATAAGGTATTTAAGCGAGTCTTTATGGGAACATCTTAACAAAAACATCAGGAGGGCTCTAAATGAAAGTAAGGGTAGGAGTTGAAGGCTTATCATTCGATTCAGCCCACTATACGCTTTCTTCAGAGGGTAACGACCAGTTACATGGTCATACGTACAAAATATCAGCAGAAGTAGAGGGAGATGGAATAGACCCTAAGACAGGTTTCGTAATAGATTTCGGTCTGTTAAAGACTACGTTACTTGAAATTATTAAGGAGTGGGATCATAAACTGTTGATCCCTAAAAAGGACTTAGAAAAGGTCTCAATAACAGGCCCCTTTAAGCTTGAAATAAAAGTTATAGAAGCTAATTATCCGACGGTTGAGTATATAGGATTTGAAATAGCTAAGGAAATTTTCGGAAAGCTAGGTGGTAAGTATAACGTGAAATTAAAGATATATGAAGGAGAAGGTAGTTACGCAATAATTGAATATCCTTGACTGACTATCTAACTATTAGCCTTAAGCCTATATTATCTATGAACTTTCCCCTTTTTTCCTTAGTGAAGCATAAAACACTACCGTCGTCAAAAGCATAACACGCATAAGGGTTTTCAGTGAAGGAACAAGGGGAAAATTGTTCTCCCTTATTTCCTTCATAAACGAAACCCTCCAGATGCACATGAATGAACGATTTGTCATTACTTATCACTACACCGCCGAACACTTTTGCGTAACAAAGCGCTTTATCATATCTGCAAGCATCCGAGATATTGAATCCGTTACGTTTTAACTCGTCCAAAAAATCGTCATGAGTAACTATAGGAGGAATTGATGCGATGTAAACTCTTAATTTTTTATTTTTAGCCGTTTTTTCTATTACGTTCGGTACTGACGCTGTTATATCCATACGGTTTGAAGAGTGGTTTATCTTGAATATATTCTTTACCCAAGTTAAGAGCTATCTCGGCTTTAGCTAACTCATAGCCTATGTATAGTGCGTGCTCCGCATTTACCCTAGTCTTCTCAAGAAGTCTTCTACCGATACTCAAACCGTCAGCCCCTATTAACGTGAACTTCTGCTTTCCGTACCAGTTGAGGTAGATATATTTGTTATCCTTAACAATCTTTACGAAACCTTCGTCCATATCCTTAGGCTCTATGTGACCTTCAACTATCTCGGGCGAGTAAAGGTCAGTACTACTAGTATCCACTTTTCCTCTTTTTTTGTCTTTAAGGATAAGTAAATCGATTCCTAGGTCCTTAGGAACTTTATGTTCTTTCATAGCTATGCTAACCATTTGTGATGCTTTCTTGACTTCAAGTGCAGACCCCCTAGTCTTACCCTTATCCATAATTAGTAAGTTCCCCACACCTAACTCTCCAGCTATTGTAGTCATTAACGCATTTACTCCAACACTGTCCGCGTCTATTAGCTCTGTAACGTTTAGTATTCCCATGAGCATTGGCTCATCCTTTATGGCTTCCCTCACTTTCTTGAATTCAATTATACTTTCAACTACTCCGTAAAGTGGTGGAGATAATACGGGGTCCAGTACTACTTTTTCGAAACCTTTTTGTTTAGCCCTCTCGTACAACTTAAGCGTGATTTCAGCCCTATTCTCCGTTGAATAAGGTGCGATCACAAATGAGGCGTCCTTTTTAATTACCTCAAGTTTTTCGATGTTCTCTTCGTTTAGGTTGAACACGAAACCTGCTCCGGCTTTGACACCTTCAATCAGCTCCTCTGGAGATGCAGAATCTATAGCGACAGGTATTAACTCTCTCAGAGATGCTACCTTACTCCTAACATCGTCTAAATCATTATGACCGTTGGGAAAGCCTAGGACTAAAACATCTATAAAGTCTATTTTCTCTAATACCTCATCTTCGAGTTCTCTCCACGGTTTGGTCGCATCGACCTCGAGAAAGATCCTAAAAGGGGGAGGTACAACAGGGATCTTTACGTTATCCACCTCGAATTTGTAATAGCCAGACTCCTCGACACTTCTCAAAGTGTCTTCCAGGTTCTTACCCCTCTCAATTTGGATAAATTTATCGGCAGGATATACTGTAGACAATTCATACCCCTTCTTTAATAGATCTAACGCAAATGGGAGATCGTGAATGTCCTCAGTACCTTTGTAGGCTCTTATCCCCACTTTTTCTTCAATGGTTTTTGCATCCCCACTTGACAACCCCGGAATTATAATAAAATCAAAGTTGTTCACCTTGTCCTTAAACTTCTTTAGACTCTCCGCTATGTACTCCGTCGTCATCAGAGCTGCAACTGGATAATCCAAAACTAAAACATCAGCGTTGATCTTTTTAGCCACTTCCTCGACGGCTTTAAACGCTAATTTACCAGTTACTAAAAGTATTTTCACAAAGTTTAAGTGTAAAAAGCACCTTATAAATGAAAGTTCAGAAAGCCTTAAATTCGAAGAGGAGTGAAATGTAAATATGAGTCTTATACCAAAATCGGCTGATGTTAAACCCGGTGAAATTTTTGATTTAATTATTGTAGGTCTCGGTCCGGCTGCGTACAGTGCTGCACTTTACGCCGCAAGATACATGCTCAAGACACTCGTTATCGGGGAGACCCCTGGTGGACAACTCACTGAGGCAGGAGAAGTAGACGATTATCTCGGACTAATCGGAATCAATGCCCAAGACATGATAAAAGTGTTTAATAAGCACATAGAGAAATACAACGTCCCAGTAGTCTTAGACCATGTAGAAAGTATTAGGAAGGACGGGGATGAATTCGTAGTAAAGGCTAAGAGGAAAGGGGAATTTAAAGCAAAGAGTGTTATACTAACTATAGGAGTAAAGAGGAGAAAACTTAATGTACCGGGTGAGGCTGAGTTTACAGGGAGGGGTGTGTCCTACTGCTCGATATGTGACGCGCCCTTATTTAAGAATAAGGTTGTAGCTGTTATAGGTGGTGGTGATTCGGCCTTAGAAGGTGCTGAAATTCTATCAAGGTATGCGACTAAAGTATACCTTATTCATAGAAGGGACGAGTTCAGGGGACAACCGATCTATCTAGAGAATATAAAAACAAAGCCTAATGTCGAGATAATCCTCAATACCGTTGTCACTGAAATTAAGGGAGATAAATTAGTGAAGTCTATACTGACTAAGAACGTGAAGACTGGAGAAACTAAGGAACTAAACGTTAATGGAGTATTTGTGGAGATAGGGTTTGAACCACCGACGGATTTCGCAAGAGCTAACGGACTTGAAACTGACGCCATGGGATATATAAAAGTGGACGAGTGGATGAGGACTAATATACAAGGAGTATTTGCCGCTGGGGATTGTACGGGAATGTGGTTAGGTTTCAGGCAAGTCATAACTTCAGCCGCTCAAGGTGCTGTAGCTGCTCACTCGGCTTTTAGGTATCTTAATGAGTTGAAGAGGAAAAAATAAATGAAGAGAGATGAAATAACGAAAATAGGGATAGAGGTAGCTAAGTTCTTAAGAGAGAAAAAAGATTCATCAGATATTGCGAAAATTATAGCTACACATGAAGATGACGTGACTAGGAAGATTGACAAAGAGAGCGAAGAATACATATTCGAGCTTATGAGAAAAACAGGTTATAAATTCAAATTTATTTCAGAGGAAGCGGGAACTGTAGAAGACTCAGGTTACGAATACAAAGCAATAATTGATCCCATTGACGGGAGTACTAATTTTGTTTCTGGTATTCCGTGGTCTTCAGTGTCAATAGCTGTTTACAGAAGTGATGAAAATAACTTGTTACAATCAGTTACTGGAGTCATAACGAATATATTCACAATGGACACTTTTTCTTACGACGAAAAGTACTCTTATATTAATGACAAGGTAGTACAAAATATTAGAAAACCGGAAAAGACACTTATCTTAGCTTACTTTTCGAGGAGTAAATTCGAAACGGTAAAAGAGTTTTTAAGCCAAGTCAAGGACTATAAGCTCAGAAGTTTAGGTAGTGCATCCCTCGACATGGTTCTTGTTTGTATGGGAAAAGCTACTATGTTCTTCGATATTAGGGGAAAACTAAGAAACGTAGATATTGCAGCTTCAAGTAACTTCTGTAGTAGAATAGGAATAAATCCTCATGATAAAAAGTTAGAAAGTATAAATTCAAGTTTGGAAAAAGTAAGTACGCTAAGTGAAGTCATTGTATCTCTTGATCAGAATTTGAGTTCTTATCTTTCCTCTGCTTTAAAGAAGGTTTAACCATTTCTACTGCTTCTACTAAGTCTTCATAAGTCAGTTTTCTCTGGACGTTCCCTTTAATTATCTCCCTCAAAACTTTAAGTTTAGCTTCTCTAGCTACAGCAGCGAGATCAGCACCACTGAATCCGTCTGTAATTTCAGCTATCTTAGCACAGTTAACTTGTTCACACTCCTCTTTTCCTATATACTTCCTAAGGATGTCCTCCCTTTCTTCTCTATTTGGTAAAGGCATGTAAATTATTCTATCAAACCTACCTGGTCTCTTTAAGGCTGGATCAATATCCTCAATCCTGTTTGTCGTTCCTATAACTACTACCTCTTTAAGACTTCTTATTCCATCCATTTCTGTCAACAATTGGTTCACTA
>QEFN01000007.1 GCA_003086555.1 Sulfolobus sp. SCGC AB-777_G06 | reverse complement strand
AGACGGGACTAGGGAACTCGATATGGAGTTCGGCTTTAAGACTCTAAATAATTATATTAGAGGCTTTACATTGGAGTTAGCTAACATACTCGAAAACCTAGGCCTTAACAGTCTGAAGGAATTAAAGAATAGGAGGGATTTATTAGTAGGTAAAGGGTTATCCAGGGAGACGCTTGAAGTCTTAGGAATAGAAGGTGAAGAGGAGGAGTTACCGCCGAAATTAGGTGAGCTTTGGAGCAAGAGGAGGAAAGTGTATCTTCACGAGTTGATAAACAAAGGTGAGCCCGTGATAACAAGCATGGGGAGTACTGCACCGCCTGATGTAGAAAAACCCGCTAGGATCGTTGACTGGCTGAGGTCAGATGGAGCTCAGGTGACTAGACCCTCAATAGATCCCTATAGAGAAGATATTGATACTAGCTTCTATCTGGCCCAAGGGAGGTTCTACATGTCTTTACCTATAATATTTGACGTTACTGATGCCCAGTCTGAAGTGAGGGAAGCTTTGAGTTGGGCGGCTCTAGCTCTAAGCTCTGGAGTTTTCTCATCGGAGACGGACATCAGATACTCAGAAGTTTCTATAACCTCTGATGGTAAAGGAGCTATAACGTGGAGCCAAGATTATAAACCTTTTACTTACGTGTATTTGCCTTCCTCTTCAGAGGCTATAGAAGAGGTAATGGAGTTGAAGGGTGTTCTAGGATTTATATTCGACGAGGATATAGGTAATGAAGATCTAGAAATAGTAATATCACAAGTTGATACTAAGCTCAAAGAGATGGGAGTAAGGAAGAAGTTTGACTTGATAGCGAAGTCCAGTAGGATAAGGGACTCTGGAGACGTATTTAAGTTTGTGGCGTTGGGAGCTGATAGTGTTATAATGACTCATAAGGTATTGGACGTAGCGGTAGGTGAAGGTTCTAGGTCGGGATTAAAGGACAAGGCCTTTAATTTGATAGCAGGGTTTAAGAAGGAGATAGCACTGTTAGCTGGTGCTGCAGGCATATATAGTGTACAGTCCTCCCTAACTGGAAATAGGGAATTGTTGAGGGCCGTTAACCTGAACTCTTACGTATTGAAAAAACTGAGAGTTAAGGTGGCTGGTTCGTTATGATCCATCCATCAGGTTGTGGTGTTTTAGGCGTATTAAGGAAGAAAAACGCACCGAAGATTAAGGGCGAAGCGGTGGTAAGGGGAATAGAAAGAGTAAGATATAGGGGGAGTGATAGGGGCGCAGGCTTTGCAGTATTTGATAAGAGTTCTAATAATAAATATGTGGTTAAGGTGTTCTTTGAGAGGGATCCTTCCCAACTCGAATCCATATTCACGTCTCACGGAATTAAGGTAAAGTCCCGTGAGATCGAGTATATGGATGGGGACGTTTGTGATTGTAAATATGAGATAACGATTTCAGATTTGACTCAGTTAAGGAAGGCCTTTAGAAACATAAACGAGATAATGTGGAAACAAGGTAGGATGGGGAGGATATATAGTATAGGTTCGTCTTTAAAGGTTTATAAGGGGGTAGGATATCCCAGAGATGTAGCGATTACTTACAAGGTAGAAGAGTTAGAAGGAGACTTATGGTTAGCTCATACTAGACAACCTACGAACTCACCTGGTCATTATCCTTATTGGTCTCATCCCTTCTCGTCCTTTAACATAGCAATAGTTCACAATGGTGATGTAAGCTCGTTTGGTGCCAATTTAGAGTTCTTAATGGAGAGAGGATGGGAGGGAATGGTCGGTACTGATAGCGAGGTAATCGCTTTTCTCTTCGAGGAGCTGTTGAGCGAGGGGTTTTCTGTTGAAGAGGCTACGAGAATTTTAGTAAATCCCTCAAGGAGGTTTTCGGTGATAAACAAGGAGTTAGACTATTATTACCGTAACGCTAGGCTTGACGGTCCTTTCACTGCAGTAATAGGTTACGATTCCGGTGACGACCTTTATTTAATAGCCTTAGCGGATAGGTCTAAGTTCAGGCCTGCTATAATAGGTGAAGACGAGAGCTATTATTATGTTGCCAGTGAAGAAAACGAGATAAGGGAGATAAGTCCTAAGGCTAAGGTCTGGACTTTGAAGCCCGGCTCGTATTTCATTGCTTCTCTTAATAAAGGTGTAATAGAGTACGGGAGGGATGAAGAGGAGAGGAGTTCGTTCTCTCCTCCTCCTATATTTATTCCTGAGAAGTACGATATTGACGCTAAGAATGTTAACTATAATGAACTAAACAGATTGATCGCATCGGTGGTAAAGAATGAGGGCAAAAAAGAGGTAACTGTGGCTAATGTAATGGGTCACAGGTTTATAGGAATTAGCTTTAAGCGTTTGGGAATTAATAGAGTCAGGGTAAATTTATACGGAGTTGTAGGTAACTCTATGGCTAACTTAAACGAGAATAATGAGTTTTATGTTTATGGGAATGTAGCTGACGACTGTTGTGATACAATGCACGGAGGAAAGGTAGTTATATATGGTGATGCGAGGGACGTTTTGGCTCAAACTTTGCAGAATGGTAAAGTGTTTGTAAAGGGTAATGCTGGGAACAGAGTTGGAATCCAGATGCGTGAGTATAAGGACAGGAGACCTTACCTAGTGATCGGGGGTATGGTGGACGATTATCTCGGGGAGTATATGGCTGGCGGTGTAATAGTAGTTCTAGGGACTAACGTGAGGCGTGAGCCGGTAGGGAATTTCGTAGGAACTGGAATGGTTGGCGGTAGAATATACATAAGGGGTAAGGTTTCCCCGTCTAAAATAGGGTTACAACCACCTAAGGTCGAAGTAGTTAAGTTGTTAAAAGCGCTATTACTAGAAAACCTAATCAATGAGGAAGAGTTCGAGTCTTTACGAGAACGTGAATATATAGAGGTAATGGACTTGCTTAAGGGAAAAGCTAAAGAGTACGCTAAGAGGTTGTTCGAAGAGAAAGTAGGAATACCCGAGTTTGAGTATAGAGAGCTTAGTGAGGCGGAGTATAAAGAGTTGTTACCCGTTTTGCAAGAGTTCTCAAAGGATATGGGTTCTGATTATACTGAAATATTAAAGGAGAAGTTTACGGTAGTAAAAGCTAGGGGTAGTAAATGATTTTTAATTTAAATAGGGTAATTTATTAAAAAATCCTCTAAATGTTTTTATTCTACATGTTAATGTTTATATAACATCTTTACGTATTAGTATTACGAGTTGTATTTTACTAGAGTGAAAGTTGTAGGTAGTTCGGAAACTGCAGAGAAAATTAAGGAGGGGCTAGATGCTTTGGGATATTACGTGTTAAATAGAGGGGAGAATCTGAAAGTAGTGGTAGGACCTATTTCAAGGGCTGTAAAATATGTTGATTCAAAACCTGTTATTTCAGTATCTGAAAACGGCGAATACGTAGTCCCCTTAACTAATATTGAAAGTGGTATATCTTTTATCGCTTCAATTATATCAGATATCACAAACGGTACTTTAGTTCTTACATCTAAAACGTCTGAGATGGGTGTTTACAGTGTTCAGGAGTTTTCATGGATAAACGGGTTATATTGGACTAGGAAAGGAATGTTAAGGGATGTGAATAGGAAGCTGATAGAGAGGGGTAGGGTTTATGTATACTCTTCCGGAATAGATGGGTTGATACTTCCCGAGGGATATGAGAAGGCTGACTTTCCTTGTGACGCCGATATATTGGTAGGGGAGAACAGTTGTAAGGGGCTCACCCTAAAACCATATAAAGTTATAGTAGGTTTGAAGTTTATTCAACCTATCCCAATTGAGGTGATCCTTTACAGTATCAAGTTAACGTTAAAGTCAATTTATCTGAACGAAAAGAGAATTGATGTAATAGTGACGGGAGTAAGAAACAGAATGGTAGAGTCTCTAGCTAAGTTAATAGGTGCTGAAGTAGCTGTGATTGAAGGCGATACGTGTGAATCGTTGTTGTTAAATTACGGGGGTAAGGTTGTTTTAAAAGGTGTTAAGAGAGCTTTAGGTCTCGAAACTTGCTTAGGTGTATTGAAGTTATGAGAAAAGTGTATAATGAGATCCTTGATGAGTTTGTTTCCGTACCCGATAGGATTGAAAGAATTGTAAGCCTCGATCCCGCAACTACAGAAGCACTGTTTATGATGGGGTTAGGAGATAAAATAATAGCTACTGATGCTTTCAGTTACAGACCTGAGGAAGCTAGAAAAAAGCCTAAGATCGGTAGCTATACTCATGTTAATGAGAATTTTCTTGAGGAGAATAAGCCAGATATTATTTTTACGACTACTGGTGCCCAAAAGGAGCTTACTAAGAGATTAATCAATAAGGGATATACTGTTTATCCGTTAGGTGTGACTAACTCGGTGTTCAGGATAATCACTAACGTAGAAATAATCTCGTTAGCAACTGGGGCTAAAGAAAGAGGTAGAGAACTCGCAGGATATTTACATGATACTCTTGTTAGATACAAAAAGAAGGATGTTCAGAATAGAGTGAATGTTTATGTAGAGTTTGATCTAGGCGGTGTTATAACCCCAGGCTATCCTACTCATGTAAGTGACGCGATTAGTTTAGTAGGCGGCAAGAACATATTCGATGATAAGGACGAGGCTTATTTTACCCCTTGTGATGACGAGGTCTTGTCGAGAGATCCAGATTTGATAATATATGAACCGAAAAGGCTTACGGATTATGAAAAGGAGAGATTTCAAAGAAGGATGAGAGAAAGAGGTTTAGAAGAGTTAGTTAAGAAGAAGAAAGTGGTCTTCACTGTTGGTGACTTTTTAGCTCATCAGGGGCCTAGTTTCATTATTGATGGTATTAAATTCCTTTACGAATCGGTTAATGGATTTAAATGACCGGAAATTAAAGTGGAACTCTTTCCTCTATTTTCTTTTCTTCCCTCTTTCTGGGGTCTGTAATATTTTATCGAGTATAGTTCCTAATCTCCCACTAAACATTATCTTTATTAAACCTATCCCAGCAATTACTACTCCTATAGCCATTATAAATTCGGTTGCCGTACCCGCTATTGAAGAATAGCTATCGAAGTTTGTCAACTCATATGCAGGTATGACAGCGTAATGAAAAGACACGTATTGAGATACCTGCGTGGGATTGTTTACTGCAATTATATAATTACCTGGAGAAACCCTAGCGGCTATAAAACCGTTACTGTTGTTTAAGGCTAGAGTTAGGTTACTATAATATACAAAAATATTCACGTTCGTGTTATTAGTTACTACGTATATGGTATTATTTTCAGAGTTACTTGTTATGTTGATAACTTTTTCGGTGGTTACAGGGTTAATTTTCAGGTTTACAGTATGGTTAACAAGTTCGGTATCTAACTTGTGGTAATAGGGTATATAAAAAGGCATCAACAAGTTACCTGCCAGACCTATAACAAAGATCAAAATACCTATTAATACAAATGATAAGTTTTTGTTCATAGGATATCTTGTCCTATACTCAAAATTTAAATTCTTATTTAATTAATGTAAACCTATGACCGGTGTTTACGAAATCTGTTGAGGTATTAGATACTACACTGAGAGATGGAGCACAAACTGCAAATATCTCCTTTACTTTAAACGATAAAATAAGAATAGCCCTCTTGTTAGACGAATTAGGCATAGATTATATAGAAGGGGGTTGGCCGGGTTCAAACCCTAAGGATGAGGAGTTCTTCAAGGAGATAAAGAAGTACAGTTTAACTAAAGCTAAGGTAGCGGCTTTCGGAAGTACGAGAAGAAAGGAATTCCCTGCGAAGGAAGATCCTAGCCTGAATGCCATAATCAAGTCTGATGTTGAAGTTGCTGTCCTTTTCGGAAAGTCCTGGACTCTCCACGTTACAGATGTACTAAAGATAGGTTTAAAGGAAAACCTGGACTTGGTGTACGATAGCATCAGTTACTTAAAATCTCACGGACTAAAGGTAATTTTCGACGCCGAGCACTTCTATCAAGGATATAAGGAAGATAAAGAGTACGCGTTGAGTGTGTTAAAGACCGCCGAAGATGCAGGAGCCGATGTACTTGTGTTAGCAGATACGAACGGAGGGAGTCTGCCTCACGAGGTTTATGCGATAACTGCCGACGTAGTTAAAAACGTGAAGACTAAAGTCGGCTTACACATGCATAATGACTCTGGTTGCGCAGTAGCTAACACCCTAATGGGTATTCTTGCCGGGGCGAGACACGTTCAAGGTACTATAAACGGTATTGGGGAAAGGACTGGAAACGCCGATCTAATCCAAATAATTCCTAATCTGGCCTTAAAGATGGGTTTTGAGGTCTTGAGAGGAAAAGAAAGTTTGAAGAGGTTAAAAGAGGTATCACGTATAGTCTATGAGATTGCCGGATTGCATCCAAACCCGTATCAGCCTTACGTTGGTGATTTCGCCTTTACTCATAAGGCAGGAGTGCATGCGGACGCAGTGATGAAAGTGAGCAGAGCTTATGAGCATATAGACCCCTCGTTAGTAGGAAACACCAGAAGGTTTGTAATATCTGAAGTCTCAGGCTCATCTAACTTGATAACTTATCTAGAGAACGTCGGAATAAAAGTGAATAAGAAAGATCCCAGATTGAGGTCTGCCTTAGCAAAGATAAAAGAACTTGAAAACAAGGGATATAGTTTTGATCTAGCTCCTGCATCGGCGATCCTAATAGCGCTAAAAGAGTTAGGGTTATACCAACCACTTATAAAAGTAGACTACTGGAAAGTCATTAACGAGAGGGAATTAGCAATAGCAGTTGTAAAAGTAAACGGACAATTAGAAGTAGCAGAGGGAGTAGGTCCCGTACATGCAGTAGATATAGCCATGAGAAAAGCATTGCAGAAAGTTTATCCTGAAATTGGTAAAGTTAAGCTGACGGATTATAGGGTTATACTCCCCGGAGAGATTAAAAATACAGAAAGTGTGGTAAGGGTCACCATCGAATTTACGGACAACGAGAAGACGTGGAGGACCGAGGGAGTATCTACCAGTGTGATCGAGGCTAGTGTAATGGCGTTAATTGAGGGGTTAGATTATTATTTGCAACTTAATAACAAGAAATTAAAAGTCCCTGAAGTTAATAATTAACAAATGGTTCACGGCTGGGATCCAGGTGGAGCTACTGAAAGTAGAAGTAAGTTATACATTTATTTCCGTTTCTTAAGAATAGAACAAACCTTTTTCAGTTTACCTATGGCATATTTAGGTGCTTTTGTAGCAATAAAGAAAATTCCCCCATTTTCAATACTACTCCTGATCTTTCTGTCGTTATTTTTCCTCAGGACCGCTGGAATGACTAATGATAACTTAGCTGATCGTGATATAGATGCTAGAAATCCGAGAACTAGGACAAGGCCTCTAGTTACGGGGAAGATAACGGTCAAGGAAGCTAAAATATTAATTGTGTTCTCGCTCTTGGGGTTTTTCGTGTCTGCTTACTTTGTAAACATTTACGCCTTCCTGTTCTCCCCCCTTGTAGCCGTAGTGGTAATGACATACCCTTATATGAAGAGATATACGGCGTTCGCAAACTATCACTTAGCTACTATTCAAGGGTTAGCTATATTCAGCGGTGCAGTAGCTTCTCTAGGGCTATACGTTCACTCCATTGTCTCACTCTTAGATGGGGTACCGTGGTTTTTTGTTCTATCTGCAATATTCTGGGCTGTAGGATTTGATTTATATAATCATATACCCGATGCGGAATTCGACAGAAGTATGGGTCTTCACAGTTTTGCTGTACTTTTAGGAAACAAGGCTCTGCCTTTTGCTGGTTTTAACCAGATATTGTCAGTAGTTTTGGCGTTTATTGGGGACGTTTTTTACGGCCTAGGATATATAGCCTATGTAGCTACTGTTTTACATGGACTAATAATGGCATATGCCTATTATCTCGCTGCTAAAGGGAATTTCGGGAAAGCTTTCTATTATAACATATACTCTTCGGTGGTTCTGGGATTGGGTATAATATTTGATGTAATGCTAATTTAATATCAGAATCGGTCAGGATCATCATTATTCAGGCAGGGGTTTGTTCATCACTGAAAAATAGAATGAAGTTTTACTAAAATAAAAATGATCAGTCTCGGGTTCCCATATCATTCAATCACTTGAGGGCGGGCGTCATCACGTGTATTTTTCCAATCCGCTACTGATACAATTCTTCCATCCGCTTTTTATTCCTTGCAGTATATAATTAACGTACTCGTGTGATGGCTCGAATTCTCCTTCTTCAGACGGAGACAAGTATGTATAAGCAAAGTAAACGTTGTTGTTTTCATCTTCAACTTTTACCACGTCTCGCATATACCTTATGAGGTGCTTTTCAGCTTTATCTAATGAGTTAAGCTCACTCTCTAACATGAGGTATATATAACCACATACTTTTCCTTTTTCTTCAGTCTTCAAATTTGCACAATAGCCCCATCTACAAGGTGTGTTAAATACTATCTTATAGCCTCGGATTATTGCTGGTATCTTTTTGAAAATTTTTGTGACACCTCTTTGTTTAAGTATCTCTTCGTTGGTGTTTTCAGCATATGCAAAATAATTTAATATTACTGGCATTCCTGCATATTTAGAATAGTCGCCATCCTCTATAACTTCTCTTCCTTCTATAGTTTGATTGTAAACATAAATGTTCACGTTGTCTAGACTGTATCTTCTTTTATAATCAAAGTACACCTTTATTTTCTCCCTTACATACAAGTCATCAGGACTTCCGTTAAAATCCTCGACTTGGTCGAGTATTCTGAGGGTTTCATCGGAGACCTCATAAACTTCTCCGTGGATTATTCCATCTCCTTTAACTACACCCGGGTAATTTCCAAGATCGTACATCTTAAAGCCTTCGGCGAACCCTAACCCCACAAACCTAGAGTTTCTTAAAAAATGATTTAGCTCAAAGCCGAATCTTAATGAACCATAAACGAACAAATACGGAATTCTACTCACCTCCAATGACATATTCCGCCCAAAGTTGTAGTTCAGTCTCGTCCAGTTTTCTCCTCCTACTTCCCTCAATTATCTCAGCTTTTACTATTTTTACTTTTCTAGTAACTTCATTCACTTCTCCCCTAATTTCGATGTATTTAGGCTCTGTATCCACGTTATCGAGACCGCTCGCGTCTGAAATACTAGGAGGGACGAAGGTAATTATCATAATCTTCTTTTCTACACCTTTATCGTCAGTTTCTATCAGTTCCTCTATCTGGTAATTAGGGTAAGAACGTAATTTCAGAATTTTATTAAGTTCAAGCTCTAACACGAGTATATTTCTTAACCCTTAGTTTTAAGTTCTCCATTCCTACTACTATCACTTCATCCCCCTCTGATATTGGTTCATCCGATATTGCTAGCCACCTTTCACCCTCAATTAAAATATAGCCTTCTTTTCCTGGTGAGATATCGTCTAATGCTTTACCTAACTTACCAGTATATGTATACAAGTTCCTTCCTCTTGTCTTCCAAACTACGTAAAAAATTCTATAAGATATGAAACCTACAATCGCTAGTGAGGGTATTGCGACGATTGGATCAGCGTACTGTCCCGTTAACACTAGGAGCAAGATCACAACGAGAATGAGAATTATGGGTATTGCAATATGGCTTACCATAATACTTAAATTAATAAGGGAAGTAATAAGTTTGTGAAACTTTTATCAATATTTTTGATAATTATTCTAATAGCACCTATGGCCTTAGCTTTAGAATTTCACTCTCAGTCTCAAATAGCTTACCCAGTTGGTATGTCATTTTTTCCTTTAACGTCGATATACTATACTGATGAAGTTGTAGGGGTTGTTAATATCACCTCGATGTATATAGGTAGTAGTTATTTCCCTAACGGACAATACTTCACAAACGGAAACGCGTCTTTGCAGCTAAACGCTATGGTAGATGGGTTGTATTGGGCACAAGACGTTGCTCTCTTTCATCAAGTTAATAATGGTACCTTTGACGTAACATTTGTCGTTAATGTATGGGACTTAAGCGGCCCCTTCACTACCAATATTAGTAGTGGGGTTGTATCTACTTATCAAGGACTAGGTGTTATCTGTTATCTAGGCCCTACTTTCAAGGTTAATACTCCCTTTTCCCTCACACTCTTTATGACGGTTAACTCAACTTATTTAGACTTCGGGTACGCTTTAGGGAATAACGTGTCAATATATTATCGTGTACCTATAGGGGGTATGTTTCAGATAGGGGGTTTGTCGATCAGGGGAGTTCCGAACGATCTGGAGCTAGTGTTTGGAGGTCCTGGTGGGGGGAGTGTAGTGCAGATGTACGTCCATGGCACAGAGGAACTATATTATAAGACAGATAATAAACTTGAAATAGTTCCTCAAGCGTTCTCCGTAGGTCTCGATACGGCAGAAAGTGCAATTGGTATAAACTCCTCATCAAATTTAACAGACATATGTGCTCCTTATACAGAACTAAGTTACGGTAAAGGTAATGCAAAAGTATTATGGCCCGTTAAACCGCAACTGGAAGTTGAAAATAATGGATCCAAAATTTTCGTAAAACTAAGTTATAATGGGAAACCTCTGGAGTGGCAAAAAATAGAGTTAGAAAAGTTCTCGTTCTCTTCAATTCTCACGACAGTTGGGATAAATATTACGAACTCAAGCGGGGTTGTAGAGTTTAACTATAACTCAAGTACTTATGTAATATATTTTGCAGGTAACTTTAGTTTAGCCTCAACTTATTATGTCTCGGTTCCTTATATCTCTTCGCTTTCTTCAGTCTTAAAATCCACTTATGACGAGTTGACTAACTTCATAACTCATTATAATTTTAAGAAGGCAATATCTTCATTTTTCGGTAATAAATCTGATACAGTTAAATATTCCGCACAAGTATCAATAAATTACATATTGTTGCTCTATATTCTAGCTTTCAGTATAGGAGTTGTTATATCGGCTATCCTACTAAAATTTAAGCACTGAATACATAATTTAGAGTATGAGTGCGTCATTAATAGGAGATGTTACAGGGGTCATCTTCCTGCTAGTAATTGTTATTATACTTTTAACATTATCTCTTCGTGTTATTGCCGAATGGCAAAAAGCAGTGGTATTAAGGCTCGGCAGAGTATTAGGAGTTAAGGGACCAGGAGTAATATTTCTAATACCATTTGTTGATAAGCCCATAGTAATAGACTTAAGAATAGTTAACGTTGACGTACCTCCTCAGACAATAGTTACAAAAGATAACGTTACGGTTACAATAGACGCAGTAGTGTATTACAAGGTAATAGATCCCTTAAAAGCCGTAACCTCTGTAAGTAACTATCAAACCGCTGTCTTGAATATATCTCAGACCTCTTTAAGGGATATAATAGGACAGATGGAACTAGACGAGATTTTAAGTAAGAGGGAAGAAATAAACAAGAAGCTTCAAGCTATTCTCGATGAAGTAACAGAAGGATGGGGTATAAAAGTAACGAATGTGACTGTTAGGGACATAAGGTTATCTCAAGAACTATTATCGGCTATGGCTGAACAAGCTAAGGCTGAGAGGCTTAGAAGGGCTAAGATAATTCTGAGTGAAGGAGAGAGACAAGCGGCATCTATATTATCTGAAGCCTCGACATTTTATCAGAATAATTCCGTAGCTTTACAATTAAGGTTCTTAGAGATGCTTTCAGATATTTCCCAAAGAGGTAATATGGTAATCGTAGTTCCAGCAGGTCAAGAACTATATTCAACTCTATCGGTGTTAAAGACAAAGCCAAATACTTAGTCAGGTGGACTAGAAGATTTCACGGTTCAAAGGTGGTCTTCTCATCATCCTTGTGATGATTTTTAATTTTTACAAATGGAAATTTAAGTATGGATGAAAGAGCGGAGGTCTTAAAAAGGTTAAAAGAAGCTGTAGATATTTTTACCAATAACGAAAGGTCTTATCTATTAATCCCCGAAATACGTACAAATTTCGGTTATGCTTTGAAAGGGGCTAAAACTACTGAAGATGTAGCTGCGATCCCTGGTAGACTCACTGTAGCTTTTAATAGGGTTATATACTGTTTACCTCCGGCATTTGGTGCTTCTGATCACATTGCTAGGGTTATAATAACGGCTATGAAACATGAGGAAGAAAAAAGGAGTGCAATAAACTTGAAGTATTACGAAGAAATAGTGAGGAATTTACCACAAGATGATACCTATATTTTTGATAGAAAACAAGAGCCCGAAGAAAGTAGAAAAATGGAGCATCACACTATGAACTTCATGGTAGAAATGGCTTACAAGAAGTTCAGAAAAATCCCTCAGTATATCGTTGACTTAGGAGACTTAGGAAAGGAGCCCACAATATATGTTATTGATAAAGACCCAGTGATAGTAGCTGAGAAGAGCCTGAAGCTTTTGGACTTTCTCAGTCCTTAAAAAGGTCGTCCACGTTTTGTTTACATTTCTCCAAGATCTCGATAACTTGTTGCATTTTTTTCTCGTCTAGTTTTTTTCTGTGTTTGTATAGGATAAAACCTATTTCAAATAGTGAGTCCAAGATTTTCCTCTTCATAGGATTATCGTCTGCTAGTAATCCTTTTTCAGCTTTCATCTCCTCGAATTTTTTCCTTCCTTCTTCTGTTAAGATATATATCTTTTTTCCTTCTCTCTCTTCTACTTTAACTAAATTTTGTTTGATCAAAGTTCTCAGGACTGGATAAATAGAGCCAGGGCTTGGCTTATATATACCGTTTGTCTTCCCTTCTATGCTTTTTATAATTTCATAAACATACATGGGTTTTTCAGTGAGGGATGAAAGAACCATAAATCGTAATGCCCCTCTTTTCATACGCTCTATCGTTACTCTTTTCATACGCTATTACTTATTCCCTGATAAATTAAAAATAATTTTAGGCATACCCTAATTCTTAGTTTTTGTAAAAAAACTTTAAATCAAATTATCATGATTTATAAAATATGCAAAAAAGAGTCGTAATTGTAGGAGCCGGAAATGCTGGTTCTGTAGTTGCAAACGAGTTGGCAAAAAAACTAGGGGATAAAGTTGAAATTACGGTAATAGAACCTTCAGATTATAGTCTTTATCAGCCCGGTATTGTGGACTTTGTAGTCGGTCACGAAAGGATTGAAAGCATAAAAAGAGAGGTTAGTAGTCTTCTAGATAAGAGAGTTAAAATAGTTAAAGACAAAGCTGCAAAAGTCTCCCCTGAAACTGGAAAGGTCGTTACTGAGAAGGGTAAGGAAATAGAGTTCGATTATTTAGTTCTTTCCCCGGGGGTTAAAAATAAGAAAGGTGCATTACCTAGTTGGCACAGCGAAGAGGATGCCTTAAAATTAAGGCAAATGATAGACTCCTTCTCGGGTAAAAAGATTGTTATCGGATACTACGGTATTATCAAATGTCCAGCCGCACCCTTTGAGTTGGCATTCTTACTCAAACAGAAGTTCCCCGAAGCAAAAATTACTTTTATTAATCCAGTGGCACAACCTCCAGAACTGCAAAAACCAATGGCTTCGAAGTTAGCCGAGAGGAGTAAAGAACTGGGAATAGAGATTATAAGGGGAGCAAAGATATCGACAGTGAATGTTTCAGATAAAGTAATTCAAACTGATGACGGACAAAAGATAAGCTACGATTTAGCCTTAATTGATACTCCTATATACGTAGCGGAGGAATTTAGTAACTTAGTAGACTCTACGGGCTTTATCCCCGTAGATAAGGAGACTCTTAAGGTGAATGGCTTTGATAATATTTATGCTGTAGGAGATGTGACGAACATTATGTTACCTCCTAAGACGGGAGCAATAGCCCATTACGGTGCAATCCACGTCGCTCAAAGCATATATAATGATATTATGGGTTTTGGTAAGATTAAGTTTGACGGTAGTGCGATGTGTGCAGTGTATGGAGGCTACAGTAATGGTTACTTTGTCTATATGAACTATAATAAAAGCAGGGCTTTAGGTCCTTCTAGTATATTCCACTCGGCTAAGAGATCCTTTACAAGCTTGTACTGGTTATCGTTAAAGGGAACGATTGATCCTTTTCTTGAAATAGCAAGAAAATACTTCAGTGGTGGTCCTGAACTCATCAAGACTCGTTAGTGCCCGGTGTCATCACGTCAATAATTTATAACATAAGAGGTAATAAATTAAGCTAAAATCAGACAAGGAGCGTTCTTCACTTCTCAGGTTCTTCCCACTTCATCATCAGTCTTTGCGGGTTTAGCTCATCGATCGCAAGGGGTGGAACATCCTCATCTGTGAGGTAATCATTTCATTTTTTACTTTTCAAGATCATTAAGTAAGTAATGATTTTAGATGAGATAATAAATGAGTTACGGTTTGCATTAAAAGGCAAAAAAATAACAAATTCGTGTATAGGTGTTGCCTTTACAGCAAGCCTACTTAGTGACGGAAATCTTGGGATTTCTCACACAATACTAGACGGAGAAAATAGTATGAGTGGAGAAATAATGGGTAAAGAAGCTGAAGAGGTAGTAGAAAAACTGACTTCAAACCCGCTAGAGAGGTCGGTAGCATTATCGGTGTTAAACGCGATAAGTGTTTTACCGACCTTTGAAAGGGGCGATCCATTGGATGTTATGGAAGGAAATAAACTTTGCCTATTTGGCTACTCCCCTATGGTAGAAACCAACAAATTCTCCTCGATCATTATTTATGATTTTAGAAACCCCGAGACTCAGAACCTCGGCAAAGTAATAATAAAACCGTATTCCTCACTGACTTCCGAGACATGTAATACTGCTGTTATATTTGCTTCTGCATTGGTAGCAGGTTATACGGAGAGTATACTTAAGAGGATATCAGCTGACCACCTGATTTTGAGCGGGATATCTTCAGTTTACGCGCCGTCTACCCTTAGAAACTACGGATTTGAGTATGTGAGCAAAGTAGAGACTGTTGATAAATTCAGAGCTTTTAGGACTGTGTGTGAAGGGGGTTCAGGAAGGCAATTAGCTAAATATGTATATAAAATCTATACAAAGCTCTGAAAATTAGATTGTACTCTTTATTTCTTCAATACTTTTATAACACTTGTCCTTAAACTTAAACTCTAAATCCAGGCATCCGTTATCTTTAACGATTTCCACCCTTATGTCATCAGGCACTTTTTCTTTACTCTTTATTAGTTCGTTTATCTTGAGATAGGCTATAGCTACTCTTGACAAAGCCCTTATATCAGTACCTAAAGTGTAGCTTATGTTCATAGCTTTCTTAGCATTTTCTAAGTACTTTTGGTCATCAGTTACAGCCCATAATCTTGCAAAAAATATTGCAGCTTCAGAGTTAGCAATAGGTTCGTAAACCGGTAGTTTCACAAGGTCATTTTCTGCTTTACAATCTCTGAAACCCAAATTATCAGCTAAGTTATTCAATATCCATTCAGCTACTTTAATAGCTAGGCTAAGGTAACTATCGTTAAAGGAGTTTTGATACAACGTTAGTAGTGCATTGCCTACCATAGCCTGGTCTATTAAAAGACCGGAGACCTCTTCTCTACTACTCCTTACAACGCTTCCGTCTTCCTTAATTCTTTCCATTAGCTTTTTAGAATATTCATCAGTCTCAATTCCCAAGATCACATTTAACGCTAGATTAGAGGTGTATTTTTCATCCAAATTCGGCTTCTTTCCAGATAATAAAAAATCTGCAACTGGGTCTGCAGGTGTGACTAGTTTTAAGATTTTCTCGTATTCTTTATGTAGTCTAGAATAAAACTTAAGAAACTCAACACCTCTGAAGTCTATTGGATTACCATCAATAGCGTAATTGAGGATATCATAAAATTCTACCGGGTTAACATCCTCTACTCTTTGCGGTACTGTGGGTAATATTCCCACAATCTTGTCCCTATTTGAATAAATATCTCTTAGTCTATCCTCTATATAATTTACGTTTTCTGATTCTATTATTCCTAATAGTCTACCGTCAGGGCTTATTATTCCTATAGATGGTATTATGCCTCTACTATACCTTACTGTGTATTGTAAGTACTCTATTGAGTTTAATTTTATCAAATAAAACTTCTGTGCTATTTGTAATTTACTTATCTTTTCAAACAATTCGTCACATACATTACATTTGTCAGAAGCAAAGAATATAGCTAATAATTTTCCATAGAATTTTGCGTCAGCCAGTGTCTTTTCGGATATCATACATACCGTAATGCTTATTTCAGTTTAATAACTTACTCTCTCTAATGAGTAGACCACAAACTAAATGGAGCTGCGGGCTATGCGGGAATCCAATATACTGGGACGAATTATTCACCTTTTTATCAAATAAAGCAGTAGTACACTTCACGTGCCTAAAAGAGAAAGCACTCAAAACAGCAAGAGTTAGCCAAGACACAATGAACATAGTTCTTGATTCGCTTCAAGACGAGTTAAACAAAATAGTAGTATATAAACAGAGGATGTCAAAAGCGGGTGACAATGAAGAAGTTAAAAAGGCATTAGAACAAACTGAGAAAGATGCTGAGAAGAACTCTGCAATTCTCACCAGGCTCGTAGAGAAATTAAGCTCTATAACAAGTTAAATTTTTATTCTATGTTTCTTTTAAAAGATGCTAAATAAGGTAATATTGACAGAAAAACGATATATTTTAGATAATGAGTAAGTTTGTATATAAATGAAAGTCACGTTAGTTTCTTATACAGTTGATGGAGAGAGAACTATTGCAATTGCAGCAAAAATGAGTAGGTCAAGAAAAGGGTGGGAGTATCATGCACAAACGATGAGTGATGAAGAAATAGAGGAATGGATAAGGGATGCAATAGTTCACGGATATTGGTCTGTGCTTGAACATAGTGTATACACTTTCTCACTTGAAGGTATTTCAAGAGTAGCGTCTCATCAACTTGTAAGGCACCGTATCGCTTCGTATACTCAAATGAGTCATCGCTTTGCAAAACCAGTCGACGAATATTATCAGCCTGTTATACCGCCTTCTACTAAGAATCGGGCTTGGCAAACTGTAGAGGAAGCGTATAGAGAAGCATATAACTACTATTATAAACTCCTAGAAGCTGGTGTACCTGAAGAAGATGCCCGTTACGTTTTACCGAACGGTGTCAACACGAACGTTGTTGTGACCATGAACGCACGAGAACTTTACAACTTCTTTGCCCTACGTTTGTGTTCGAGGGCACAGTGGGAGATACGTCAGGTAGCATGGAAGATGCTCGAAGAAGTGAAGAAAGTACACCCTAGACTATTCCGTTATGCTGGGCCGAATTGTATAATTCACGAGAACTTTATACGTGACACGCCGATAACTCTTGACTCAATAAACGAGAGGACGGAGTTTATATCGAGGCGTTGTATAGAAGGAGTCCCGAAAGAAGGGATTTATAAATGTATACAAAATTCAAAACTATCACATTAATTAGTCTTATCTTCAAGTAGTAATGAACAGAAATAGAGAGCTTTAGTTTAAATCTCTTTTTTAGTTTATGTTATCTTTTCCTAACAATTGATAGAAAGGTATTTTAGGTGATAAAATTAGAATATTCCTGATGGCCTTTACGCAGGCAATTCTAGCCTTTGGTCTCCCTCTCGTGCTATTCTTAGCTGCAGGTTATGGCGGATATAAGGTTCTATCTCTAGCTGTAGAGGGGAAATTTAACCCTTTAAAGGTCAGTAGATTTGAAGCCGGCAACATTCCCTTCGGAGAAGGTAGGCTTTGGTTTCCCCTTCAGTATTATGGGTACTTACTAGTATACACCTCAATTGAACCGATCATTGTTCTTTTGTTCTCGATATCTGAGGCATCCTACTTTACCTCGTTTATACTGCTTAGGAATCTCCTAATAATAGTGTTTACAACTATAACTGTCCTTTATCCGGTTCTGTACTATGCAGTAAAGCAAGTTAATATAATACAGTATTGGTTAATTAGGAGGTGATATAATGTCGTCTTCACAGCAAGTTCCTCAGTCTCTTCTCTCAAAGGTTATTCAAGACCTAATTGGAAAGTTTAAGGTTACTGGAAAAGCCGAATCAGATACGAGAGGATATGTAGAGGTAGACAAATCTAAAATCATTCAAGTAGCCAGTTATCTAAAAGAAATAGGATTTGATCACGTTAAGAGTGTAACAGGGATTGATTATCCCGAGCAGAGCCAATTTGAGGTAGTTTATCATGTATCTTCTTATTCTGTTCCTGAGCTCACTAAAGTTATATTAGCCGTTAAGTCTAAAACTAGCTACAAAGATCCTAAATTTCCTTCCCTTTATTCCATCTGGGAAAGTGTGTGGACTGGTGAGAGGGAAACTTACGAAATGCTAGGGATTATATTTGAAGGCCATCCTGAGTTGAAAAGGTTATTTTTAGATGAAGACTTTGAAGGAGTATATCCACTGAGGAAGAGCTTTAAATTAAAACAGGAGGGGTTGTTTATTGACAAGTCAGCCTGAACCTTCAGGTCTACAAGTGGATATTATTCCAGTACAAGGAGAGCTTAACGTAGGTCCTCAGCACCCTGGTTCAGGGCATATGAGAATCTATGTAAAACTTAGCGGTGATATTATTGAGGACATAGATTTAGACGTAGGATATGTGCATAGAGCGGTGGAAAAACTAAGCGAAATAAGGAACTATATGCACTTGATTCCTTTGGTCGAAAGGCCTGCTATACTGGATTCAATCCACATGAACTTGGGGTACATACTTGCCTTAGAGAAAATATTAGGGGTAGATGTCCCTGAAAGGGCGCAGTACCTAAGGTCTCTTGCTGCAGAGATAAACAGAATAGCAAGTCACCTCTACGGTACGGGTATTCTTGGGATTTTCTTAGGTCACTCAACGGCATTCATGTGGGGGTTTGGAGATAGAGAAGTGTGGGTAGAGATACTTCAAGCTTTAACCGGGGCAAGAGTTACCAATTCCTATGTTATCCCAGGCGGGGTCAGGAGAGATTTGACCCCAGCAATAAAGGAGATGATCGAAAAAGCCCTAGCTTATCAAAGAAGGAAAATTAAGGACTGGTATAAGATATTCGTTAATAATCCTAATATAAGGAGTAGATTAGAAAACGTTGGAGTGATGACTAATGAAAATGCGATAAAATGGGGAGCTGTAGGTCCTAACCTTAGGGCTTCTGGTGTATATTATGACGTACGGAAGATAGAGCCTTATGCAGCATATAGTAAGCTAGACTTTGAGATACCCGTTTATAAAGAAGGTGATGCTTATGCTAGGCTATTGGTCAGGTTCGAAGAAGTTGAGCAGAGTATGAGGATGATTGAACAAATTATAAAGGAAATTCCGGAGGGTAACATTCTAAGTGATAGATTCTTTAAACAAATTCCCCCAACTAGGTTAAAGAAATGGTGGGAAGGTCAGAAAAAAATAGTATTCCCTGGATATTATGCATCATTTAGACCTCCTAAGGGGGAAGCTGTAAGTAGGGTAGAGGCAGCTAGGGGTGAACTATTATATTATATAGTAAGCGACGGCTCACCTAAACCTTATAGGCTAAGGATAATAACACCTTCGTATCGTATGATTTACGTGTTTAAGCAGTTAGCTAAAGGCGCTAGATATGCAGATTTAGTTGCAATTTACGGTAGTTTGGATTACTTCCCACCGGAGGCGGATAGGTAATGTTGTCCCTTTCCCATATAATTAGTTTGATAAAGTTCTATCTCTTTTACCCTTCATTTTTTGCAGTAATAATATTCCCGGGGCTAATATTTACTACAGTAATACTATTGGTAACCATATGGTTTGAGAGAAAAGCAGCTGCGAGAGTGCAGATGAGGATAGGTCCATTATACGTCTCCAAGAGGACAGGAGGATTATTACAACTAGTAGCAGACGCAATTAGAATAGTGTTCTCAGAAATAATAATACCCAACGGAGTAAATCCCACTCTGTACGTATTAGCCCCTATATTACCATTAGCATTCAGTTTTATACCAATGGTGTTAATTCCGTTTTCATCAATACCACAAAGCGGTTCTGTTTTATCGCCCTATTATTATGATTTTTACGACCCCGAAATAGGACAAGGGGTTTTAGTGGGTTACTTTGTCGAGTATAATATGGTTCTAGTGCTTGGCATATTGGCTATAATTCCAATATTTATACTTCTACAAGCTTGGGCTACGAATAACAGATTTGCTATTTTAGGTGCTGTTAGGGAATCGTTATTGTCTGTATCTTACGACGTTCTAATACTCATGGCAGTTGTAGCAATAGCCCTAGAGTACCACACTTTAGATATAGCAAGAGTGGTAGCTACTGGAATTCCAGGTATCATAGCTAATCCATTAGCGGCTTTAGTGTTCTTTGTAGGGATGATAATGGGCACTGGTAGGTTTCCATTTGACATTGTAGAGGCTGATACTGAGTTAGTGCTAGGGCCTGCAACAGAGTATAGCGGTTTCTTGTTTGTTCTAGCTATGGGTGGAGGTTACATAGCCACATTTGCTTATTCTTTCATATTTGCTGATCTGTTTTTGGGTGGTTGGGCACCTCTTTCAGGACTACCTGGAGCATTAATCACGTCAATAAAGGCAATATTAGTTTTATGGTTTTCAGTTTTTTTAAGGGGTGTTTATGGTAGATACAGGTTAGACCAAGCCCTACGTGGGTCTTGGAAGTATTTATTACCCGTAGCTTTTGCCTCAATTATTTTAGGTTTGGTGGTGGGATGGATATGGATAAGGTAAAGGAACAAAACCCGAAAATTAAAGAATATAAAAAGGAGAATCCCTTTAGGCTCTTCACAGATCATCTTCAAGCAGTAGGTGCAGGGCTTAAATATATGATATCTCCGCAGAGGATAACAATAAAGTACCCAGAAGAGTCATTGAGTCTGCCTACTGGTTATAGAGGAATGATAAGGCTTTACAAGGACATATGTATAGGTTGTACTTTATGTGCATTAATCTGTCCAGCAGACGCTATGAAAATGGTCACTGAGGAGGGTAAAAAGTTACCAAGTATCAACTATGGGAGGTGTGTGTTTTGTGGTTTCTGCGTAGATGTATGTCCAGTAGATGCTCTTAAGGAGACTAGAGTTCACGATGCTACATTTACTAATAGAAGAGATCTAGTGTTTAGACCAGATAGGTTTAGTCAAGATTTCGATGAGCCAGCCCCAGTAGAAGGTGTCGTAAAGAAAGTGAAAGCGATAATAGATGAAAAGAAGGGGATAAGATATGTTCCAGACGAATGATCTTCAATTAGTATTATTTCTTCTATTTTCAATATTAAGCATAGCTTCAGCAATATTTATAACTAGACAAAGAAACGTATTCTATGCTTCTATAGGGCTTGCCTTTCTAGGAATAGCTATAGCTGTACTTATAGCACTGCTCAGCCCGTCGGCCTATGCTTTTTACTCAGCATTTCACTTGCTCCTATACGTAGGTTCTGCAGTAGTATTTCTTTCCATATCACTTGTAATATTTAGAGGGTTAGAAGTAAAGGAAGCACAGATACCTTGGGCTGGCGTAGCCGCTGTTACAGTGGGGGCTTTAGTTTACATAGGGCTATTTGTGACGTTCTCGTCTATATCTCCAGCCTCAGCGGAGTCCACTGTGTTCAGTTTAGTAAAATTTGCAAATATTTTTTTGCAACAGTATTGGTTCCCAACAGTCATTCTGATTGTAGCCTTATTAACTACTATGATTGAAGCCTTATCCCTTGCTAGAGGTGAGAAGACATGATACTAGGTGATTTGGGTTTAACTGTAGCCTCAATATTACTTGGTATAGGAGCTTACGGTTTAGTAAATAGTAAGAATATAATCAGGATCTTACTGTCCTCTGAGATTATTGTTAACGCGTCAATCCTTATGGTTTTTTCAGCTTCATCCCTCCTGAATAAAGTTTATTTACCGATATTTTTCTCTATTTTTGCAATTGGTATGGCTCTTATCGAGGTTGTTGTAGCTTTCGCAGCTATATTTCTATATTATAGGTCTAAAGGTAGCTTAGAGGTGGAATGAAGAATGTTGACCTTAATTGTTTTCATTATATCTTTTACTCTCGCTTTAATTACCTTTTTTGTTAGAGGTAAGCAAAGCGGGGTTATCGCAGTATTATCTATCCTAGTTAACGTCTATTTTGTATTTAGATACGGTCTTTATTATACGTTTTATGTAGCGAGCGATATAGGGAGCTTTGGGTTTACTGTAAACGATTTCAACTATGCCTTTGTGATCACAATCTTGTTAGTGGCCCTCGTAACAACTTATTACTCCTTGCGATATATGGAGAAAAAGTTCCACGAGTTAGGTAAGGAGTCATGGAGTCTATATTACGGTCTATACACGTTATTTGCAATTTCTATGCTTTACGTAGTCATCTCCACTAATTTATTGGAGCTTTATGTATTCCTAGAGGTAGCTCTAGTCACCTCTTTCCTACTTATCCTTCTTTATGGCTATGGTGACAGAAGGAGAATTAGTTTAATGTATTTCATATGGACTCACGTAGGGACAATCTTGACTTTGACCTCTATAGTTATTCTGGGCTTGACCTCCGGTAAAATGGACATTTATTCATCTTACGGAGTTCCTTATGATTACTCAACTATCTCTTACGCCGAGTTAATTTTCTTTATAGGTATAATTGGAATGCTAATAAAGGGTGCAATTGCCGGTTTCAACATTTGGTTACCTTATGCGCACGGTGAGGCTCCTACTCCCATATCGATACTGCTAAGCCCTAATATGGTAGGTTTAGGTATTTACGTTGTAATATTATATTACTACCTATTTCCTTCGTTTTACTACCTAGCTCCCATCTTCATTGGATGGGCTATTATAACGATGATTTACGGAGGTCTTAATGCTTTAGCTCAAAGGGACTTTAAGAGGTTCTTAGCTTACTCTAGTGTTTCACAGATGGGTTATATGCTATTGGGTGCTTCAGTCTCCTTCTTTTTAGGGATTAACTCAACTTTACAAGTCCTCCCGCTAGGAGTATTAGCGTCAGTATTAATTTACGTATCTCATGGTTTTGGTAAGGCTTTACTTTTCATGAGTGCAGGTGCATCAATAACAGAACTAGAAGAGAGAGATATAGAAAAACTGGGAGGATTATATCTCGTATCACCTCTCCATTCAACATTAGCCTTTATAGGTCTTTTGAATATTCTAGGTCTACCTCCTTCTATTGGACTGATAAGCGAAGTTTTGCTATTACTTGCTGTAGGTCAGTTATCAGGGATCATAGGCTTAGGTTGGCTAATATTACTTGTCGCATTGCTGATGATAGCAATAGGAGTGTCTTCAGCCTACGGTACTTATTTATTCAAAAAAGTATATGGGGGCGTTAAGGAGGTTAAGAAAGACTTAGATAAAGCATACGAATACACGGTTCCGATGACGTTAATAGCTGTAGTCAGTATATTGTTCTTTTTCTTCCCTCAGTTATTAGTTAACTCTTTCATGAACTTCGTACAAACGCTACAAGGTTCCGATATTTCTCTATTCCTGATTACAATTCTACCTGCTTTAGGCTCCCTTATAGCTCTTTTACTACCTAGGGGTGTTAATCAGGATGTAAGAGGTGTTGTGGTAACTATTCTCATAGGTATTTCCCTAGTTTTGTCAGTCGAGAATCTGGTGTCCTCCCTTGGTAATCCGTTGTTCAGTCAGACACAAGCGTTCACTCTATTCGGTTACTTAGTCTATAGTTCCTCCTTAATTCAGAGTATTATAGGAGTCTTTGTATCGGGTTTAGCTTTCTTCATATCTTTGTACAGTATAGGGTACATGAAGGAAGATAACGTGCTAAGAAGATATTGGGGGTTCTTCGGGTTCTTCGTATCTTCTATGCTGACCGTTGTATTCGCAGATAACGTGTTACTATTTTTAGCAGGTTGGGAAGGAACAAGTTTAGCATCCTACGGACTAATAAGTTACTGGCTCGACGATAATGATAGGAACGTGGTAGGTGACTTCGGAAGAAAAGTACTCGGAATAGAATACTTGTCGAGACCAACCACAAGTGGTATAAGGGCTATGATATTTACGAGATTAGCAGACGTAGGTTTAATTGTTGGGCTTGGGTACTTACTATTACTCACAAGCGGTACTCAATACTCAGGAGTTACCTTATTATATCAAGGGCTGTTTACAGCTATACATACGGTGTATTTCTTACCATACGGGTGGGTTATACTATTCTTGATACTACTAGGCGGACTGGGGAAGAGTGCTCAGTTCCCGTTAACACAGTGGCTTTTAACAGCAATGACAGGTCCTACGCCCGTCAGTGCTTTAATACACGCTGCCACTATGGTAAACTTAGGAGCTATTCTTACGTTCTTGATGTATCCTTATCTCCTATACCCTGATCCGCAAACCACTATACTGATGAGCGTTATGATAGGAATAACCATGTTTACTGCAATTTATACCAGTACTGGTGCTTTGGCAGCAAACGAACAAAAAATAATTCTTGCCTATTCGACAGCAGACCAAATATCACTTATGATACTCTCTTCATCGGTTGGGGCATTACTTGCTTCAGCCACTGGCAATTTAGTATTCCTAAGCTCGGGAATTATAGTTGGTTTAATACAAATGATAGCCCACGGCTTATACAAGGCATCGCTATTCATGAATGCTGGAAGTGTGATTCATTACACTGAAAACAGATACGTAGGGGTCTTCAGAACACTTTACAAGAAAATACCTTCGGTCTTCATACTTCAGTTGATAGCCGCTCTAAACCTCGCTAGCGTTCCGCCTTTGATAGGTTTCTGGGCTCATAACCTTATAGGAAACTTGGTATCAGACGCCGGTTTACTAACTCTTTATGCGATCGTGGAATTACTAGGCGGAGTTTACATAATTAGATATATAGTGAAAACATTCATTTGGAAAAATGGCGAGGAAGTCCACGAAGAAGGTCATATTCACCCTCTAATGGTTGTTGCCCCGGCTTTCACAGTTATAGCTTCAATTATTTTGGGCTTATTGTTTATCGTATCTATCCAACCTTACTTAGTATCACTGGGTCTTTCCGCTAGTTACACCTCTTTGGACTTGATATCATTAATAGGGGCTTTAGTCGGTTTGTTGTTATCCTTAGGTCTGTATCTTAACGGAATAGATATGGGTAAGACTCCTCTTCAACCTTTGACAAACTTCCTTTACTATGGCTGGTATGTAAATCCGATCCTCGATTTATTGGGGATTGCTAGCTTCAAGTTCGCCCAAGGTCTTTACAATGACTTTGAACACGGTGTAATTGATATGGGTCTAAACGTCAAATTACCTCAAGGGATAATAAATGTGGGAACGAGTTTGGTCAAGGTTACAGACACTGGAGTCTTGAGGGATTATATTTTACTTTACTTAGGTGGGTTTGTAGTCCTAATCTTTATCTTAATAATCATAATGGGGGTGTAAATAGATGCAATTCTCTCTCTACCTACCTTTAGTTATTCCTTCATTAATTATGGTATCATCATCTATTGTAGTCTTATTCCTTGATAACGGAGAGGAAAAGGGGTTCTTACGGTCAGTCTACCTTACTTTTGTTACCTTACTAGTCTCTCTTTTCGTATTCTTAGCATTTTTCTTGTTAAAGTACTATGATTATTCTCTGTTCTCTTACTCAGTATACTTGACTCCTTTTGGCTACTTCATAGTTATAGCCTCTATACTTGCATCATTAATAGTGATAGCTGGAGGAGTTACAGAACTAAAGGATTGGGATAATAGAAGCTCATTCCTATCTCTGGTTACATTAACAAACCTTGGAGTAGTTTATTTAGCCTTTGCGTACAACGTATTGACGATATTTGCTTCTTGGGGTATAGCATCGGCAGCAACTTACGTGATAGCTATGCTTAAGAAGGACTACAACTCTACTGAAGCTGGAGTTAAATATCTTGTAATGGGTTTGCTCTCAAGCTCGCTCATGATAGTGGGTCTAGCGTTTTATGTGCTAGGGATAAATAACTTGTCTTTAGATGCGTCAATGTCTTATTCGACACTGGTGATCTTAGGTATATTGTTCTTCTCAGTAGCTTTTCTATTCAAGATAGGGGCATTCCCGTTCCAAGGATGGTTACCTGACGTTTACTCAATGGCTGATAGAGTTTCAGTGGCTTTCGTCTCTAGTGTGGGTAAGATCGTTGGTATAGCTCCTCTAGTGGTCATTCTATATTACATACAGCCCATGAATTACCCAGTATCTTTAACCGTTTTTGCGATGTTTACTATTATTGCGGTAGCAAGCTTGGTTTTTGGAAACGTTGCAGCCTTTTCGAGAAGGGATTTTGCTGCTATGTTATCTTACAGCAGTATAACCCAAGTAGGCTTTATGCTAATCCCGATAGCCATGTTCCCGTACGATGAGAGTGTGGGATTAGCGGGATTGATGATATATTTATTAGCGTATTCTATAGCTCAATCAGGTCTATTCCTAGCTCTTTCACATGTGGAAAAAATTAGTGGAACTAGTAGCTATGAGGGGTTCAGAGGAATTGCAGCTGTAGATAAGGCATTAGCCTTTGCAGTGTCAGTATTGCTACTGAGCTTACTAGGTTTACCACCTATTATAGGTTTTTGGGCTAAGCTTTTCGTGTTGGAATCTTCTTTCTCTCAGCCCTGGCTCACTCTAATTGGTTTCTTGAACAGTGCAATAGCTGCAGGTTACTATATACCGCCAATAAGGGAGATGTTTAGAGAGGGTAATTTTCAACGAGTCAGTTCTCCTGAGAGAAGTTCGGCATTAGTGGCGTCAATCTTAAGTATTATAGTGGGATTAATAGCCCCATTGATTTTTGGGGTGTTAATTTGATAAGAGTAGCCCTTGTAGGTATAGGTAATGTAGCGAGTGCTTTACTACAGTCGCTCGAATGGGTTAAACAAGGCAAACCTATATACGGTGTTCTTACCTCACTTCCTTATAAACCAGAAGATATCGAGGTTGTTAAGGCTTTTGATATAGACAAGAGAAAAGTAGGGAAAAGACTGTCGCAAGCTATTTTCGAAAAGCCGAATGTAGTGCCTAAACAAGTAGAGGTAACGAGCGACATAATTGTTGTAAGGGGAGAGACGTTAGACGGTAAGGAAGGAGTACTTGAGAGGATAATAGAAGAGTCGGAGCTTCCCCCAGTAAACGTCTCAGAAGAGTTAAAGAAGGAGAAAGTAGATGTAGTAGTGAACTTGTTGCCAACTGGAGCACAGAAGGCTAGCGAATATTATGCACAACAGTCGTTAATGGCTTCCTCAGCGTTTATAAACGCTACTCCGTCTTCGATAGTTGAGAGCTTAGATAGAAAGTTTAAGGATTTACATATTCCTTTGCTAGGAGATGACCTATTAAGCCAAATAGGTGGGACAGCTTTACACACTGGAATTATTGAATTCCTTAAAAGCAAAGGTGTAAGGGTCACAAGAACTTATCAGATAGATATTTCAGGAACTACCGAGACGCTAGTCACACTTGAGGAATGGAGAAAGGATCTGAAGAAGGGAATAAAAAGTGAATATATATCTAAGCACTCGAACGGTGCGACCGTTGTTGCAGGGACGTCAGACTACGTTGAGTTTCTAGGAGATAGAAGAGTGAGTTATATGGTTATAGAGGGGGAGTACTCCATAGGTATACCCGTAAGGGTTGACATATCTTTTAAGTCTTATGATTCTTTTAACGCTGTAACCCCTTTGATAGACTTGATAAGGATAGCGAAAGTATTAAAAGATAAAGGGATAGGAGGGGCTATCCCAGAGATATGTGGATATTACTTTAAAAAACCTCCAGTTATATATGATAGTACGGAAGAGTCAAGGAGATTAATGTTGGATTATTTGAGTAAAGTGATGACAGAACCCCGGCTTGATAGGTGATATAATCGTATGAGTACTGATAGTATTTTCCTAACCGTCTAGATCTCAACTACTTCTGCTTGGTTCAGTACTGCTCTTATATCTATGTTTAGTTTATTCTCTCCTTCTAGTACTTCTCCCAGTCTAGCTCTTACTGTGTTCTTAGATGATATTATACAATATTCAGGCATTTTTGAGGAAAGTTCAAAAGTACCGATTTTCCTAGCTATCTCTACGATCTCCTCTTTATCCATACCTATTAAAGGTCTAAATACAGGCCTATTAATGCCAAACTCACTTACAAAGAGGTTTTTCATAGTCTGAGATGAGACTTGGGATAGAGATTCTCCGGTTGTAATGGAGTAAGCTCCCGATTTCTTTCCAAGTTCATCAGCCAGTTTATACATTAGTCTCTTTAGCATGATAACTCTTATGAACTTGTTTACGTTTGCTAAATAAATTGACAGTTTTATTCCGTCAACAAAATACACTTTTATTTTTTCTCCACCGCTCCATTCTCTCAAAACTTTCACTTCCTCTATTATAATCTTCTTTTGTATATCTCCTCCTAATATCACGTTTAATAACAAAGGCTTAGCACCCCTCTTCATCATCATCCATGTTGCTACTGGTGAGTCAATTCCTCCACTGAATAACACTATAGTTTTTCCTGTACTACCCACTGGAAAACCTCTAGGGCCTTCTCGCTCATTTGAATAAAGATAAGCCTTATTTTGTAGGATGTCTATTCTAACAACTACTTCTGGATTGTTAAGATCAACGCCAGAAC
This sequence comes from Sulfolobus sp. SCGC AB-777_G06, assembly GCA_003086555.1. The sequence goes on along the minus strand of QEFN01000007.1, from coordinate 4,436 downwards.
TAAACGGTAATAACTCCTTTCCAACTTCCTTGGCTACATCTAAACTAGTAAAGTTATGTTTACCGTTTCTTCTCACCCTTACCGCGAACTTTTTACCTTTAACTATTTCTTTAAACTTCTCACGCGCCACTACAGCTAATTCTTGAACGTTAGAAAAGTTAACCTCATCGGCAGTATAGTAATAGGATATGCCAAAAACATGAGATAGTTTGTTTATATCTCCTTCCCCTTCTATAATAACGTAACCCTGATCAGCCTTCCAGTTTTTTACAGTGATGACAGAAGAAACATTAGCAATTAATTTTCTAAGGAAATATTTCCTCACATAGCTTGACTTAATCATGAGTTCTCCTGAAGGTCTTATGACTACGAATGTCATGATATATACTACATTTCTTCCTCGATTTTTATTCCCATAAAGTCATCTTTAATTAATGATAAAATTAGTAAACGGGAAAATCTTGGTACTCTCTGACGTTCATTACCCTTATTGTGATGAGAGGGAGGTCAAGAAAATAGTGGAAAAAGAAAAGCCTCAACTGCTAGTCTTATTAGGTGATATAGTAGTCAAGGAAGGAGTAGAATACAGAAATTTTTTGAGGGAGCTTAAAGCCGAAGAAGTAGTGTACATTAAAGGAGATGAAGACGTAATAGAAGGTGATACAGAATACTTAGATGTCGTTAATGGTAATAGGAAATTTGTGTTTTTTCACGGTCATCAAATTTTAAGTGAATCAACACAGTATTCGTTGGCTAAAATAATGAAAAAAGTCAATCATTATTTACCACCTTTAGGTTTCTGTACTTTAGCCCGCATGTTCAGGAGTAATTTTTCCGATTATTTTATATTAGGACATTCTCATGCCCTAGTGAACTTTAGAAAACTCAAGTGTGTAAACAGTGGGACTTTAAGTCTTGTAAGGAATCTTTATAACGACAGAGGATACGTTAAGGTCGTTAACGGCAGAGTTGAAATCGTTAGGTTATAACTTTTGTTCTAACAATGTTATACATTTAAACGTGGAAAGTAAATTATTTGTCCGTGGGCAAAAGAATTCAATACGAATTTGCTAAAGACGTAGAACTCCTAGCTACTAGAGTTAACGAAGTAGGTAAATTGGGTCTAGACTTAAGCAAAGTAGTATTTATCAGAAGTTGGAACTCTAAAAGTAATGCTATCGCCAGAGTACTTATGTTGCCTTCTCAATGGAGATTTGTGTTAAACTCCAAAATCCTTTACGTAGTCGAAGTAATAGCCGAGAGATATGATATACTATCTTGTCAACAAAAAGTAGGTGTGATTCTTCATGAATTAACTCACTTACCTAAAAATATGAGTGGTGGTCTCAGAGCTCATAACTATAAGGAGTTCAAAGTCATAAAGCGAAAAAGTGAGAAAATTTCAAAGGAAATTTGTAAATAAAATTAAAGAGAAAAAAACTTATCAAATCTAATTTAGCCCTAATATCCTACGGTAGACGAGTAGGTGCTAGAACTTATTGAACTCATACTACTTGTAGATGATGAAGATGATGAAACTGGCAATGTTAATATCCATGGCACGGGTCTGAAGAAAGTCAAGTTTACTACCACTCCATTACCATATAATATCGGATCTTGGAACACATATCCACTAGCTAACCATGTGTACATCTTGGCACCATTAGACGGTGCCATTATTATCGTTATCCATTGCTGTGTTGAGTAATCCTTTGTACCTACGTAGCCATTAATTGCATAAGCGAATGCCAAAACAGGAGTTCCACCATTGTAGTTTGGTACGTTGTTCAGCTGATAGAATATTACTGAGAAGTTGTAAGTTGTTAGGTTCATAGGAGTTCCAGTGGAATTAGCAATTACATAAGATCCAGGCTTTATAACTGTAATTATGTTACCAGCTTGTATTACGCCGCCGTATTTTGCGTTAACTTCGTAAGTGTAGCTTGCTACTGGATTAAGACCGAATACTGGAGACGGTGTCATTGAGACTGGAGTTGGGGCTACCCCTACTGGTGTAGGTGAGGATTCGAATATCCATATTACTGGTTTGAAGAACTGTATGTTAGCCATTACGTCTTGTCCATATATCCAATGGTCAGCGAACTTGTAACTACCTCCTACATAAGTGGTACCGTTAAATGTACCTCCGAACCATGTCCATGATGTCCAGTATGTATTACCTCCCATCACTATTGTGTAAGCCGGACTTGGCATCATTGCGTTAGTAACTAAGCTCCAAACAGGGGATATTTGACCGTTAATAGCAAACGCAAATGCATATAAAGGCGTTAGATCTGTGCCATTGGGGGGATATATCCCAGTCATACTGAATATTATTAGTGAGAAGTTGTAAACACTAAAAGTCTTGTTCAGCTTCATATTATATGCATAAGTTCCAGGCTGGATTACAGTCATTATGTTTCCTGCTTGTAATACAGCACCTTGAGTTGCATTAACTGTTACGGTGTCTTCAGCTACTACGTTAAATGTTGCTGGACCTAATGGATAGTATACAGTATCAGATGGGATTGGAACCTCTTGTACGTTCCAAACCTGCTTCTCTATTTGCCATTCCATAGCGGTAGAATTATAGACGTAGTAAGTGGTAACACTTATATGCATATCATAAATTGCTGGGAATCCAGGTACGCCTTTATTTAAGAATCCGAATATTACAGTATCATTGACTGTTAACGTTGCATTATTACCATTAGGTGATAAGTTAACTTGAACTGTAGGTGGGATTGCAACACCACTAGGTGTTAAGTCTTGTAGGTACTCAAGGGCGAAAATAAAGTTGCTATCCCATTGGTTAAAGAAGTTTACAATATTTGATAAGCCTGAATAAGTGCCGTTCTTAAGAGCTGGCGGTAGAACACCATTAATCTGTAATATTGCATTAGGAGCAAAATACTTAGCTGTCACATTACCAGGGAACTCAGCGCCTAAGGAGTTTACCTCCCATAGGTATTCCTCTAGAATCTGGTTTGCCTGCATTTCATGCTGCGATGGATATCCAGCTATTACAGTTGAAGGTGGAACTTCATTGCCATTCCAAATTAACTTTGTTATTAATAATTTTCCTCCTATGTTCTGTACAATTATAGTATTAGAAGCATTGAATACTTGCAGGTAAATAGGATCGCTGGTAGGTGCCACGAAATATTGTACTACATCAGTCACTTCATAAGTTCCGTTCGATAACATAGTTATTGTAGGTAAAGCTGTAGTGTAGAAGTAAACTGTTTCATAAGTACCGAAGAAGTCAGCTAACCATGTTGAGTTAAAGCTCATATAGTTGTAAGTTCCAGGGAATGGTTCTCCAGTTATCGTAGCTGTAAAGTTAGGAGCTAAGAAAGGTAATACATCAGCAGGGTTCTCAATAGCTATTCCATCATAGAATTGCATTACAGCAGCTAACGCGCCTCCCTCGGAAGGTGAAATAGTTATTGGTGCTGATGTAGCTGAAGTCTGTGTTACAGTTTGTGTTGAGGTTGCTGTAACGGTCTGAGTCACTGTAACAGTCGATGTAACAGTGGATGTAGCAGTTGAAGTAGCGGTTTTCTGCATAAGTGATGAGTACATTTGCTCTAACACAGAATAGTTGTGCGCTAACTGACTATAACTGCTTTGGAGAGCTGCTGAACTAGAACTAAGTGCTGATAGAGAAGATTCAGCAGTTGAAAAATTGCTATTAGCTATTGAGTATTCATAAAAACCGAACGCAGCTGCTATTAATAATATTACGACTACTACACCGAAGACAATAGCTGAGCCTTTCGCCATTTTAATTCAAAAACACGTAACGAGAATAGGTTTATAAAGTTTTTACCAAATCATGTTAACCTTTAAATAAGTATAAAAGATAGTAATTTATCTACGATTACTATAGTTTCAATTCTGCTGTTTATTAACGTAAAGATTGGGGTATTTTAAGGCTAGTTAATCGTAGCGTATGAAAAAGTATAGAATGCTACGCATTATTAGAATAACAAACTTAGATGAAAGTAAACTACTTTAATTACTCTCAGCTTCGTCATTTATTCGTCTAGTTCTACTAGGAGGTCTATAAGTGAATGAATTTATGTTATTTTAATTTTCTCCAGACCAAAAATCTTTTTAACAGTTTCTCGTACGTTTTAAGACTCACATCAGGTATAAGATCGAGAAATTTCTTTGCACAGTTCTCAGTATCTTCTTTTGACATAAACCGTCTCTCGTAAAAAACGTCATCTGCATTTAGGGAATTCTTATCACTTATCTTCTTTGTAATACTGTTATGAGATTCCTTAACTTCCTCTGTTAATTGAGTTGTCTGGTTATCACCCTTTTCATAATCTATTTCTATTCAATTGAGTGTGGACAACAATTTTGTTAATCTAAAATGAATTATTTGAATTGTTTGTGCTTTATTAATAGAACGTTGATGATAATAC
>QEFN01000006.1 GCA_003086555.1 Sulfolobus sp. SCGC AB-777_G06 | reverse complement strand
CCAGCATTGTTTTACCAGTCCCAGGTGGGCCAAATAAAAGAATACCCTTAGGCGGAGTTATACCGCTCTTTGTAAATAACTCTGGGAACCTTAGAGGCCACTCAGCAGCTTCGCGGAGCTGTTGTTTGACATCGTCTAACCCACCTATATCTGACCATCTGACCTTCGGAACTTCTACGTAAACCTCACGTAGTAATGAAGGCTGTATACTTTTCATTGCATCTAAGAAGTCTTGCATTGTCACTTTCAATTCCTTTAATATATCAGCAGGAATAGTTTGCTGTTCTAAGTTCAGTTTCTTCTCTTGTATAAATCTTCTCAAAGCTGATATAGCTGCCTCCTTAGCTAATGCTGCTAGATCAGCTCCAGTATATCCGTACGTCATTTCAGCTAACTTATCAAGGTCTACATCTTCTCCTAAAGGCATATTTCTGGTGTGTACTTGTAATATCTCCTTTCTTCCCTTGGTATCAGGTGGTCTTATTTCAATCTCTCTATCGAATCTCCCAGGCCTTCTAAGAGCTGGGTCAATGTCGTCTGGTCTGTTAGTAGCTCCAATGACTATTACTTTTCCTCTACCCTTTATTCCGTCCATTAATGTCAGAAGTTGTGCTACTACTCTCTTTTCTACTTCTCCGGTCACTTCTTCTCTTTTAGGTGCTATTGCGTCTATTTCATCAATGAATATAATCGCAGGTGCGTTTTTCTCAGCCTCTTGGAATATCTCTCTTAATCTTTGTTCGCTCTCGCCATAGAACTTACTCATAATTTCAGGCCCGTTAATAGTAATAAAGTAAGCTCCGATCTCGTTGGCTAATGCCCTTGCTAGTAAAGTTTTTCCCACACCTGGAGGACCGTAAAGAAGAATTCCTTTAGGTGGTTCAATACCCAACCTCTGGAATAGCTCAGGATGTCTCATAGGCCACTCGGCAATTTCCCTTATCTTCTGCTTAGCTTCTTCTAAATCTCCTATATCTTCCCAAGTTACTCTAGGATAACTTATACTCCCTTCTTTCACCGGTTCTTCCTTAATTTCTACATTCGTGTCAGGAGTTATGTGCACATAATTTGATGGTTGCGTACTTATTACTACCAACTCTACGATTCCAGTGTAAACAGGGATAGGAATTATATCACCTTTAGTCACCGGTTTGTCTATTAATTGATCCTTAACATACTCTACAAAACTATAATCGAAACGTATGGGTTGGGTTGGTGCTAAAACTACTTTATTTGCAGCTGTTACATTAGCCCTTCTTACTATAACTTCATCCCCAATCCCCACACCAATATTCTTTCTGACATATCCGTCGATCCTGATTTCGTCATCGTCAATATCATCAGATGCTGGAAAAGCTTGCATTACGGTAGTAGCGTTAGGGCCGGACACTTCAATGTAATCACCGAACTGGACTCCTAACTTTGCCATAGCCCTTTCTGATAACCTAGCGATCTTCTTTCCTACGTCTCTCTGTCTCGCTTCGCTTACTTTAAACTTCAAACTTTGGCTCATATTGTGATGTGATCATATTTTCGTTATTAAATAAGCTATCTGTGCCTTTAAGGCACCAAGTAGTAGATATTTAAATAACTAACTAATTTAGTGAATAATGAGTATAAACTTGAGGGAGATTCCCCCATCTATATATAAGTCGAGTTGCCCAAATTGTGGAGGAGCTATTTCATCTTCCAGACTGAGTAAAGGTTCAGTATGTACTAGGTGTTTTTCTGATGATGAGGCTGAATTTCACAGCCTAAACGACTTGATAAAAGCTTTGAAAAGTGCTAGTACTTTGAGCAAGCTTTCAAAGGAAAGTGAGATTCTGTCCGAATTTAATGTGTTTAGTGAAATATTCAGAACGGCCATAGGTTATCCCCCTTATGGTCCCCAGAAGAGTTGGATCATAAGGCTCTTACGAAATGACAGTTTCGCAATTATAGCTCCACCAGGTTTAGGAAAGACCACCTTCGGTCTAGTCGCTTCATTATATTATGCAAATAAAAAGAAGAAATCCATAATAATATTTCCGACCAAGAGTCTAGTTAAACAAGCACTTGATAGACTGTCGACTTTTTCCTCTAATTCTGGTATAGAAGCAAAAATAATATATTATCACTCAGGTCTTACAGAGTCACAAAAGCAAGAGCTTAATAAGAGTTTGTATTCGAATGAGTTCGACATTTTCATCTCAACTAATCGTTTTGTGATAGATCATATAGATAGTTTATCTAATCTAAAATACGACTTTCTATTTGTAGATGACGTTGATACAGCACTGAAATCTAGTAAAAGTGCACGAGCGGTTTTACGCCTTGTGGGATTTTCACAAGATGCGATGGACAAAGTCAGGGAACTGATGAAAGTTAAGGATACAGACATTCTGTTCTCTGAGATAGAAAAAATCAGGAAAGGAATTGTAGGAAACAAAACTGTGGTTTTCTCTTCAGCAACACTGACTAAGGGCAACCCCGTTTTCTCCCTACTTATGGGTTTTAAGCCTGGAAGCTCAGTAATATATTTGCGAAAAATAATCGATGCTTATACTGAATTACCCACTAACGATAATGAAGTTATGAGATTGTTAAAAGAGTTATTATCGAGGCTCGGCAGTGGTGGTCTTATATTTGTCCCAGTTGATAAGGGTCAAGAATATGCTAAGTTTTTAGAGGAAAGTCTTTCAAAAGATTTTAGCATAGCAGCGGTTGCTTCATCCAGCACTTCTAAAATAGAGGAATTTGCTGAAGGTAAGATTGATATCCTTATAGGCTCAGCAACTCATTATGGTATCCTAGTAAGGGGAATTGATTTACCGTGGAGAATTAAATATGCAATATTCATAGGAATTCCGAAATTCAAGTTCAGAATAGGAGAGACTGTAAATCTAGTCACTTTAAGTAGAATTCTAAGTATAATTGCTCTCATTACTAAGGATCAGGAGATCATTAGACTAGCTGGTCGTGTTAGAGGAAAGATCAGGATATTATCTCCAGCAGCTCTCGCATTGTTAAGTCAACAAGCCAGAGAGGGAAAACTAGAGGATGGTACACTAATAAAGGCTTATGGGATTGTTAACTCTTATCTCCAGAACGAGGATATTCTTAAGAAAATAAGTGAAACGGGAGATTTTGTAATCTCGAACGGAAATATATTAATCCCTGATTACTTAACTTATATACAAGCTAGCGGGAGAACATCTAGAATCTATGGTGGAGATCTGACAACTGGCCTTTCAATACTACTAGTAGACGATAGAAACTTATTTGAAATATTTAACAGAAAGATTTCCTTAATACTAGATGAAATAAACTGGAAGGAACTTGATTTAAATTCATGGAAGATAGGAAATGCAGAACTGTCTGAGATCATTAATGGTATTAATGAAGAAAGAGAGAAGATACTCAAGATCAGGAAAGAAGGAGGTATTACTCCCTTACTCGGAAAGGTTAAAACAGTACTATTAATTGTGGAATCGCCGAATAAGGCTAAAACCATATCTAATTTCTTTTCAAGACCCAGTACTAGGCAAGTAGGAAATCTTAGGGTTTACGAAACAGTTCTGGAGGATAAGGTTCTAATGGTAACCGCGTCTGGCGGACATGTTTACGATCTCACAACTGACAACATAGGAATTTATGGAGTAGATGTCAAAATAAGTGAAGATAATTCGGCGCTATTTCTACCTTACTATAACACAATTAAAAGGTGTAAAAACGGTCATCAATTCACTGATTATGATAAAGGTGGTAAGTGTCCTAAATGCGGGACTACTGATATCATTACAGATAAGACATATACAGTAGAAAATCTAAGAAAACTATCTTTAGAAGTTGACGAGATATTAATAGGAACTGATCCTGACACAGAGGGAGAGAAAATAGCTTGGGATTTGTACTTAGCGTTGAGACCTTATAACAATAATATTAGGAGAGCTGAATTCCATGAAGTTACAAGAAGGGCTATTATTCAAGCTATATCTAACCCTAGAGAATTTAACGTGAACCTCGTGGAGTCTCAAATAGTAAGGAGAATAGAAGACAGATGGATAGGATTTAAACTTTCTCAGAAGGTTCAAACTGAGTTCTGGCCGAAATATTGTACAGAAGAAAAAGAAAGAGCTAGAAGCAAGTACTATAATCAGAGTACAGATTGTTCAGAGAACAGAAACTTAAGTGCTGGCAGAGTTCAGACACCAGTACTTAACTGGATAGTAACTAGATACGATGAGTATAACAAGACTAAAACTAGGGTCTATTACGGAAGAATAAAAGGGCTCGAGGATATAACTTTCTATGTCCAAAGGCAAGAAGGAGTTAGAAAGAACAACGTCGTTACAGTAACATTTAAGGAAATAAGTGAGGTAATTGAGGACTTCGGACCTTTACCCCCCTATACTACTGATACTCTACTTTCAGATGCCAACAATTTCTTTGGGCTATCTGCTCCAGAAACAATGAGGATTGCACAAGACCTATTCGAACTAGGTCTAATAACATACCACAGAACCGATAGTACGAGAATCTCTAACGTAGGAATATCAATAGCTGAAAACTATCTTAAGCAAGTTCTAGGTCAGAATTATGAAAAGGTATTCAAACCGAGGACTTGGGGAGAAGGCGGCGCTCATGAAGGAATAAGGCCAACTAAGCCCTTAGATGTGGATCAGCTTAGACTCATGATTGAGGATGGAGACTTAGAGTTAGCTAAACCCCTTACGTCTAACCATTTCAAGGTTTACGATCTTGTGTTCAGGAGGTTCATATCTAGTCAAATTGTCCCCTTAAAAGTTAGAAAAGAGGTGGTAAAGTTTGAAATTAAAGATGAAGAGGGGAATCCCATACCACTAGAACAGAATTATGTGGAGTTAGTTACGAATTACTCCCTTCCGGTACAAATAGATAATATAACGAAGTTTATCTATCAGCCTGTAAGACGCCTATCTAAGTCATTGGTTTCAAGGTTGAAAGATCTTGGCTGTGAATCATTACCTTGTGATTTCGGTTTGTCTTTAGAAGGTTCGTTCTTGAGGAGTAAGGTAAATTTATATACTCAAGCTGATTTGGTCATAGAAATGAAAAATAAAGAGATCGGAAGGCCTAGCACTTATGCGACGATTATAAATACAATTCTTAAGAGGCGTTATGCGATAGAAAGTAAAAAAACTAAGAAAATGATTCCTACATCTTTGGGTAAGGCTGTAAATAAATATTTAAATGAAAAGTACGGTAAGTTTGTATCAGAAGAGAGAACAAGAAAGTTACTTCAGCTGATGGATATGATTGAAGCTGGTAAAGAGAGATATGACTATGTACTAAAACAAATATACGAAGAAATAAATGAAATTAGGTGAGAATGAATGCTTATAGGGTTATTACACCTTAAGCTTAAAGAGGCTAGCAAAAAAGCGAACGTCGAAAAGGCAAAGAAACTGATAAAGGAGGCGAAGGAAAGGGGTGCTAAATTAGTTATCTTACCCTCTTTATTTCCAGTAGGAAACATTTTTGAAATTTATGAAAATGATAAGAAGTCTAAGAGTGTTATAAGGAATCTCTCGGAAAAAATTCCGGGCACTATTACGGATACGTTGATAAATTTAGCCACTGAAGGCGAAATCCATCTAGTTGCAGGTCCAATTTTAGAACAGGCCGGTCCAAAGGTATTTCTTACCACCCTTATCATCTCACCCCAAGGTGAGATAATTGGCAAATATAGGAAGGTAATTATTTCAGAAAAAGACGTGAGACTCGGGATATCCTCTGGAAAAGAGCCTGTATTCATGTCTTTAGACAAAAGATACGGGATTTTAGCTGAAGACGATATTTTCTCTCCTGAAATTAACAGAGTTTTAGCTCTTGGTAATGCGTCTGCTATTATCGGGTCGATAAAGGCGTATGCTAGGAGTCCAGATATAGTTAAGTACGTTGCTATAGCTAGAACCTTAGAGAACGGCATACCGTATATACTGGTTGGTGAGGTAATAGAAGACGAAAACGGTGAAATAATAGGCTCGTCACCTACTTTTGTAACTAGTACTAACTCTCTAATCTATAAGCAGGCTGAGGATGAAGACACCGTACTGTATGTAGAGACTACTGTGCTAATGCAAGAGAGTTCTAAGGAACGTATAGGCAAGATAAACAACATTGAGACGATATTACAAGGACTGTGTAAGAACATAAAGAAAATGAAAGCTATGGAAAGGAAAAAGATAAACCAAGAAGACAGACACGAAAAAGAAGAGGAAGAAGAGTAACTTTTATGCTCTTTAGTAAAACATGTAGTTTTAAGAGCTAGTTATGTAAACTACTGTCCTCCTATTTTTCACTACTTGTAATATCATTCCTTGTCTTTCGAGTTCCTCTAATATCTTCTTAGCAACGCTTATGTTGACATTAATCTTATTTGCGAGAACATAAGGTGTGATTATTTTTTCTTTCTTTAATTCCTCTTGAACTTTACTTATAGTGTCCTTATCAACTGTGATTGCCTTAGAGGTAACTTCCTTACCGGTCTTGCTTGTTTTCTTCTGAGCTTTCTTCTGGGTTTCCTCTTGTTGCTTCTTTAATCTCTTCTCTATATTGCTAATTGGTTTCTTACTCGCACCACCCATTGGATTCCCACTAAATTTAAGTTAGTAATTTGAGAGTATTAAACGTTACTTTATGGGACAAGACCTACCTATTGATGATATAATAGGCCGTATTAGTAAGTTGGCTTCTGGGCTAGGGATAAGTAGAAATGAGCTAAAGGTTTACTTCCTACTCCTTATTAACGGTAAGATGACAGCTAAAGAGATCTCTGATAGAATCGGGATTTCGTATACAAAAATTTACCCAGTATTGTCTAGACTAGAGGGAAGAGGATGGATTAAGAGAGTAGGTAAAAAGCCAGCTATGTTTGCGGCTAACTCTTTGGTTGACGTATGGTCTACTGTAAAGAAGAACATTCTTGAATCAGTAGAGAAAATAGAGAAAGAAGTTATAACCCCGCTTTCATTACTGCTATCTACTCAACCGTCGTTGTACAACATAATGTTAATACCTCCTGATAGTGTGCAGATGAGTTTTCAACAAACTCTCAAAGAGCAATCGTCGATATACTATCTCGCAATATCTTTTGACGAACTTTTAACAGAAGAGGTAATGAAGCTGCTAGAGGCTAACGCTTATAAGAGTGACGTCAAGCTAATACTTATAAAACCTAGAGAAATCCCTCCGATAATTAACTTCAAAATCACTGAATCAATGTTCGGCAGTGGCATTATAACAAATAGATCCATAATGTTAATAGTAAAATCCTCTGAAAATATCCTTTATGGCTTGTACTCAACTCATGTGTATTTCATAGAGATCGGTAAGGTGTACTTTAATTATTTGTGGGAAAGGTCAGGTAAACAAGGGAATAATGCTTAAAAATTATCTCAGAAAAACCATACTAATTGACCGTTATGAGAATAATAACTGTAAAACTACCCGAACAATTCTTAGAAGCAATAGACGAATTAGTCAATACTGGAAGATATACTTCTAGAAGTGAAGTAATAAGAGCAGCTTTAAATGACTTTATAAGAAAAGAATTGTGGATAGAAAACGGATGAACATATGATGAGAGCTGGTATTTTTGAAAGGATGAAATGCGACATCAGAGCTGATTTTTAAAACCTTACATTCTTTTCTTACTTTAACATGCCATTAAAAGAAGGTGATTCAGTAGTCATATGGGTTGACCCAAAAAGAGTGTTTCTAGTGAAGGTAGAGAAAGGAAAAAAATTCGGCTCAGATAAAGGTACCCTAGACTTGTCTACATTAATAGGAAAGGAATATGGTTCGACCGTTTCTCTCTCGACTGGTGTGCAAGCTTATTTGCTTAGGCCTACACCTTTAGACGCTTATAATGGGTTGAGAAGACCTTCACAAGTACTATACCCTAAGGATATATCTTACATGATTTATGTGTCTGGGATTAAAGAAGGGGATACTGTTATTGAAGCTGGCACTGGATCCGGTTTCCTGACGATTTCCTTAGCATATACGGTAGGAGAGAAAGGTAGAGTTATTACTTATGACATAAGAGAAGATATGCAGGAAACAGCTAGAAGGAACTTATCGTTTATGGGACTATTAGATAGAGTAACTTTCAAGCTCAAGGACATAAGGCAAGGAATAGATGAAAGAGATGTAGACGCTGTATTCCTCGATATGCCAGACCCTTGGAATACGATACAATATGTCCACGAGATCCTTAAACCTTCCGGTTCAGTAGTAATCTTTGTCCCTACAGTTAATCAAATAGAGAAAACTGTGCTTAAAATCAGAGAATTTGACTTTGTAGATGTGCATGCTGAGGAATTAATCGTTAGAGAATATCAAGTGAAGGAGAACGCGACAAGACCCAAAAATATAGGTGTAGTTCACACTGGTTTCATTATAAGGGCAAGGAAATCAATAAAAGGGGGCTAATAAAATATTAAACGAAATGTCCTCAAAACTAGCCACTTACGCGAACCTCATAATAAAGTATGAAAACCAATTGAAAGATGTGGAAAAGAAGACTGTAGAGGACGGTAAGAAAATTGTTTTAATGGCGGAGTCTCTCTCCTCACAGTTTAGAGCTGTTGCGGAACAAGTTATATCACAGATTTTTAAAGAAATTGATCAAACTTATTCATCCCAAATTCAACAACTATCCAAGAAGTATACTGAAGAAAGGGAGAAAGAGATCGAAAAGATTAGAAAGCAAGCTGAGAAAAACGTCGATAAAGCAGTGGAATTAGTAGTATCCAAATTATTGGAGGTATATAAGTAAATGAGCTTCGCGTACGCTACCGCATTAGCAAGAGTATATAAGAGCCAGATACTAAGTACAGGTACCGTAAATGAGTTATTAGAGTCAAGTAGCTGGAAGGAAGTTGCCAACATATTGAGAGAAAAGGGTATAATATCTGAAGTCCCGCAAACTATTATGGATTTCCAGACATATATGAAAAATAGAGCGCTACAGATTTTATCTACTGTAAGGAATTATACTTTATCCTCTAAAATCGCTTCGTCTATCGTAGATTTGTATAAATATGTCGTAGAGTTAGATGACATAGAAGCTATAGTATCTGCTGCATTATCTAAGACTCCTTCCTTTCGTGTCTATCTTTTGAAAGACCTGGCTGATATAAAGCCTCAATCCCTTGAAGACGTGTTATCTTCTCTAAATGGAATTGAGAGGGAAGCTTTGGAATTCGCGTTAGAAAAAGCCAGTAATAAGTCAGCTGCCGTAATTAACACTTATTTAGAGTATTTCTTTATCAATAGATTATCGGCGATTGTAGATACGTTTAAAGGAGACTGGATCTCAAAAGCCAGAGAGATAATATGTGGTTACAAGGATTACTATTCCTCTCTTATCGCGTATAAAATGCATGAGCAAGTTCCAGATACATGTAAGATGAGCAAGGAAACTGTGAGGGACATAGCTAACTCCTCTTCTAAGGAAGAAGTTCTAGACATACTATCGAGGTCACCGTATGGTAAGGATATAACTGCAAATGATGTTTATTACTCGTTCGCTAAGTTTAAAAAGATAACTAGGGCTCAAGCTAGAAAAGCTTCTCTAAATGCCTTTATGGGTTCACCTTTCACACCTGTTACCGTTATGGGGTTAGCAGAACTGATTAGGTTGGATACGGAAGATATTATCACGATCGTTAACGGTTTAGCTTTAATTAGAAACGGAGAGAATAAGCAAAAGGTTGTTGAAGACATTAAGTCACTACTTTCCTTTGAGCTCATCTAAGATTTTTTTGTCTATTATATATCCTCCGTCAGCGTCTCTAATAATTGTATAATCAGGAATTTCTGGAGGGTCTGGCATATCTATAAACGGCTTCTCTTTACCCAGATATATCCATTTGAGCCTACCACCGAACTTTTCTAGTTTATACCAATACTTCCCTATGTAAACGTATTTTTTACCGTTTTTGTAGACTAAGTGATAAGGCTTTAAATACACTCCGTACTCCTTTATTTTACTGTTGTACTCATAAACTCGCAATTTTAATTTAGAAAGAACCTCATCAAACACTTTTTCTGGTACCTTTACTAACATTAGTAGTCTATTCTTTTTTACTCTCAAAAATCATATCTACTTTTAGACGGGTATTAGTATGAAGCTAAGACGCGTTAATAATACGTTAGAAGTGTCTGAAATAGGATTAGGCTTATGGAGTATCGTTACAGACGAGTGGGGAAGTGATATAAACAAAGCGGAAGAGCTTTTACGAAAGGCATATGATGTCGGCATAAATTTCTATGACACCGCCGACGTTTACGGAAAAGGGCTAGGTGAGAAAATAATAAGTAAAGTTTTAGGAACTAAGAGAGATAGAATAGTCATTTTAACAAAAATAGGACTTGATTTTTACCATAACACGAGACCCGTAGGGAATTACGATATTGAGTACTTGAAATTTGCGTTTGAACAGAGTTTAAAGAGGTTGAACACCGACTACGTGGATATACTCATGCTGCATAATCCCAAGGCTAATGTGATTAGGGATAAGAAGGTACTTAATTTCTTTCAGAGCTTAAAGAAAGAAGGGAAAGTAAGAGTTATAGGCGTTGCTCTGGGACCTACACTGGGATGGGGAGAGGAAGGAATAGATGCGATCAAAATGGGATATGAGTCTTTAGAGTACATATTTAATCTCATAGAGGTGATGCCAGGTATAGATTTCTTAAAATATGACATAGGTCATTTTGTAAGAGTCCCTCACGCCTCAGACGCGCTTAACGAGAATAAATGGCCGATAGAATACGATCATAAACTTCACAGACATTTTAAAGATATCAACTGGATTAATAGGGCGATAGAGAGATCTAAAGAATTAATACCTTTTGCAAACAAGAAGGGTATGAAGCTCTCTCAAATAGCTTTGAAGTTCATATTGTATAACAAGAGGGTATCGTCTGTAATCCCCAATATTACTAATGAAAGAGAGTTAGTTGAGTTTGTTAAGGTCGAGGACTTACCAGATTTGACCGAAGAAGACTACAATTATTTAATCTCGTTCTACGAGAGGAACTTCAAAGAACTTAACAAGGAAAGTATTGAAGAGACTAAAAGGTATAAATAATCCTTTGTTCAAGTTTTTCTTTTACTCAGGTAGTAATTTAGAAAGGACATGAAGGCTTTAGCCCTATGGGAGTATTTGTTCTTCTCCTCCGTACTCATTTCGGCAAAAGTTCTTTCCTCGTTTTCCGGAATGAATATAGGATCGAAGCCGAAACCCTTTTCACCTTTAATCCTCTCACTTATCCTTCCGGTAACTACACCCGTGAAAAGATTTATCTCTTTATCGCTAACGTAACACATGACAGTCTTAAAGTAAGCAGAACGATCCTCTACGCCGTTTAAAAGTTTCAATATACCCTCTAACCCTAATTTCCTCCTCACGTAATTCGTATAAGGTCCAGGGAAGCCGTTTAAAGCGTTTATGAACAGACCACTATCCTCTACTATCAACGGTTTTCTTACCACTTGGTATATGGTAATTGCAGAGTATCTCACTATTTCCTCAAGATTATCCGCTTGTATCTCGAATTTCGGTATGTTTAACCACTCTATTTTGATCCCATGACTTTTTGCGACCTCAGATATCTCCCTGAACTTATTTTCGTTAGAAGTAACTAAAAGTATCTTATCATTACTATTTACTCCCCCTTCTTCTCTCTTCGACATATCTTCCCCTCATTCTGATTTCCTTAACCTTCTCTAAAATTTTATTAGCGTCAACGAATTTCTTGTAACCTTCCAAGAACCCTTCAAACAACACCTTTTGATATTTATTATGTGTACTTTCAAGTGACCGTAAAAACACGTGAACATCTACAGCAAGGTCTTCTTCCCCCTCTGTCTTTTTAGCAAGTCCGAAATCTATAATGAACATCTCGTTCTCCTTAGTTAGGATCATGTTATTAGTAGTTGGATCACCATGAGCAATACCTAATTTGTGGAGCCTTCCTAATATTTCTCCCATTTGTTTACCCACAAGTTTAAGGTTTTCCTCACTACCACTATAAGACAATAGATAGTCCTTTACAGTAACACCCTCAACATACTCCATAACAATTAAAAACTCGATAGGGTCTACTAGAAGGAGTGCAGGGACGTTCACACCATTTATAAGTGAGGTATAAATTAGCCTTGCTTCTAACTTAGTCCTATTACTGTTTATCTCATAGTCCAACTCGGGATCCCTGTAACTCTTTCTAATTCTCTTTTTAAAAATAGAATGTATCCCGGCGAAATATCCCTCGTAAATAACAGCTTCTGCTCCTCTTTTTATTTCCTTTAACCTCTCCATGGTATATCAACTTTGTCAATTCTCCACCTAGGCCTTACAATACTCTCCTCTACTGATACGGTTACATTACTCTTAGCCGCGAGTAATCCAGTATAAGCTATCATTGCTCCATTATCCCCTGAGTACTCGGGGGGTACTATTTTCACAGTAATCCCCCACTCTTCTTCAAGCCTCCTTAATTTCTCTCTTAAGCTAACGCTCGCCGCTACCCCTCCGACTATTAATACCTCTTTCTTTCCTGTTAACGCTATGGCTCTCTCCGTAGCTTCTAAGAGCATGTCAAAAGCGTTCTCTCTCAAACTAAAACAAACGTCTTCTAACTTATTCTCCTTCACAGCCTTTAGTGCTGCGGTTAACAACCCAGAATAAGACATGTCCTGCCCCTTTACAACATAAGGTAACTTAATGTACCTTTCGCTCTTCTCCGCGCAAATATCTATCTGATGAACTCCGTTAACTACGTAAGGAGGTGCCAGACCCACTTCCCTAACAAAAGCGTCCATCATATTTCCCAAGGCTATATCAAGGGTTTCCCCGAACACTCTATATCTACCGTCTACAAACACAGTGATTATAGTATTACCTCCCGAAAGGTATAATATAAGGGGGTCTTCAGCTTTTGTAGTGAACCTACCTATTTCTATGTGTGCGATCCCGTGGTTTACTGGTACTAACTTTTTACCGAAAGCTAGAGCTAGAGCTCTCGCTACTGTAGCCCCTACTCTTAGTGCTGGTCCTATACCTGGTCCTAAAGCTACAGCAATATAATCAACGTCCTTTATACTCACTCCTGCTTTATCTAATGCCAATTTAACTATTTCAGGGGCTACTTCAGAGTGATGTTTACCGAGGTCAGAGGGCTTCATTCCACCTTCTTTCGGTACAAAAGTATCCTTTACGTTAGATAAAATCCTGATTCCGGACTGGTCTTCCTGAACTATTCCAACTCCAAAAGTGTGAGCTGTACTCTCAATCCCTAAAACGATCATCTCCCTTTACCTAAAAACTCAGTGTAACCACACTTTCCACAAGCCCACCTCTCTACGGGCTTCATATGATGTGCCATAATGCTTCCGCATCTAGGACATTTTTTATTCTTCAACTTAATTTTATCTCTTTCAATCACATAATAAGTTCTTACTATCGCCTTAGTCCCTTCATTACCCTTGCTTTGCGGCATTCTTACCACCTTTCTTCACTTTTTGCCCAGTATCCCTTCCTATTAAGTGTTTTGGCTCAACTTTCTCCAAATCTTCCTTGTTTTTGTATATGTTAACTCTGACTAAACTGATACCTCCCCCGTAAATTGTCTCCACGCTCTTCACCACTATTAGGTCTTCTTTTGCACCATAGACGGCAGAGAGTGCTGATACTATTTCTTTTCTAGAAGGAGTTCCAGTACCTATGTGGAATATTTTTAAGGTCAACTCCCTTCTGTTAAAAACGTTATTTTGAATGTCTTTTTCCACTACCCCTTCAGCCTTCTCCGATACCTTAATCTTTAACTGCTGTGCCATTGGAGTAAAAATATAATAACAAGGCTTTAAGAGTTACGCAAGTCTCTTATTATATCTTCAGCGACCTTCCTTCCAGAGAGAACCATTGCCCCGAATATCGGACCCATTCTGGGTAGACCTTTAACTTCAGTCACTGCCATTCCGGTAGCATATAGTCCAGGGGCTACCATACCCGTGTTTTCTACAGTTAGCTTTTCAGCTACCTCACTGTAGGCTGACTTCTCACCAGGTATAGTAATCCCTAACTCAGGAATCTTTCGTGAGGCCACAGAGATCACCTCTGCATCGTGTCCAGTCGCATCAACTACAGCCTTTGCTGATATGAAAATCGGGTCTACGTGAAGGCCCGCCATCTGCGTGGCGGTCCATTCTACTGCAACTCCTGCAACCCTCAATGGGTTCTCCCTGAATATCACGTCATCTACGGTAATCCCATGAATTATCTTTGCCCCGGCTGAAATTGTCGATGCTGCTAATTTAGCCATAAACTCAGCAGTGTCTACTATGTATACCCCCTCTTCCACCTTGATCAGCTTGATACCCATTTCTCTTAGTATCTCATCTGCAGGACTCTCTATGATTATTTTATGGAATAACATCGCTCCTCCGCCTATACCCCCACCAAAACTCAGTCTTCTCTCGAATACTACCGTCTTAAGACCAGCCTTAGCCAAATAATAAGCTGCAGCCATTCCGGACGGTCCGGCTCCAACTATTACCACATCATTTTCTATAAGGTCTAACCAATCTTTCATAGTGTACTCGATTATGTATCTGCTTATCTTACTTTCCTCGACCGATTTGATCCGGATTGAATCAGATTGCACTGTTTCCCACTCTCACTTAATCTACTTATTAATCTACTTAAATACTATTATTATAACAAACTTATTTAATATAGTCTTTCAGGAGATAAAATTATGCCAATGCAATTAGACGTTCATACTAACGCATTAAGGTGCAGTTGGTGCGGTAAGTTCATTCATGAAGAACCAATAACCGTAAAGACTTGCTGTAATAATAAACCTTGGGTTTTTTGTAGCAAACAATGTTATAACATGTGGGTGAGGGAATGGCTAAAGAGGCAAGAACAGAGGACTGGAGAAAGAAGAAAAATCTTATTATAACAGGTATTTCAGGAGCTAGCGGTACAATATACGCTATCCGCTTTCTGAAATCCATTAAAGAGATGGGGTTTGACTCAGAGGTAATCGTCACGAAAGGTGCCGTAAAGGTCGCTGAGAAGGAGTGCGGTATTGATCTTATATCAGAGATCGAGAAATTTTCATTCTCAGTTTATTTAGAAGAGCAGATTGAGGCTCCGCCATCCAGTTCAAGTCATACGGTAAAGGCTATTGGGATGGCAATAATCCCGTGCAGTATAAGGACTTTAGCCGAGATCGCTTCCGGTATTGCCTCAAACCTTTTAGTTAGGACTGCCTTAAACTTCCTCAGAACCAGAGGTAGGTTAGTTCTATTGGTGAGGGAAACACCACTAGGGGTAATTGAGCTTGAAAATGCTCTCAAAGTAGCTCAAGCCGGTGGTATTATTTTACCGGCTTCACCGGGTTTTTACCACCATCCTAAAAATATTCAAGATATAATTGACTTTGTAGTAGGGAAAGTCCTCGATATGTTAGGGATAGAGAACGAGTTATATACTCATTGGGATGAAAAGTCTACAACAAGTCAAGGTCTTTGCGACCATACTTCTTAGATAGAAGCTCTTTCACTTTATTGTCGTACTCATCCCTTTTCAACTCTTTCTCCATATCCTCAGTATCCCCGTTCTTCTTGTTAACCGCAAACGCGCACTTGTTCCCAGGTAGTAAAGCCCTCTTCTCACAATACGCATACTGACATTCTCCAGTGATACATACATCCCCTACCCACATACAGTAGCCGATTTTTTGAGGTGTTCCTTTTATGTACTTCTTCTGTATGTTCAGAGCCTTTTTATTACACCTGAAGAAGGGGCATAAGTAATTACATTTATCACCTAGTGGCATCGGTTTAGGTTCGTCGAGATTAAAGTCTTGTTTGCCACGTCTTAGTTCCCTTCCGCTCAAACCGTGAATCACCCAATTTTTTAACGGTAGGTATTTAAATTAGAATTAGATTTTCAGCCATTTAAATATTATGTACCTAATATTCCTCGTGACGGGATTTACAATACCCAGTATAAGTTCTTTCCTAGTGCTGTGAGATACCCTACCGAAGCCTAAAATCTCGTTCGGTGAGATCTCCTCGTCTTCTCTGAGAGTTATGATCAAGTAAGGAGCATGTTCGATCCCCGGTCCTATATTATAAACTGCGAAGTCCGCCCCATACTTTATACCTGATCTAACCACGTAATTCTTGTCCCTCAGATCCTCATAAACGGTGTAAAGAATATTAAACCGAGGTAGTAAAGTAGTTCCCAAATTGTATAATTCGTCGTAAGTAAAGTTCTTTTCAGCACTGTCAACGTTTGTGTAAACGCTTATTAAACCTTTCTTTAAAAGATAGGTAGCTTCTATTATCGACAAAATCAAGGGACTTTTTATATCTTCAGGACTTTTAGGCTTAGATATATCTAACGGTTTGCCGTAATAACCCATCCTATAAACTTCTCTGGCTTCTTCCACATTCTCGATAATGACTTTATCCTTCACCAATCTTCCTTTGGGCGCCATATTTTTACTCCCTTAAAAAGCTCAAGTACATTATATCATTAGCTGCGTCCCTGAGCAAATCCGCGCAATCCTCGAGTCTGTCTGCTACGTCCTTACTTAACATTAAAAACGCCATATCTCCGTTTTGTTTTTCAAATAGTTTCAGCTCAAAATTCCTATAAAGGTCATCGATCTCTTCCTCTATTTTTATTACATTCCTAGCCTTTTCCGAGGACTTCTTAGCATTAACAGATAGTAATCTAACGGACTCTATAAGGTTCGTAGTAGCTGCAATTAGTTTTTCAACCATCGATATTGATAAGTTCAATAAGATATGGTCTTGGCTTTTTACTCTGCTGATTAGCACACCGAATCTGTATGATGCTGCACCTATATTTTGTGAGACTTTTTCGAGTTGCATTATAATATCTAAATACAAATTACTGTAAAGCAAACCCTCGCTTACTTTGAGCACATACTCTCCTATTTTATATCTTAAATCCTCTACTGAAGACTTTATACCGTCTATCTTAGAATAGGCTTGCATGTGGTTCACATTACTTTCTGTAAATTGCTGGTATAGTATCCTAAGTTGGTCTAATATCGAGTTAGTCATGCTTTGTATCTGTTCTTCAATGTTAAGTTCAGGAACACCCATTGCTATGATAGAGGTGTTGTCATGGTTAATAAACGAATTTCAAAATTAATGAACGTATTTTAGATACAATTTCTAGGTCTCTATTTATTTCTTCAGCTAGATTCGTATCTTTTTCTTTAGCTTTTATCAAAGCTTTTTCATCGTCGTTAAGCCCGACTATATAGAAATAGTTTAAGAGCCCTAATGCTTCCTCCTTCATTTTGTTATTCGTCACGTTATTGACGTGGTTAACTATAACCTGAATCCCGTTAAGCAATTGTCTCCTATTCCTCCTCAGCCTCCTTAATAATTTCTCCAACTTCTCTTGTTCGATTTCCGGGAACGTTAAGTAATTCTCAAGCTCCTCTAAGGTGAGATGGTACTCCTCTACTACTTGCTCGAAATGAAGTAAAACCCTTTCTATTTCGATTTCGCTCTCATTCATTGAACCGCCCTAACGCTCACCGTACTATTATCTTCTAATCCCAGCTTCAGCATATCCTCTGCGTTACCCCAGATCTCGTTGTCAGGTAACCCGTCCTGAATAATAACCTTAAATTTGCTTCTCCTACCTTTTACCGAAACTTCAGCCTCATCCTTAATGTTCAGCTCTTTAGCCAGTTTAGCAGACATCAGTATTAATCCTTGGTCTATATCAGCCCTCTTCTTCATTTTAACTCTCTTTTCCTTAATTTGTTTAGTATTTTTCTTTAGGGCTGACGCAGGAGGTATAATACTAACTAATGACTTTACGTCTACCTTTTTCTCTTCCTCCTGCTCAGCCTTATCTGGTTGCTCCTTACTCATTATTATCAACTACTCTTCCTAACTTATTAAACTCTTCACCTTTGAACAGTTTTTCTATTACCTCATCAAGCCTTTCAATCTCAACCCTTATTTGATTCCACGTGTCTCTATCCCTTATAGTTACCGTATTATCAAGTAGTGTAGTAGGGTCTACAGTAATAGAGTAAGGTACTCCGATCTCATCCACTCTAGCATACCTTTTCCCTATACTCCCTACATCGTCGTAGATAACATCATACTTTTCTTGTAAATGATTATAGATCTCTTTAGCCTTCTTAATTAACTCGTCTCTTTCAAGCAATGGGAACACAGCGAGGTCGTATGGGGCGAGCTGCTTTGGTAATGACAAGACAATCCTACCCTCTTTTTCCTTATATGCGTTAAGTACTGTTAAGTATAAACACCTCTCGACTCCGAAAGACGGTTCCACTACGTGCGGAATAAAGTGGGCTCCACTAACCTTTTCTTCTCTCTCAAGAACCTTAACGTATTTCGATATCTCTCTGTCATTAACTTTCACCCCTTTATTAATCATTTCCTCGATTTCCTCTGGCGACTTACCGTTTATAAACTGCATAAAAGTCTTTACGAACTCCTTCCCTTCCTTGTTAAGTTCGTCCCTATTAATTATTACGGTCTTCTTCTTTATTATTTTGGGCGTATCATATTTTTTGAACACCGTCAAGTCCTGCCCGCTAAACTTCATATGCCTCGATAAGTCGTAATCAGATCTATAAGCATGCCCCGAAATCTCTACCTTTTCTTCCCCTATTAAAACCATTTGATCGAAGGTCTGCTTCGAGTAGTGAGCCCTCTCATGAGGCAGTTTCTCTTCAAAATACGTAGAAGATTGAGGTATACCGAGGGCGGAGACGAACTTAGTAGCAACTCCCATCCAATACGCCATCCACGGGTTTAATATTACCTTCTCTTCCACAGCCTCACGGAGTTTAAATTGCACGGGCTTCTCTCCTTTAACCTTTTCTTCTCCCCTGAGGATATTGACACTAAGCTCTCCTACCTTATCTAGGGGAACTTCACCAAGTGACTCAGGGTCAAAAAAGAACTCCACTTCCATTATGGTGAACTCCCTCATCCTTATCAGACCTTGTCGCGGCGAGATCTCATTCCTCCCTACTCTACCCACTTGTGCGATCCCCAAGGGAAGCCTCTGCCTAAAGGACTCATAAACCCTCTTAAAGGAGGTGAACATGCCTTGTGCCGTCTCAGGTCTTATAAACCCCTTATTTCCGGTGTAAGGTCCTATGTTAGTTTCGAATAAGAGGTTAAACAGCCTAACCTCACCTAACTCTCCACCGCACTTAGGGCACTTTATTCCTTTCTCCCTGATTATCTTGTCCAGTTCAGACGGCTTTAACCCCTCTACATTCACCTTAGCCATCTCCTCTATTAGGTGGTCGGCTCTGTAAACGTTATGGCATTTGGTACACTCAACGATAGGGTCGGTAAAGTTTTCCACATGACCGCTTGCCTCTAACACTTTATAAGGAGTCACTAAGGGAGTCTCTATCTCGACCACGAATTCGGCGTTATCTTTTATGAAATACTTTCTCCACAACTCAACTATCCTGTTTTTAATCCTAGTACCTATAGGACCAATGTCATAAAGACCGGCTACTCCTCCATAGATCTCGTAAGAAGACCAAAATATCCCCCTTCTCCTAGCCAGTTCCATTACCTTAGTTTGTAGATCACTCATACGAGATAAGCATATAAACGGGATAAAAAACTTCTACTCATGGCTGACAGCAGACTATTATTTCTCAACGAGAACAGCAGAACCTTTGCGGGGTTTAACAGACCCGCATCCCCCTTTGTGATCGTAGGGCTTCCCATGGACACCACCAGTAGCTTCCGACCCGGCTCTAGGTTTGCACCATCAGTGATAAGAGACACAGCACAGTACATAGAGTTCTACTCCATAAGGAGCGGAGTCGACATGGGAGAGATAGGATTTAACGACGTAGGGGACGTAATACTCCACCCCTCAAATAATGAAGAGAACGTGAGGAGAATAAGTGAAGTAGTCTCCTACTTTGCCGAAAAAGGGAAAGTAGTCGTAGGTATAGGAGGAGAGCACACCGTAACAATAGGTACTACTAGGGGGATAAGACCCGATTGCTTGGTAAGTGTTGACGCTCACTTAGACTTAAGGGACGACTACATGGGGTATAAGTATGACCACGCGTGCGTGATGAGGAGGATCTCCGAGGACGGGGTAAAAATAATAGAGATAGGGACTAGGGCTGTGTCAAGGGAAGAGATCGAATACGCTAACGAAAGGGGGATAAGTTACTTCACACCTAAGCAAGTAAAGCTGTTAGGAGTTAGAGAAGTTGCACAAAAAATAGTAACGACTCTCAAGGAGTGTAATAAAGTGTATATTACGTATGACATGGACGGGATCGATCCCTCCTACGCCCCGGGAGTCGCCACACCGGAGCCAGAAGGATTAGACCCTACCACAGTGTTAGACATAATGTCCTTAGTAATCGATAAGAGGGTCGTAGGCTTTGACGTTGTAGAAGTATCGCCTCCTTTTGACCCCTCCGGGATTACCTCAGTATTAGCAGCGAAGTTGATTTTGGAAACGGCAGCAATGGTGTGGAAAGCCAGACAGCAATCTTAATCTCAAGAAACTTTTTACGTAAACATTGTTCATGATCAGCTGAACTGGTATGTTCATGCCTAGAATGTTGAGTAAGAGTCTTTCCGAGATATTACTTCGCGTTCATTCTCTAGTCATTACGCTAGCTTGTCACAATAACGTCGTTACGAAATCTTAGACTTATGCGAAATTCTAGGTTAGTAGCACCATGAGTACACATTTTCCGTCTTTTGACACGACTTCACTTCATTGAGCAATCGTCGATACTTAATTATTATTACATCCACACGATACAAGCCACGAGCTTCAAATCTCTACGACTATATGTTTTGTCTCCTAATCCTCCTTATTTCTTCCACTAAACGCCTTGATAGTTCAAAACACTTTACTGCTACCTCTTCACCTAAACTTTCACGGCCATAGTCCGCGTCCTTCCTTCTTTCACAAAATAGAACATGTCTTTCGATAGCTCGTCCATATCCATATACTTTAAAATATTAATCAACTTGTCATCCCTTCTGGGTATCATAGTCCTAAGCCTATCAGTCAATTTCTCGACTTCCATCCTTACCGCAAAGTAATAGGCTGAAATGTCTTTATTATAACAACCGGCCTCTATGTCATTTTTCGCCTCTTCTAAGAGGGCATCGACCTTCTCCATTTTCGATTACACGTAAAAGTTTATCGGGCAGTCGCACTTTGAGTTTACGTTCAGTGCGGTCTCTATGACGTTCATTATGGCGTTGTCTGTCTTATCTTTAACTACGACGAGGATATTACTATCATAAACACTCTCGTCCTCACCTAAGCCTATCATCATTACGAGGTTATTTCTCAACCTCTCTCAACAACCCGGTGAATTCGAACAGAGCTAAATCCCATTTTCTTGTAAAATTTAGTGAATACATTATGTTAAGATATGCCATTAGCTATATAATAAGCTATACAACATTGCATGTGACTTTTGCGCTCTATTCTACAACAGATCCATTCACAGCTTGGTTTAACGTCCTTAGAAGGGATTTAACACGCCTGGCTCAACCTCTGGAAAGCATTAGCAAATGACTGAATTGCTCCTCCTTACGTAAATCTTTTAAGGTCGTTAATATAAGATATTAATGCCGCGGTAGTATAGCCCGGTCAAGCTCTACGCGCCGACAGTATGCAGGCCTCTCAAGCCTGTGGCCCGGGTTCAAATCCCGGCCGCGGCACTGATTTTCCCTTAAATTGAAAGAGGACTATGTTCTCTTTATAAAGGCGTAAATGGAACAACAATCCTTATTTTTGGAACAGCGTCACTTTCTTATAAGTAGGGTAGAGATATATGCTAATTGACGTTTCCAAACTGGACGATGAACAGAAAAGGAGAATTATTAAGAAGTTAGTAGAGAAGTTGGGGTTATCTCAAGCTGCAAAAATGCTGAATGTCGGTAGGAGTACTTTATATAGATACGTTAACAATAACCAGAACATTCCTTTGGAGGTAGTTAAAAAAGCTACAGAAATGTTAGCTCAAGATGAACTTTCAGACGCTATTTACGGGTTGAAAGTTGTAGAAGTTGACGCTACTACTGCATTATCTGTAGTTGTTAAAGCTATGAAAGATGAGAAGTTCCGGAACTTTTTCGTTTCGATACTTTATCAATATTTAGGAGATTATTTGAAGAACGTATCATCGACATACGTTGTTACTGAAGAAGACGTGAAGAGGTTCGAAAAATTGCTCCAGGGTAAGAGTAAGAGCACTATTGACATGAGGATGAGGTATCTTAGGATAGCGCTTACAAAGTTGGGATATGAGTTAAGCCCGGACAGTATCAGAGACTTAATAGCGGAGTTATCTGAAGAAAGCAGCAATATAGCCAGACACACCGCGAATTCCTTGAAACTATTCATAAAGACTATAATAAAAGAGAAAAACATCCAGTTGGCGCAACTACTTTATAACTCCTTTAAAGTGCCTAAATCCAAGTATAGGTATAAACCACGACCCCTTTCCCTTGACACTTTAAGGGAAATATTTAATAACATAGACCATCTAGGCGCCAAAGCGTTTTTCTTGCTTCTAGCAGAGAGCGGGCTCAGGGTAGGAGAAGTATACTCGCTTAAGATGAACCAACTAGATCTGGAAAACCGCATAATAAAAGTAATGAAAGAATCAGAAACCAAGAGGGCCTATATTTCCTTTATCCATACAGAAACTAAGAAGTGGTTACAAGAAGTTTATTTCCCATATAGGGAAGAATTCGTAAGAACCTACGAATTTGCAGTTAAGCAAATAGGAGCTGATGTAGAAGCGTGGAAGCAGAAACTGTTCCCTTTTCAGTTAGCGGACTTAAGATCTTCAATAAAAGAAGGGATGAGGAAGGTTCTGGGAAAGGAGTTCAGACTTTACGACTTGAGGAGCTTCTTCGCCAGCTATTTAATCAAAAACGGAGTATCGCCGATGATAGTTAACATCTTACAAGGACGTGCTCCCCCGGCCCAATTCCAGATACTACAAAACCATTATTTCGTGATGAGCGAGATAGAGCTCCAAAAGATATTTGATGAAAAAGGACCTAAGCTGCTTTCTCCAAAATAAGGTCTATTTCTTTACCTAAATACTGCTCCCAAATCTGCTTAAGAGAAACAGGTAAGGTGAGCATAAAGTAGTTACCATGTTTATATAAGCTCCTCAAGCCGATTAGGATTTCTTTTTCGCCTACTATTACCGTAATGCTCCACTTACCGTGGCTTAAATACCTTTCAAAACGGTGAGGTAAATAGACATAATAGATTTCTTTCTTGCCACTCTTCATCTTCGATACTGTGACTCCAGGGATCAATAACTTACCCACTTCGGCCATTATCTTACCCCTTAAACTCCCCAGTTTCCCTCAGTTTCTCGAGGACTGCCTTCAGGTGCTTGGTTTGGGCGTGATAGTCCTTAATTTGGGCAGCAATCTCGAATGTCCTCATTAGGATCTTATTCTTCTTCCTGAGCTTTTTATTTTGCTTCCTGAGGGCCTCGTTCTCCCTCTCGAGCCTCTCGACCTTCCTTTCGAGTTTGGCAATGGCCTCCTTGGCTTTTATGTATCGCCTTCGTAGTTCCTCGTTCTCCCTGATGATTTCGTTGGTGTTCATCCCTCACTCCCTTATCTCATAGTTTCTTTCCCGAAGTCTTCTAGCCGTTCAAAGCAGTGGTACCTTATTGTTACTTCATTGACTTGTACCTTTTCTCCTAGGAGTCTTCTTAAGACCGTTTGCGGACGTGTTATAAGCAAAATGAAGAGACCTTCTATGTCAACTATATCGAAATCCCTATAAGATATATCGATAATATTAATGGACTGGCGTTTCTCCTCCTCGACCAATATGGCCAGCCAGGGCAGTTTATCGTTGTGTTTTACAAGCCATGACCTCTTGTCCTCCGAGCCGTCGAAGTAAAATCGAAATCCGTCATAGTATTTTTCTATGATTAATTTCGCTCCAGCGGTCTCAGCCATTCTTATTCCCCTCCTCCAAGAATTTTTGAATTGCTAGCCTGATTACCTCGCTCCTAACTAGTTTATTATTAATGCAGTAGAGATCTAACAGCTGCAGTAACTCCTCATCAAGTTTGAACGTAACTACCCTCATCATATCCTACCTCTATTTTCTCAGCACCTGAAGCTCGTCTTGGATTCTCCTGCTAAGCACTATTGCCCTTTCTACCTTATTCTGAGTATCTTTCTGTAAGATTATATCAATTTTTATCTCATGAACCAATGTGAGAAGTTTCCTAATTTCCGTATCTAATCCGTAGAAGAGCTCGTCGAGATCCTTAGTATTAGCAGTGCTCATTCCTCCTCAGCCTCCATTTTCTCTATAATCTCTAATGCCTTCTTTGCCTTTGCCTTTACCCTCTGTATTACCCACTTCTTAGCTTCTTCGTCCATCTTTACTATTTCTAACACTCTATTGTCTGCCGGTGCATATCCTCGTAATAGTTTGTAATAACCTGTCTTGCTCAGCTTCTTTTCTGCGACCATTTCCTCGAAATCAGAACTAAACACATTTACAAACTCTACTTTATCTTCTTTATCTAACATGGAAATTAAAAAAAGAAGATCTTGGTCCTTCTCCCCGTCAACCGGGGAGTTTTTTGAAGTTTGAAGCGTGGACATTTTTATTACACAAAATGTAAAGAGTAATAAGAGTATAAAAACTTTACTCTTTATGTAGTTAGTAACCAGTAACAAAAGGAGGAGAGTGAGGTAACCGAAATAATTTAAATTCTACTTACTATGTTAAAAGTAGAGAGTGCATGGTTGAAGTGATAAAATTAAATAAGAAAGCCGAATCTTTACTTTCACACCCTTTAAGAGTACTCATATTAATTTACCAACTGGGAGAGTGTACGGTAAGCGATTTGGTAAAGGCTTCCGGTGGTATGAGTGCTTCTACTATTACTAAGTACGTCAGAGAACTGGAAAGTTTAGGGCTGATAAGTGTAACCCATGGTAAGACTAACGTAGGTACTGAAAAGAAGATAATTAAGATCTCAGATAAGGGTCTCCAAGTAATTAACTACATAATTAAGCTAAACGAACTTTTATCCTGACTTTTTATACTCATTACTGACTATGTAATAAATAAAAAGATTTAATAACTTGTTACTCTTAATGTAACATGTATGGAGAGTAGTATAGTATCGCTGGCAGGAAAGATTTTACTGATACTCAAGGAGGAAGACGGAATAACCGTTACACAACTAATTAATAGGGTAAATTCCGGAAAAGACAAGCACAGTGCGACCACGATATCAAAATACATAGAATACCTAGAGAAAGAAGGGCTGATAAGGACTTTAGAAGAGCGTTACGGCGTAGCTAAAAAGAAGAAGATATTGCTGACGGAAAAAGGCAGGATTGCTGCAGAATATCTGACTAAAATTAACGAGATAGTCCTACAGTGAGAAAATGATCTTAGCCATGGGGCATTCTCCAGTTGTTAAATATCTACAAAAACTTGACAGACCAAGCAATTTCTTCATATATACAGAATTTTACGACTCAAAGAAGGATTTACTTGAGAAGAGATATAATAATTATATAAGAAAATTATGGGAACTCAGGACTACAATCAAGATAGCACTTTATCCAGATTACGTAAAACGAATACTTTCAGTTCCTAAAAACATATCATATATAATACCTATACATGATCTGTCTGATGTAGAAGTTGCGGATAAGCTGAGAGAAGTTGGATTTGACGTTTGGATAGGTTTTGCCTCTGATAAAAGATATAGGAATTACGAAATTGAGGATTTCGTAAAAGCAAACTATAAAAAATGGTACTTAGGCGTTTCGACTAAACACGAAGTGAGAGAGGCAGTACTATATAATTTCCAAGGTATGGATATAACTACCCTACTCTTCGGTAAGCATAAGGACAGAAAAGATAGTAAAAAACTTGCATCAAATATACTGAATTTCGTTAAAGAGATTAGTAAGCCCCAGGGCAAACAAACAACAATCTTTGATTTTCTAGAAAACAGAGCGGTAAACTGGGGTGTTTAAGACCATGAAAGAAAGTACTGCTGCAATATCACCGCTCTTTAGATCGGACAGGATAAAGAAGCTCTTTGAGGAGCTATTAATGGGAGAGAAGACCGCATCAGACCTGGCTGAAGCCATACAAGTGGAGAGCAGGGAGATCTACCCCAGGCTTAAACGCTACTTCAATACTATAATTTCTGTCAGGAAAGAGGGAAGGATTAACAAGTACTCAATAAACCCCAGGGCAGTCTCAATAGTCAAAGAGGCGTTAAAGAGGGGCAGGGACGTATTAAGGAAGGCTGAAGAGTTGATGAGGAGGGTGACAGGGAGAGAACTGGATGAGGTCGAGAAGAAAGTAATAGAGTTCCTTATTTTCTATATGAAAAGAACCGGACGATCGTACTTAGAAGGCGGACTGGAGGGTAATATAGCCGAACTTATCTCCAGGGCAATAAAGGTAGAAGTGGAAGATGTTGCCAGGGCGATTCTATCTCTATCTAATATAGGCATACTCTACTTGTGGCCTTCTTCTGTAGCAGCAAAGAAGGTCAGGTTATCTAAAGCATTACTCTGAGTGAGCGTGAACTGAAGCTCATTCTCTGTCTAATTTTTCTCATCTTTGTAATAAAAGTTCTAACTAGCGTAAACTCCCCAGTTTAATTCGTAAAAGTTCTTCTAAAAGATAGTTTAATTCTTTGAATAAACTTTCAAGCTATTTAAGAAAAATAGGAACTTCTCTAAAAAGAGACTTGCTATTTATTACTACTACTCATACTTTCACAAAAAATAAAAACAAAAACAAACGTTCTTACACTACTTTCAATTTTACGACTTTTTACTTAGGCTAATTTTACGCTAAATTATAGCTAATTGAATTTTTACTTTCATTTTTAGAAAAATTTTATGAAAAGAAAGAAGGCCTTACGCACTTCTTCTTTGACCTGGCCTAAGCTTTTTCACTTAATCTTTTTCCCTGGGCAAACCCTAGTAGTAGTAAATAGTAGTAGTTGAATTTTTCTTAGCAAACTGGGGAGTTAAGTGGTATTACCCTCTACGCTCGCGTCAGGTTTATATAATATTACCAGTAAGTTTACTAGTAGAGTTACTAGTATGGCTAAGGTGTTAGGTAGGAGCAAGTTGTGGGGTAAGGGCTACACTACGGTACCAGTTTTAGTCAGGAGGCTCTTAGATATAAGTGAGGGTAGTGAAATAGAGTGGGTGTTAAACGAGGACGGGAGCGTGCAGGTGAGGAAAGTTGGTTGACTACGCACGTGTTAAGGTCAAGGTCTGGGAGTTCATAGACAAGTTCAGGGGTAAAGGCTTCAGTATGGGCGACGCTAGGGCCTACGTCTCGTTACTGGCAGACTTAAATATAGCTAGCGGTGAGAAAGACTATGCCGAAGCCCTTTACAAGGCCTATGAGGGAGCGTTGTCCCTCTATGAGTCAAAGGGGCCCTCTGCCCTAGCCGAGGACTACAGAGCGAAAATAAAGGAGTGGGTCACGTTAGACAGGTCGTCGTTTTCTGTGAGGCCGCCCCCGCTGCACGGCCTAGACCTAAAACCGGTAATAAAAGGGAGGACTGTAGTCTCGTTGTTCACTGGGGCGTATGGGCTGGACATGGGTTTCGAAAGGGCTGGCTACGACGTAGTCCTAGGCCTAGACGTCTCCGACACCTCTTACGAGAACTTTAAGGCGAACAGGCCAAAGACCCCCTTCATACACGGCGACATAGCGGGCTACAGTACCACTGAGATACTTAAGGAAGCCGGCCTCAAGGCCGGGGAAGTAGACGTGGTGACTGGGGGCCCACCTTGTCAGCCATTCAGCACTGCGGGCAAGAGGGAGGGGTTAAAGGACTATAGGAGTAAGGCACTAGTGGAGTTCATACGCTTCATAAAGGAGGCGAGGCCAAAGGCCTTCGTGATGGAGGAGGTCACAGGTATCTTGAACTCCAGGCTAGTCCACGTCCCTATAAAGGAGAGGGGCAAGAGGCCCCTGAGGCCCGAAGAGCGGCCCGGGTCACTGTGGAGGGTAGTACTAGACGCCCTACAAGGGACTGGGTATAAGATAACCTGGGGGGTGCTAAACGCCGCGGACTTCGGTACCCCACAAGAGAGGGAGAGGGTCATAGTAGTCGGGGTAAGGCCAGACATAGGGGTGGCCCCTACGTTGCCCCAGCCGTTATACTCAAGGGCCCCCACTGCCACTCTAACAGGTATCACGTTACCATGGGTAACGACTGCTGAGGTGATAATGGGGGCGAAGGAGGACATAGGCTACGTGGACCTACCGCCTAAGTACCTGAAATACACCCGCTATGTACCAGGCGGGGGTAACTGGAGGCAGATCCCAGACGAGCTAAAGCCAGAGGCCATGAACGGGGCATACACCGCTGGTGGTGGTAGGATGGGGTTCTACAGGAGGTTAGCCTGGTTCGAGCCCTCGCCTACCCTCGTCACTTCCCCAGCCATGAAGGCCACGATGTTAGTCCACCCGTGGTTCGACAGGCCCCTCGGCGTAAGGGAATACATGAGGTTACAAGGCTTCCCAGACGATTGGAAGGTAGTAGTAGGCGTGCAAGAAGCGTATAAGTTGTTCGGTGAAGCAGTACCCGTGCCCCTGGCTTACTCGATAGCCGTACATATAGGGGCGTTGTTGGGTTGGAGGGCCTCGTAGACGCCGTGATAAAGTGGGAAAAAGAGCACTGGGTGCCTTACCCCTGGCGTGTGGACAGGACCCCTTATAAAGTCTTGGTCGCTGAGGTACTGTTGCAACGTACTACTAGGAAGGCCGTGTCGAGGGTCTATAACACTTTTTTAAGCGAGTTCCCAGACATAAGTTCTATCTACAGGGCTAGCCCCCAGGAGCTGGAGTTAGCCTTGAAGCCGATAGGGCTTTATAAGCAGAGGGCAACCAGGTTAAAAGAGATCGCTAAAGCCATAGTCGAGGTATTCGGTGGTACTATACCTTGTGACTACGCGTCTTTAAACGGCATCTACGGGGTCGGCCCTTACATAGCTGGTGCTGTGTTGTCTTTTGGGTGTGGCAAAAAGGCCCCTGTGGTGGACTCTAACGTCATGAGGTTACTGGGGAGGGCCTTTGGGGTAAAAGGCCCCAGGGACGCTATAGAATTCCTCTGGGGCATAGTGCCAGAAAGTGGACACGAGTTTTTCAATTACGGGTTAGTAGACCTGGGGGCTTACGTGTGCACGTATAGGGGGCCTAAGTGTAGCGAGTGCCCACTAAGGCCGTACTGCGAGTATTACGCTAGCTCAACTGCCTCAAGAGCTCGTTGACGTCTTTATACCGCTTGCGCAACTGCTCTGCTATTTCCCGCACTTTTTCGTCTATTAACGCGCGTAAGTCTACGCGTACGCCTATCTCTGAGGCCCTCTTTATTACGTAATCGTAGACGTCCTGGCCTAAGAGGACTTCGTAGACTTTCCTCCCTACTAAGACGTATCGGCCCGGGTCGTGTATTCTCGCACCCGCTACCCTTAACGATTCCCTCAATGTGTTAACGACGTTAAAGGCTTGGGAACCATAGGTCAGTGCTAGATATGGCCTGTAACCCTGTCCCTCGGCTTGGGCAGCTTCCCTCGCGAACTCGCTCAGTATGTCCTTGTTTATGTCGGCGGGCCCGCTCTTCACAGACACTACCCTCCCCCTAAACGTCGTGCCGTCCTCTCTGTACTCCCCCTCTATGACTATGTCCCACCAGCATATCCACCCCTTTGCGCCCCGCCCCTTACAGCCAGGGTATTCTTTCCCGCTTTTACCACTTAACAGCTCCCTCAGGAACTCCTCTATTACAGAGCCGAAACTAGTCCCTAGAGACCTCTCTACCCTTTTCTGGACGAAGAAGTACGCCACGTCTTCGAAGTCCTTTACGCCTAAAGACGCGAACAAGTAGGGGTTTACCCCGCCCTCTAATATGTCGTCCACTTTTATGCCCTTTACTTTGTCTGCCACTTTCGTCGAGAACTCCCTGAAAGCTACTAGGGCCCTTTCTACCCTTTCCTTGACCTCGGGGGGCGGTTCCTTTACTGCCATATAGATTAATACGCGCTCTACTAAATAAACTCCCCGGTTAACATCACTAAGTACTGAGAACCGGCTATTTAAGAATACATTACCTATACAATCTCTGTAATAATACACTATGAATTGGAGGATTTTCGAAAGGACGCGGTGCCCTGTATTTCTAAAGATAAGGGCTTACAAGATATCCTTAGTTCATTTTCAGGTTTGGAAATGTTTTAGTTAAGAAGCTTAACAATAGTTAAGAGTATATGAGTAACCTATTTAACTTAAAGTTTAGGACATTCAATTTCCTTAAAGAAGTCGCCCACGTTATTGCCGTTTACAACATCGTAGTCTGGGTCCTTTAATACTTCTAAACAGATAGGTTTCGATGTTATGTTATCACAGTACACATTAACCCTTATTATGTCCTTTGCTCTCACTCTCGCTCTATCATCTCTGGGTACCAGTGCAGGATTCCTATTGCATCGTATTACAGAATATTTGCCCTTGCATATATAAAATCCTGGAGAGAAGGGTATATCTTGTGTTATTTTACCTATAACTACTAAATCCGCTATTTCATAATCTCCCTTTGCTATATTCAGCGGTCTAAATTGATCCTTTATATCAGTATACACTCCTTCCCAATACCTAATCCAGTGGAGCAGAACTCCGCCAAAAGTTTCCGGCACGGAATTTCTGATAATCTCCGCCTTAGCTATGCACTCTCTTGCAGCAGTATCACCGTTATTGGAAACTTTAATTCTAATCAGTTTCGCCTCCCCAACCGGCTTGTCAATTATGGAATACTCGAATTCTACATCTAGCTTAGGCTTAACCTTCATAACCCTTACTTGCTCTTGTAATGAGTCCGTTTGCTTCTTCATCTCTTCAATTTGCTGCTTTAATTTTTCGTTCTACTTACTCATCTCCTTATACTGCTTATAGTAGATAACTATGCTGGCTATCAGTGCTGCAGTCGTAATAATGTTCGATATACTTACCATATAGACCTATTCCTGATGCATAGCTTTAAAAAGGTATTAGGTACACAATGTGACCTCCGCAGTTTACTGTTTTAGTTTAGAAAAATTTATACAACTAGGAATAGGAAAGGCTCCTCTGTCCACTTTTACTTTCGACTCTTTTTACAGCTTCGGTAGTAGCTACTACAAAGAAAGGGGTTAAGGGGGCGAAAAGCCTCGCGGGCGATTGCCACTCCCTCTGGAGGATACTCCAGATCGCCGGACCATAGTCATCAACTATAACCTCTCGATCTGTTATCTTATTCCTGATAATATTACAAAAACCCTTATTTCTTCATGAAATGATCAAATATATTCAGTAATTCCTCCATTGAATAAGTCCAAATCAACAGAGATATTACAATTCGCAAAGGAGCCTTGAATCGCCCTTTAACCTACAAACACATGTTCGTGAAATATAAGTATTCTTAATATTAACTAAAATAGGTATGGCTAAAAAGTCTAATGAGAAACCTAATACCACCGAAAATGATATAAAACATAAGTTTAAATATTATGCTCTACAAATTCTATTTCCGGGCTATAAGAAAAGTCAAGAAAATAATATAGAAACTATTATAAAAGAAGAGATTAGACAATTATGCCACGGTAATAAGAGTAACAGTGATAAGAGTAATGAAAATAAATTAGACGAAATTTACTCTAAAGCTCAGCATTTTAGAATTGCTTATACTAATTTACCTTGGAGTTTTGCCCCTATAATAATCTTTTCTACATTATCTTCCTTTTATTTTGCTACAGAATACATACATAGTTTTATCGATATATCTATAGTAGCTACAATTCTAGCAATATTCTCTTACATCATGCTACTGAACTTTGCCAAATTAGCATACTATTCTGAAGAATACAGACTTTTAATGAAAACAATGGAAGAAGAATGCTGGGGGAGCTTATAATGCTTCCTTAATGAGTGCTCATGCCTGTAATTGTGTGTGTTGGCTGGGCTTGGTTGTAATGGGCGTTTATTGATGCCACGCATTTCGAAACCCTCAAAGCGTGGTTTATTACCCCGGTTGGTTTGGGTTGTTGGGTGGTGGATTCATGCAACACTATCCATAATCAGCCATAGGCGAAGCCTTAAATATTATTGAACTATACCACTTTTAATGGGGAGCGGTTCTGGTCATGATTTGTTTAACGGCTTCAATGAGGTTGAAGCTAATAAGGTTCTTCGTAGGTGCACCAACTGTGGTAGGTTCGTTCTCATTGGGCCACCGAGGAGTGGTAAGACGTTTTTCAAGGAGAAATACCTAAAGGACAGGCTGGGTGATAGCGTCACCGTCGATGAGTACACGATAGGCATAACCATTAAGACCGAGGGTGAGGAAGCCAAGGGCGAGTTGGGGCTTAGTGAGAAGGTTATGGGGGTTCTTAAGAGGATGATACCCCTGATTGGGAAGGTTGTGGATAAGGAGAGGGTTGATGATGAGGAGTTGAGGAGGGTCCTTGGTGATAGGGCTCCCAAGACTATTGTTGAGGAGGCTAGAAGGATGATTGGGTACTCACCACACATGACCTACTACATGCCGTGGGAACGCGTTGAGGAGCCAAATGCATGCACCTCCGATACGTATGCCATTAAGGCATTGGAATTGATCAAGACGGTCTTTGACGATAAGAAGGTGAGGATTAAGTGGTTCAATGCCGAGTACGTACCGCCAATCCTTGTCGAGGAGGTCATCGAATTAATCAGAGAGAAGGGTGAGGATGGGGCTAGGAGGGTGTTGAAGGACTGGGTTGATGCGTACTCCAAAGCCAATGATGCTTTGAGTGAGGTTTTGGGTTTGAAGGAGAACTTGCTTGAGTGGGATGAGTTGTCTATTGGGTACTTGAGCAACTTCGTGAACAACTCCGCGAAGTACGTGATTAGTGGTTTAGCCGCAAATCCACTCTTGGGTGCGGCTTCCCTAGCCATAATCTCGGTGCTCACGTACATGGCATTCAAGAAGGAGGAGAAAAACTACCTCATTGAGTTATGGAGAAGCCTCAAGGGGTTGTTGGTGGAAGGACCGGATGGTAGGCGTGATTTCAATGAGTTGGGTAGGTTGTTGGTCTATAAGGTTGCCTACGCGATGGGGATGGATTATGATGAGGCAAAAGAGGCACTAATGGGCATAACGGGCTTGAGCGTAAAAGAGCTGGAGGAGAGGGTTAAGGAGATTGAGGGGAAAATTGAGAAGCTTGAGGAGAAAATTAAGGAGATTGAGAAGAAGTTTGAGTTGTTCGGGCAGGAGGTGCATGCGGTCATAGTCACGGCTGATGTCGGTGAGTTCGCGAAAGGTAGGATTTACCCAAACATCAAGGTTGAGAACGGCGAGTTGAGGGTTAGGGTTGAGGATGGGTACCACAGCATTGTTAGGGCAGGGAAGTTCAACGAATTGGTTAACGAGGTTAGGGATAGGCTTTTGAAGCAGGGCTTCGTCGTGGTCGTTGGACCCAAGGGTATTGGTAAGTCCACGCTAGCCGCAGCCGTGATTTGGAAGTTGTTCATGAACGGCGATATTGGGCTAGTTGCACGTGTTGACGTGCTTGATTCTAAGAATTACTCGGAGCTTACTACGTTCATTGAGAACTACGGCAAGGAATTCGGCAAGTACTTCGGTAAGTTGCTCATGCTCTACGACCCAGTGTCGACCAAGGCCTACGAGAGAGCGGACATTGATATGAAGGCAGACATACAAGCAAACATCGAGAAGACAGTAAATAACTTGATGAAAGCCATAAAACCGATAAGCTCCGAAGCTTCGAAACCGCTCACACTCATCGTGATACCGAGCGATGTCTACAACGCATTGAGTGAAGAAAGAAGAAATGAGTTGGAGGTATATAGGCTTGACGTTTCGCAGGGGCTCATCAACACCGAATTCCTAACTGAGTTGATTAGGGAGTACACGAGGACGAAGAGTAACCCCAACGGGTGTGCATTAAGTGATAGGGAACTTAGTGAATTAGCCGGCGAATTAGCAAAGTTCGACTCCGGCCACGCATTAATAGCCAGGCTCATCGGCGAGGAACTGGCGAGGAACAATTGTAGTGCCAGTGAGATCGAGGAGTTAATCAGCAAAGCCAAGGGTAAAGCCGAGGCATTCATAATACT
>QEFN01000005.1 GCA_003086555.1 Sulfolobus sp. SCGC AB-777_G06 | reverse complement strand
CATAAAAGGATTATTGATATAACAGCAGATGAAAGAGTAATGAGACAGTTAATGAGAGTAAGAGTTCCTGATGACGTATATATTGAGATTCAACTTATATAAAAGGGGAGAAGATTTCTTATTAACAATTTATTTTATATACGGCTTCTTCATATCATAATAATAGCGTGCCGGGGTGCCCGAGCGGACTAAGGGGCTGGCCTGGAGAGCCAGTGTGGGCAACCACGCGCGGGTTCAAATCCCGCCCCCGGCGTTCTTTCTTAAGGATTTAATTATAATTTTAGGTAATTTCTCTTTCGATACTTATAGGAAACCTACGGTTTTTGACATGTTTATAGATAATAGTGTCTCATTAATCTTTGCAGTAGAAACCTGTTTATTCATGCGATGGTAAATAATTACTTACTTTGTAAAAGTCAAAACTTTCTTGGTCGTATTTATTAAGTGATACTATTACACTTAAGTATGGAAGTTAACGATTGTGTGTAAAATCTTATCTCGGCTAGTAATATAAAACAGCGGTTATAGTTGGAAGGTTATACCAAGAAATGGGCCCGCCGAGATTTGAACTCGGGACCTCCGCCGTTCTCAGCATATACTTGTGAGGGCGGCGTCCTAACCAGGCTAGACTACGGGCCCACTAAAAATTATGCGTTTTGCTTTATATACCTATCGCGACTACAAACCCTTCCTTAAAATCTGCTATGTCTGGGTCAAGATTTATGGCTATAAGTCTTTCTTCAGTTTTGCTTAAATCCAGTATTCTTATCGAAAACTCTTTGAAAATAGTTTTAAATTCTTCCTTTAACTTCTGAGCTTCTTGGGCCGATGTAGTATATGCTACTATTCCTCCGCCTTGGAGTATTGTTGAACCTAAAAATGATTTCACTTGATATTACCCCTTTACAATCCTTATAAGTATAATCAGTTATAATGATAAAAGTGACATGCTTAAGATTGTAGTAAGTAATAATGACGAAATAACGATAAGCAAGGAAATAATAGAGTATTTGAAATCTCATAATATCTTTTTCACATTCGAGTATGACTTACTGAGTGACTATACTGAACTAGAATATAACGGAAGAAAAATCAAGGTACTACCTGGTGACGATATTAATGATCTGATAAGAAAAGTAGTGGATGGAGAGGATAACAGAAATGATCGTAATAGTGAAATTTTCAAGGTTAGATGGGATAGAATTTTATCATCTGGAGCCTTAGTATAGCATGTGAATTTAATCTTAGGAGGAGGAATAGCGGGTCTACTTTTAGCTTCAAGTAAAAAAGACAGTATGGTTATAGAGTCTCAAAATAAGGTTGGAGGAATTTTCTCTTACGAGGATATAGGGGAATTCTCTATTCCTCTTTATCCACCATTAACTGCTCGTAAGTGTGATCTATTTAACCAATTTAGCTACAAGGAGGTTGAGTTAAACGTTATTTCAAGGAAAGAGAATTACTTATTAGAAAAATTAGGTGTTTCAAACCTCCCTGAATGGTTAGTATTTAATGAAAAAATGTATTACATAGATAATTTAAGGTTAGTTTTGGATAGTTTATCTAAAACGACTAGGGTCAGACTTTCAACAACATTCACGTATAAGGGAGGTAAGAGGATAATTTTAAGTAATGGTATAGTGATAAAAGCAGATGAAATATATGTTACAGTGCCTTCTTACTTACTTAACATTAAAAAGGGTAGGAGTGTAGGATTTTTAGAGGCAGTATTCTTAATTAACAAAAGTGATAAAACAGAGAACACCGTAATAGTTGATGGAGATAAAGGTGTGACATTTTCTCATGTGGTTTTAGCTAGTTGGGTAAATAACTCTTATGATATAGTTTATGTTCTAGTTCCATTTTCTATGAAGATTCCTTCATGGGATAGAGTTTATGGAGATTTGAAGAGAAAGAACATACTTAAAAAAGAGGATATCATCAGTTTTAGGTACAGAGTTATAAAGGATGCAATACTTGAGCATGATCATGATGACAAATTGAAGGAAGAAACTGAAGAAGGAATACATTTCTGTGGAAGATTAGGTAAATGGCGTAATTTCACTATCTGTGAAACAATAAACGATATCCTTCACTGCTAAACCATTCTACAAATTTTCCAGAAACTTCGACTGCCTCGGATACTGGGGTTCCGTTTAGTCTTAGTATGAAGTAACTTGCTAATAGTATGTCTCCAGTCCCCACTTTATACTCTCCAATTCTCAATGGCCTATAATTTACCGTTAAGCGTTTAGAATGTAGAATAAATCCATCTTCGTCATAAGATATTAATATCTCGTTAAATCCCATATCGTATAATTTATGCAAATCCATTTTCGAACCACCTATTTCCTGATAATTAGCGTGGAATATTGCTAAATTTTTAGATTTTGTAAATATTGACGATACGTCGTGCTGGATTATTTTAACTTCTTTATTAGGTTCGCACAGTCTCACAAATCCTTGAATATCTATTGCTACTGGCTTAGTGATTTTAGGTAAGG
Organism: Sulfolobus sp. SCGC AB-777_G06; assembly: GCA_003086555.1. The sequence goes on along the minus strand of QEFN01000005.1, from coordinate 34,267 downwards.
TATCGAGTTCTTTACATACTGGATTTATAATAATTCCATCTATATCTCTACAATTTATTAGGCTAATATCTAAATTTTTCTCATTTTTCTTTCTTAGAATTAATTTTCTAGTTCCATCTTGGTCATATATGAGTTCAAATGTTGGAATTGAATTCACATATTCTAATCTATATTTTGATAGGAAGGAGGGTAAAGTTTGCTTATACCTTTTTTCTATCATGGAGTATATTATAGGTTGTCCTCCTAACATGTATATAGCGAAACCTGAATAGAGAGGAGGTCCTCCTAACTGCTCTCCTTTATTGGTTAGAAGATCTATTGTAAAGCTCCCTACAATCGCTATTTTAGTCTTGATTTTCATCTTCTTCCTCTTCCTCTTCTACTCTTACTTTTTCTTCTTCCTCTTCCTCTTCTACTCTTCTTGTCTTCTTACTCCATAACGATTCTTTATGAGCTTCTAAATGATTCTTTAAGTCATCTACTGTAAAGAAGTATGCACCATAATCTGGTATTCCCCCTTTTTTACATATCGGTGTGCATATAGGACAAGCATACAGTTGACTTATTTCGTCGAAGCATACATCAATAGTTTTATTTTCTGTCGAAAGCTGGATTATTTTCCATTTAGGAATCCATCTGGTTGTAGATGACATGTATAATTAGTTTTAACATTTACAAATAAATAATATCTGTCATTTGACGGAAGTAATGTTTTAAAGTGATTGTGCATATAATCTACTTGGAGAAATAATTTGTCCTCATCCTCATCTCTTCTTCAAGCCCCCATGAGTATAAAAACAATGTTTGATATAGCTGAGTTTATAATCCGCTCCGCTCAAATGATAAAACACGAACAAGTAGAAAAAATGGTTGATGTGTTAGTTGATATGTATCATAATAAGAAGAATGGAAAAATTTTGGTTATGGGAGCTGGTAGAAGTGGTCTAGTGGGCAGGGCTTTTGCTATGAGGCTTCTTCATCTCGGTTATAACGCGTATGTTTTGGGCGATACGATAGTCCCTGCTATCGGGGAAAAGGATATAGCTATAGCAATTTCTGGTTCGGGTAGAACTAAACTTATTCTAACCGCTGCAGAGGCAGCAAAAGAAGCTAAGGCAATTCTGATCACTATTACAAGCTACGCTGACAGTCCTATAGCTAAAATTTCAGATATTGTAGTAGAGGTTCCAGGAAGGACTAAATACTCTGTTAATGAGGATTATTTTGCGAGGCAAATTCTTGGAATTACGGAGCCTTTAGCACCATTAGGAACACTTTTCGAAGATACTACTCAAGTATTCTTAGACGGGGTAGTTGCAGAATTAATGGTAAGGTTAGGTAAAAAAGAGGAAGACCTAAGGCAGATTCACGCAAATATCGAACTATAACTATAATATATACTTTCGTTTTAGTCTCGCCACCCTTTTATTATTATTATATTCATGGAAAGTAAGCAGTTTTTAGTAATATCAATTCTTTTAGTATTACTAGGTATAATCTCTAGGAATTTTATATTTTTAATTTTAGCAGCAGTTTCTGTAATTCTAGTAAGACCTAATTTCCTAAAGATTGATATATTAGCTCGTAAAGTTAAAGGTTTTATATTATTTAATAGAAAAATGGTAGAAAATGAATATAGAATAATTGACGGAATATTAGAAAGTAAAGGTGAATATAAAGCGTTTGTGATTGTTGACGATATACCGTTTGACTATAGGGATCTATCAAATGAGGGACTTAGAGCTAAAGTAGTATCTTTTCATAAAGTTCTGGACGTAGTAGATAACGTAGACATAATTTTTAGGAAAAAAAGCTTAAATAAGAATAAATTTTTAGAATCTTTATTTAGGCGAGCACAAAATTTACGAGTAATAACAGAAGCAGATCCTTCTAATGAAAAGGCAAAAAACGAATTACTTATGGTTCAAGAGATGATAAAGAAGATAAGTGAAGGAGAACCACCTTTTCAGTATATTATATATTTTGTGGTAACTTCTCCATCTAGGGAACAAGCATTAGCATCAGCAACTCTTCTCAGAAAGGGATTAGAAAGTATAGGTATAAAAGCAAGGCTGGCTATAGCTTCCGAGGTTGAGGACTTTATTACCAATGGTTACATTAGAGGGAAGGAAAAGGTAGGATTTCCTACTCAAATTCCATATTTCACAGTCTTCTCCATACCGAAATCTCCGACTTATCAGATAATCTCAGATGGTGTTTATTTGGGGAAAGAGATAGGAACTGCTAGATCAGTATTCTGGAACTTGGAAAAAACTATGAACCCTCACGTGTTAGTTATAGGGCCCAGTGGTGCCGGTAAGACTGAATTCTTAATCTCAACTGGTGTTAAAATCAATACATGGTATCATATTCCAGTGGTTTTCTTTGATGTAAAAAATGATATAAAGCTGAGGCTAAGAAGGAAAGGAATAAAACCAGTTATATTAAATCCATTAATTTATAGTATAAATCTCTTGAAGATTTATGAAAATATTAATCAAGGAATATACGTCTCTCAGTTAGAAAATATAATAAGTAATTCATTTAGAATGGACAAGTATTCCTCATCAATACTATATAAGGTGATTACGGAAGCTTTCAGTAGATTTCAAGAACCAACATGGAATAGCGTCATTGAGCTGATAAATCAACTAGACGTGACAGAGGAAGTCAAGATTTACCTATCAAAGATCGTGAACAAAATAAAGTCGGTAGACATTGAAAGTTCAGATGATTCTTTAGTGGACAAGATTGAAGAGGGTGTTTACGTTATCGATTTGTCATTAATAAAGTCTGAAGAACTAAAAAGATTCGTAATAAATTCTATACTAGTTAAGATTATTAACAAGTATAATATAGCTGATGATAAATTGAAAATCTCATTAGTAATAGATGAAGCCTGGACGATATTAAGGTCTGAGAGTGAGGACTATTCACTGGTCGCTGATATTATAAAGAGGGGTAGAGGTTATGGTATAATCCTAATGATGGCTACACAAAATCTTTACGACTTAGGTGAATTATCAGATATTTTTTTAGAAAATAGTGGATTATTAGTCTTTATGAATAACGGAGATAAGAAATTTTGGTCTGAAGTGAAGAGATTCGCTAATTTTAGTGAGGAAGAAATTTACAGAGAGTTAAGCTTCTTAGGAAGAGGAGAGGGTGTAATAAGATTTATAGGAGATCCGAGACCGTTAGTAGTAAAGCTTGATACTTTCGCTAGCTGACTTTACTTATTTAGAGACTTATCCTCTCTAGTATTGATTGTAATCCAGCCTTTATCTTGTTATACGTTAGTTCATCCTTAACATTATTAATAATGATTTCCCTTAATTCGTCCTTATCTAAGGATACTTCGTATTCAATTTTACTTCTATTTTTTTCAATTTCTAACATTCTATTTATTACGTTAGAATACGTTTTCTTCATTATTATCTTTCCTCTAAAGAGAATCCTCATTAATGGTGGGGTATAATATATTTCTGCTATTATTTCTCCCCTACTGTTTTTTATAACGTCAGCCGTCCCTTTGTTTCCCTTTATTATACTCTTATACCCTTCAGCTTCCAGAATACTATATAAATACTCATAATATTCTAATTCCTTTTTTAATTCAGCAATTTTAGCCTCAAGAAATTTCTTAAGCTCGTCAGTGTTAGTACTCACGATTTCTTTTTGGTAATCGAAATATTTATAATTCATCCTACTCTTTCAGTAGTAGATGAGAAGAGTAGCAGTTATTGGCGGGTCTGGATATACAGGTGGGGAATTATTAAGACTTCTCGCAGTTCATCCTAAAGTAGAAGTAACATATGTAACGTCTAGGGAATATGCAGGAAAGCCCATATCACTGGTTCATCCTAATCTGAGAGGATTTTATTCTATGAACTTTTCACACTTTTCTTGGGATAGGATAAGTGATAAGGCTGACACAGTTTTTCTTGCTCTCCCTCATAAGGTATCCTTAGAATATGTTCCTAAATTACTAGAAATGGGCCTGCAAGTAGTGGATTTAAGTGCAGATTTTAGATTAAAAGATCCAGAAAAATATAAACTATGGTATGGATATGAGCACCCTTATCCAGATCTCCTTAAAAAATCAGTTTACGGAATTCCAGAACTTCATTACGAGGAATTGAAAGGTGCAAAGCTAATAGCTTCTCCAGGTTGTAATGCAACTGCAACTATCTTGGCCGCAGCGCCTTTAGTATCTTCTGGGTTATTAGATATATACAAGTTAGTTAGCGACGTAAAGGTGTCTAGTAGTGAAGGAGGGGCAAAACCTACAGAAGGGAGTCATCATCCTGAAAGGCAAAATGCAATAAGACCGTATGATGCCGATGGACATAGACATGCAGCTGAGGCCGAGCAAGAGTTGAGCACTTTGGCAAAGAGAGAAGTTAAAGTTAGTTTAATTCCTCATGCAGTTAGTAGTGTAAGAGGGGCACTTGCATCTGTTCATGGATGGTTATCTACATCAGTGCCAGAACTCGAGTTTTGGAAGAAAGTGGTAGATTTTTACAAGAACAGAAAGTTTATCAGAATTATTAGAGGTAATATACATCCTTACCCAGATACAAAATATGTTATTGGTAGTAATTATGCAGATGTAGGTTTTGCAATAGAAGAAAGGATTAATAGAATTACGATGTTCTCTGCTATTGATAATTTAATGAAAGGAGCCGCTGGACAAGCAGTCCAATCCTTTAATATATCTCAAGGTTTTGATGAAACAGAGGGACTTAAACTGCCTCCTCTGAGGCCTGCGTAAAATGATTGTGGTAAAAGCAGGAGGCAGAGTAATTAAAAATAACTTTGATGGACTAATAGAAAGTATAATAAGTTACGTTACGTCTAAAAAGGACTCAAAGTTAATTTTTGTTCATGGAGGCGGAGATCAGGTTACTGAGCTTTCTAAGAAGTTGGGTATAGAACCAAAATTTGTGACTTCACCTGAGGGAATAAGAAGTAGATATACTACTAAAGAGGAATTAGAAGTGTTTATAATGGTAATGAGCCTTATTTCTAGACAAGTAGTTTCAAAAGTTTCTTCTTATATTCCTTCGATAGGAATTACTGGCGCTGACGGTAGGTCAGTAATAGCAGAGAGAAAGAAGAAAATTATAATTCTTGATGAGAGAGGTAGAAAAAGGATAATAGAAGGTGGGTACACTGGTAAAATCAAAGAAGTAAATACAGTAGTAATTAATTCCCTATTTAGTACGTTTAATTTGATAGTTTTCTCTCCGTTAGCATATGACCCTCAAGAAAACACTCTTTTAAATGTAGACGGAGATCAAATGGCATTTGGTTTAGCTAGCTCTCTAAAAGCTGACAGCTTAGTAGTCTTAACCGATGTAGATGGAGTATTAGTTAATAATAGCGTGATTTCACATTTAACAATTACTGAAGCTAAAGAGTTAGCAATGAAGATTGGACCAGGAATGAATAGAAAACTTCTAATGAGTGCTGAAGCTGTAGAAAAAGGTGTTAAAAAAGTTATAATTTCTAATGGATTAGTGAATGATGCAATAAATAATGCACTCAACGGTAAGGGCACGGTGATCGAGTGATGGTAGAAATAGACCAGAATGACATAAAAATCCTAGAAATATTAAGGAAAAATTCAAGGACATCTTATACAAGTATAGCTAGAGAACTGAAAATAAGTGAAGCAGCAGCTAGGAAGAGAATAGAAAGACTAATTAAGGCTGGAATTATAAAGAGGTTTACGATAGATTATGAGCTAGAGAACGAGATTAGGGCTATAGTTATGGTAAAGACAGCACCTCAAATTCCAACCCCAGAAATATCTAAAAAGATCGTTAAAATCTCTGGAGTAGAAACCGTTTATGAAACTACCGGAGACTATGATATTCTTGCACTAGTAAGAGGAAACAATATCTCAGCAATAAATAAGACTATAGATGAGATAAGAAGTTTACAAGGAGTTTTAAGTACGACTAGCACAATTGTATTACGTGTTTGGTTTTAATTTAAAACCGGTTATTACCATAAAAACTTATCAACTTCTAACTCATATGGAATAGCTTGATCACAAATGGTAACCGCAAAATGTCCCATATGCGGTAATCCAGTTGAAATACCAGATGATGCATTGCCTGGAGAAATAATAGAGCATGAGTGCGGTGCACAATTAGAGGTATTTAACGATAACGGTAGGCTATCAGTAAGACTAGCTGAGCAAGTAGGAGAGGATTGGGGAGAGTGATTTTAGGAGTATCATATGATCTATTGAGATGGGAAGAGAAAAACTTAATAGAGGAAGCAAAGAAAATAGGGCATAATATAATCCCTCTTTTTACTAAGGATTTCTATTCTTTCTTTGGTGTTTCATCTAGTTTAAATCTTGATACAGACGTTATAATTCAGAGAAACACTAGTCATTCTAGAGCTTTACTTACATCCTTAATCTTTGAGGGATATAATTACAAAGTAGTTAACGATTCAACTACATTAATTAGGTGCGAGAACAAGCTCTACACACTAGCCTTGCTAAATAAACATGGTATAAACGTTCCAAGGACCTTTGTAAGCTTTTCGAGAGAAAAAACACTTGAACTAGCTGATAAACTCGGATATCCTGTCGTAGTTAAGCCGATAGAGGGAAGCTGGGGTAGAATGGTTGCTAAAGCAAATGATAAAGATATTCTTATGAGTTTATTAGAATATCAAGAATATACGACTTCACAATACCGTTACGCATACTTCGTTCAAGAATTTGTCAATAAACCTAATAGGGATATCAGAATCTTCGTAATAGGAGATGAAGCTCCCGTAGGAATATATAGGATAAACGAGAAAAATTGGAAGACAAACACAGCCTTGGGAGCAAGAGCTGAACCTCTAAAAATCGATGACGAATTACAAGATTTAGCACTAAAGGTAAAGGAAGTGATAGGTGGGTTTTTCCTCGGCATAGATATTTTTGAAGATAAAGAAAGAGGATATATCGTCAACGAGGTAAACGGAGTTCCAGAATATAAAAATACGGTTCGTGTAAATAACTTCAATGTATCACAATATCTAATTAAGAAAATATCGGAATGGGTTAGAAAATGAAACTAATACAATTATATGGAGATAGAGGATTAAAAATAGTTAAAGGAGAAGGTCAATACGTTTGGGATGAGTATGGTAGAAGATATATAGATATGCATACTGGAATAGGAGTTGCATTTCTTGGACATAGAAACAAAACTGTGATTCATTATTTAAAAAGGCAAATGGATGAGATAATCACCTTATCTAATTCTTTTTCAACACCAATTAGAGACGAGATGCTTGATGCTTTAGATAAAGTGAAACCCAGTGCTATGGATAACGTTATACTACTTAACAGTGGTACAGAAGCTGTCGAAACCGCATTGAAGACTGCAAGAAAGATAACTGGAAGGAAAAAGATAGTTGCCTTTAAGAACGCCTTTCACGGAAGGACATCAGGTGCTCTTTCTGTTACCTGGAACAAGAGGTATAGAGAACCTTTTGAACCATTAGTTTCACCAGTAGAGTTTCTAAATTTTAACGATATTAACGACTTGTCAAAAATAGATAACAATACGGCTGCGGTTATAGTAGAGCCTGTCCAAGGAGAGAGCGGGGTTATTCCTGCAAAGGAAGAATTCATGAAAGCCTTAAGAGAAACCACTGAAAAAGTCGGAGCTTTATTAATTGTAGATGAAGTACAAGCTGGTTTTGGTAGAACAGGGAAAATATGGGCTTATCAACATTACGGCATAACACCAGATCTCGTTACAGCAGGTAAGGCAATTGGTGGTGGATTTCCAGTTAGCGCGTTATTTCTACCAGATTGGATTGCTAATAAGCTAGAGGAAGGTGATCACGGAAGTACTTACGGAGGAAATCCTATGGCAATGGCTGCCGTAACTGCTGCAAGTAAAGTATTACATGAAGAGAAAGTTCATGAACAAGCGTATCACAAAGGAGAGCTGTTTATGAAAATCCTAAGAGACAAGTTGGGGGATCTAAAGTCAGTTAGAGAGATTAGGGGGAAAGGACTTATGATCGGTATAGACACAAGGTTTCCACCATCCATCACTTTAAAAGTAGCACAAGAGAGTGGAGTATTAGTATTAAAAGCAGGAGCTACAGTAATTAGATTATTACCACCTTATGTGATTACTCAAGAGGATATGGAGGAAGCTGCAAATGCAATTAGGCAGGGATTACTTAAAACAGAAAGCCAAAGAGTATCTCCTTGAATTATTAAGTTCATATACCCCTTCTGGGGAAGAGGAAAAGGCTCTTTCCTTCTTTGAGAAAGTTTCACAAGAGCTAAATTTAAATTTAAAGTTTACTCCTTCTAAATCTTATTACTTAGGTAGTGAGAGTTCAAAGATTTTATTGGTGTCTCATATAGATACAGTTCCTGGCTTTATTGAACCTAAAGAGGAAAATCAAGTAATATACGGTAGGGGGGCAATAGACGATAAGGGTCCTTTGGTGGCGATGCTGTTAGCTACTTATATATTAAACGAAAAAGGATATAATGTAAGCTTCGCCGCATTGTCTGACGAAGAGAATAAAAGTAAAGGGGCTAGAGAACTAGTTAACAGTGGTAAAAAATACGATTATATTATAGTGGGTGAGCCATCTAACACTACTGGAGTTGTTGTGGAATACAGAGGAGTTTTGCATGTAGATATAAAGTGTAAGGGAGTATCAGAACACTCTTCCTCTGCTAGCTCTAACCTAATAGTAGACATGGCAAATAGACTATTACAAGTAACTAAGTTTCCTAAATCTTACGATGCTCCTTCTATTATACCAACTATATTTACAGCAGGGGAATATATTAATAAAAGTCCATCTAGTGGGCTGATTCATTTCGACATTAGGTATTCAGTAAAATCCTCAAAGCAAGAGATTATACTTAATCTTAAAGATGTATATAAAGACTGCGAGGTCGCAGTAGTAGAAGACGTTCCCCCTGTAAAAGTCGATATTAATTCAGATTTAGTCAAAGTGATTATGAGAGGGTTAATAAAACAAGGGCTTAAGCCTTCATTAGTGAGGAAATACGGTACCAGTGACATGAACATCTTGTATAAAATTTCGAATCAGATTGTTGATTACGGTCCGGGTGACTCAAGACTTGAGCACACTGATCAAGAGCGTATATCTTTGGAAGAAATATTTATATCAATAAATACTTATGTATCAGCGATAGAAGAATTATGCTCAAAGAAAGATTGAAAAATTTTCTACTTTTACCAATTTATAAAATATATGAATATGTATTATGGAAAGAGATAAAAAACGGCCCCTTTCCAAACCACGTCGGTATAATACCAGATGGAAACAGAAGATGGGCGAGAACAAACAGTCTTTCAATTAATGATGCATATGAAAATGGTTACAAAAAACTTAGGGAAGTACTTATATGGTTATTAGATATGGGTGTTAAAAATATCACAGTTTTCGCTTTATCTACAGAAAACTGTGACAAGCGAAGTAATCTTGAACTTTCTATTATATTTAAATATATAAAAGCTGGCCTAGAAGAATTACTTGAAGGAGACATTATATATAAGTATGAAGTAAAAGTAAGAGCTATAGGAAAATTAGAGAAAACACCAGAAGAAATTAAAGATTTAATAAACGAACTAAGAAAAAGAACGGAAACATATAATAAACGGAAGCTAACCTTGGCAATATGTTATGGTGGTCGACAAGAGATCTTAGATGCAGTAAAAAAGATCTTAGAAGACAATAAGCTTGGAAAAATAAACTCAGAACATATAAACGAAGAGACCTTTAAGAATTATTTATATGACAGTGAGTTAGATGATATTGATTTAGTTATACGATCCTCAGGTGAGATTAGGATAAGTAATTTCTTATTATGGCATATTGCTTACTCTGAACTATTTTTCGTTGAAGCTTATTGGCCTGACTTTAGGAAGATTGATCTATGGAGGGCAATTAGATCGTATCAAAGAAGGAAGAGGAATTTCGGAGCTTAAACTTTATATTTGACATATTTTAATAAAACAACACATGGGATATTTCCAAGGCAATGATCTTCGAAAGATAACTGGCGGACTAAAGCATAAGCATAGAGACAAGAGGAAATTTGAACTAGGTTCACCTCCAACAGAAACTAAGTTAAGCGATAAGGATGTAAGAGTAAAAGAAAGGGTGATGGGAGGAAACATTAAAGTCAGGTTAGCTTATGCGTCTTATGTCAATATACTTGATCCTCAGACTAAAAAAGTCAAGAAAGCGAAGATCTTAAACGTGATAGAAACCCCTGCTAATAGAGAGTATGCTAGAAGAGGGATAATTGTAAAGGGTAGCATAATACAGACAGAGCTCGGGAAGGCTAAAGTGACTTCCAGACCTGGACAAGACGGAGTTATAAATGCGGTGTTAATTAAAGAATGAGTTTAAGAGATTATGAAGGCAATAAAGTAGCAATATGGTTGGCTTATTTTCAAGCTCCTAGCAGAACAAAAGGTAGAAAAATAAGAAAACTATCTACTAAAAAGATAGATCTTAATACAATCTATGAGATAACCAAAAGGTTAGAATTAGAACCGGAAATTTTTCAAGATAAGATCCATCCCGCATCAGGTATAGTTGGCTTGATTATGGTAAAGAAAAAACACGGAAAATACAAACTAATTAAACTAATAGTTGATGAAATCAATAAATTGAAATAAATATTTGAAAAATTGTAAAACAATTTTGAACATTGTTTTAAGTGTCAAAATATTTCTCGTAGAATTTTACATCAGTAGTTCAAGTAAATCTTTTATACTTTCTTTTATGTTTGTTTTTTGCTGGGCCCGTAGCTCAGCCAGGTAGAGCGGCGGGCTTTTAACCGTGGGTCGCGGGAAGCGACCCGTAGGTCCCGGGTTCAAATCCCGGCGGGCCCGCGCTATTTATTTTCAAAGATAATCAAGTAAGATTAATTTATATAAATGCACTAAATCTTAGATTAGCTAATAAAATGAGTTATGTAATTACCGGTGGAGCAGGATATATAGGCAGTCATTTGGTAGATGCGTTAACGAAATTATATAACGACATCGTAGTAATTGATGACTTTTCCAATGGTAATTATGTGAATAAGAAGGCTAAGTACCTTAAAATCGACTTAAGAGATAGTTCAACTTCTAGTTTAAAAATACCAGCTGGAAGCATACTTTACCATTTGGCTGCAAATCCAGATGTTAGGACGTCTATGATTAATTCCTACGAGCATTTTAGTAGAGATGTAATTGCAACATTTAACGTGCTCGAAATGGCAAGGCGCAATGACGTCAGTTTATTAGTATTTGCCTCTTCATCCACAGTTTATGGAGAGACAGACAAAATACCTACACCTGAAAATGCGGAACTGAAGCCTATTTCTAATTACGGTGTATTCAAACTTTTAGGAGAGCATTTGCTTGAATATTATTCTAGAGTCTACGGAATAAAAGGTATATCTATTAGATTGGCGAATGTAACGGGGGGTAGGGTGTCTCATGGTGTTATAAAGGATTTTGTAGAAAAATTAAGAAAAAATCCATACAAATTAGAAATATTGGGGAATGGTAAGCAGAGGAAAAGTTACATATATATAACTGATGTAATAGAAGCGTTTCTAACTCTGGAAAAAAAGTTTAATGGTCTATATGATGCATTTAATGTAGGTAATGAAGATTGGATAACTGTGGACGAAATTGCGAAAATAGTAGAAGAGGAGATGAATCTGACTCCAGTACACGAATATGTAGATATAGGAGAGGGTAGAGGCTGGGTTGGTGATGTCAGATTTATGCTACTTGACATTAGTAAGATAAAACAGTTAGGATGGAAGCCTAATTATTCATCAGCTCAAGCAGTTAGATTAGCAGTGAGGGATCTGATCTATGGATATAAGTTATAAACTTAAAATAAGGATGCTGGGCTTGTTTCTATTTGTATTTTCTCTATCCATTGTATTCTTATCATTTTTAGTTATTTTTCTAGGGTTTAAAATAAACTTAGGCGGGTTTAATATCTCACCTATTTTTATAAAAATCATAAATTTTGGGATAATTCTAGTCATATTCGGCTACTTGGCGTACGTGGGTTTCATAATATTTTTAAGTAGAAAATAAATAGCGCGGGCCCGCCGGGATTTGAACCCGGGACCTACGGGTATCTCCCTCTACCTGGCTCTTTTCGTTAAGAGCCCGCCGCTCCACCTGGCTGAGCTACGGGCCCAGCAAAAAACAAACATAAAAGAAAGTATAAAAAGTAAACGCTATTACAGTACCCTTTTCTAACATAATTTTCTCCAATCTAAGATAATATGTTCGAATAACTAAAAGTATCTATTAAAGCTATTCTGTCATTTGTTCTTTCTATGTCCTTTAATTGCCTCCAATACGGATTCCACAGCTTTATTTTCATCAGTACCTAAAAATTCCGCATAGATTACACCATCTATCATCACTACGAATCCGCTACCTAGTAACGTACTTACATATCCATAGCAATCCTCACAGTAACCTCTAAGTATCTTTTTGACTCCTAAATCTAGCCATAGATATATAACTCCTGATCTTTCCTTGCTTTTAGTATTACCACTAAAAAGATATATTCTTCTTGATAACTCGTACATTGCTAGCTTAAGCAAATCTTCGGGGTTCAATCTCTTTTCTCTAAGTGTTTTAGGTAGCAAATATTCACTTTCGGCTTCCATCTTAGCTTCTTTAATTAGAATTCTTAAATTATGGATTTCTTCTTTTAATGAATTCATACACTCCTTTGCGTCTTCCTCGGCTTCCTTTGAATCTCCTACCCATAACATCACTATAGCCTTATTTAGATTTTTACAATTCATATTCTCTCACTCTTACTGGGGTGTAATGAATATGAAAGATTCTTTTAGAGTTTCTTTATCTCTAGTTAACAATGATATTAAGCCATAATTATCTGGATATCTGACCAATTCTAAGTTAAGTATACTTTTCCAAATTTTATCTACTATATAATAAGACCTAGGGCTCATAGCTGCTCTAATATTTATAAATAATAGTCCACTCTCCGTCTCTAGTTCTTTAGCTAATTTCAATTCTTTTTCAAGATCTATAAGGGCATCCGCTATCGTCCCTAAATATTTCACAGTTCTAAAAGGCAATATATTTTCGATCTTTACGTCATATAGTGTATGTAGAGTAGCAAATGTGATAGTCTCACTTAGTGCTATGGATATATCGCCAGACAAGTACTTGTAACCTTTAAGCCCATAAAGGTAAGAATAAGAATTCTCGAGTGTGTTATCTACTAATTTACTTGTGAATATAGAATAGATAAAAAGTATTTTTTCATCTATGTCTAAATTAATCATATCCGAATTGCGGACTACTTCATAAATATATTCTGAAATCTGTTTAGTCTGATCGATCTCCTCCTTTTCATGTGGGATTAAGCTAGACGGTACTTTAATTGATGAAAATTTTATCTCCACATTGTAGATTATACTATAATACCATTTATGGTTTTACTAGTACTTTACCAATTTTGTTTTTATCTTTTATCATCTGATATCCTTTATCGATCTCCTCTAACGAGACAGTACCTGCTATAACTGGCTTAATCTTATCTTCAGCGGCTAATTTCAGAGTTTGCTCCGCATCGTATTTAGTTGCAGATGCATGTCCTACTATTTTTATATCCTTTAGAATTACGTAGCCTAATCTTAGATTATAGGATTGTGTTGGATCTACGTTTCCTATTTGGACTATTCTACCACCCATCCAAAGTGACTTCAAGCTTTCATCAAAAGTTGGAGTTCCTACTGTATCTATTACTAACGTTACATCGCCTATTTTTTTGGCTTCATCTGCAAATTTTGTTCCTACAATTATATAGTCTGCATATTGCTTTATTACCTTCGCTTTTTCCTCAGATGTTGTAACACCGATTACCTTAGCCCCTAGAGCCTTAGCCACCTGGATTGCATGAATGCCTACTCCGCCGCTAGCCCCAGTTACTAATACATATTCTCCATTCCTTATGCCACCAGCCCTTCTGATTCCCCTATATATCATTCCAGTAACACAAGGTACTAGCACAGCGTTTTCGTCACTAACGTTTTTAGGTACTTTTACTAGACTCGTTACTTTTATTTTAGCCTTTTCTGCGAAAAATCCGTCTAGTTCCTCTGAGTATCCTAACCTATGGTGGCAATAAGCCTCCTCTCCTATTCTACAATACTCGCATGTACCATCAGGAGCATATAGAAGAGAAATTACTTTCTCACCAACTTCGAATCCCTTTACATTTTCTCCTTTTTCTTCTATGGTTCCTACCACTTCATGCCCTAGAATTACTGGGTATTTCATTCTCGGGTAGAATCCTTGAAGTTGAAGTAGATCTCTATAACATAATGCAGCTCTATCGACTCTTATTACTACTTCGTCTTTGTCGGGCTTAGGATCTGGTACCTCTTGTAACTTGTAACCTTGTTTTGGACCTGGAACAACAATAGCCTTCATGATAAGTTTAAATTGTACAAACAATATAAATATTTAGCTACTACATGTAGATTAATTTATTAATTGTAATGAAATAAAAATTAATGAGTGGATAATAAACAATAAATTTTCAACATAAAATTTTAAAATATCACAGCGGAAATTATTAAGTGTATATTATGAAGAATAATAGCGAGATCGAACTCCCAGAACCGTTATTTTGCGTGACCAAAGATGAGTTTAGAAAGCTTAAATTCAAAGTACAATATCTTTATTACACTGCAAAGGGTCAAGGGTAAGGAGAGAGGTAAACTAAGCGGGCTTAAATTTGCAATAAAAGATATAATAAATGTTCAAGGATTACCTACTACTGCAGGTTCAAGGTTTTTTAAACATATACCTACAAAAAACGCCTCAATAACACAGAAAATTTTAGATGAAGGAGGAGAAATAGTAGGGAAGTCAAACACACATGAATTTGCTATGGGAGCAACTAACACATCATCGGTCATTGGCCCTGCTAAAAACCCTATAGATCCTGAAAGAATTTCAGGAGGATCTAGTGGTGGTTCTGCGGTAGCCGTAGCATTAGGTTTAGCTGACGTAGGCGTAGGAACAGATACGGGTGGGTCTATTAGAATTCCGGCATCCCTTTGTGGTGTTATAGGGTATAAGCCTACAACTGGCTTAATTCCGACTGACGGGGTTATTTCCTTTAGTTGGACTTTTGATACTATAGGTTTTCTAGTTAGAGATATGAAAGTTCTCTATAAGGTCTTAGATTCAGTAGTTGAGGATAAACTACCTTTTACATATCAAGCCAGAAGAAAGCCCAAATTGGGTATGTTTCTACTTGGAGAAGATCAAGCATCTAAGACTCTTCTAAAATTTATAAATAAATTATCAAGTTATTATGACATAGTCGATATTGATAGTCAAATCGTTAGAAAATATTCTCCTTATGTGAGGAAAGTGATAGCTCTCTCAGAAGCTTATTCTTATCACAAGAACTGGTTTAATCAGAATAAGAATAGATACTTTGACGATGTCAAAAAATTACTGGAGATGGGGAGCGTAATCCCCGGATATGAGTATGTTGATGCTATGAGAATAAGAAGGATTATAATAGAAGAATATATTAAAATGTTTAACAAGGTTGACGTTTTGATCTCCCCTACCACGAAAGCTTCTGCACCTAAGATATCGGACGTAGTAGGACGAGAACTAGAATATAGGGATATTTTGGTTAGTAATACGGAAATCTTTAACGTTGTGGGAGCTCCATCAATATCTATACCAGTTGAAAGAATTAATGGATTACCTATAGGTTTAATGATTAGCGGTTTACCTTATGAAGACGGCGTAGTGCTTGATATCGCTGAACGTATTTTAGGCATTGTTGGATTTATTAGTAACTGATAGGTGAATAAAATTAGGGTTTTGTGAAATGAGTAGATTGCCTCAGAATATCGATATTCATAACAAAATCTTGAAAGGAACTACAACAGTAGGTATAAAGACTAAAGATGGAGTTGTCCTAGCTGCAGATAGAAGGGCTAGCGCAGGTTTTTATGTTGCACATAAGTACGTTAGGAAGGTCTTATATATATCTGACAATATTGGAATTACAACAGCTGGAAGTGTAGCTGACTTACAATATATTTACAATATATTGAAAAATCTGTACCATTACAACAAAATAACAAACGTTAGGCCTATTACTGTTAAGGCTTTAGCTACATACTTAGCTACCTTACTATCAACGTCTAAGTATTTTCCGTACTTAGTTCAAATACTTATAGGAGGGGTTGACGACAAGCCTAGGCTATATAACCTTGACTATCTAGGCGATTTCATAGAAGAAGATTATACGGCTACGGGATCTGGCTCCGTGGAGGCCATTGGTGTTATAGAAGATAGTTATAGGCAAGATCTTACTTTAGATGAAGCAGCTGAACTGGCTAAAAGGGCTATATTCTCATCGTTAAAAAGAGATCCTTATACCGGTACTGGTGTAATTGTTACAAAGATAACTAAGCAAGGGCATCAGGAGCAAGAATTTTACTTAAACAAGAAGCAGAGTTAGTGTTTTATTTTTGCACTCGTAATTCTCTATATGAACGTCAAAAGTAGTTCATTTAAAAATGAAGATATGATTCCTCAAGAATATACTTGTGACGGCTCTGATATTTCTCCTGATCTAGAATGGGATAATGTAACTAGTGCAAAAAGTTATGCTATAATAGTGGAAGATCCAGATGCCCCAGGGGGAACTTTTATACATTGGGTGATTTATAATATTAAGGATAATAAATTACCTAAGAACATACCAAAAGTGACAAAGTTTTCTTCCATGATCCAAGGGGTAAATGATTTTGGTCGTGTTGGATATGGAGGTCCTTGTCCGCCCAGGACACATCCTCCACATAGATATTATTTCAACGTTTACGCTTTAGATGTGGAGCTACCCGAGAAGCACGGAGTTATTGCTGATGAATTAAAAAGTATGATGGAAGGACACATAATTGATAAAGGGGTTATAATGGGCAAGTATAAAAGAAGGTGAAATAAATGCAAGAGGAAGAAGTACTTTGGGCTGAAAAATATAGACCTAGAACATTAGATGATATAGTAAATCAAAAAGATATAATAGAGAGATTAAAGAAATTTGTAAAAGAAAAAAACATGCCACACTTGTTATTCTCTGGCCCACCTGGGACTGGAAAAACCACAGCTGCGTTAGCTCTTGTTCATGATCTATATGGTGATAATTATAGGCAATACTTCTTAGAACTTAACGCAAGTGATGAAAGAGGTATTGACGTTATAAGAAATAAGGTAAAGGAATTCGCTAGAACTATTGTAGCTGGGGAAATTCCATTTAAGGTTGTCTTACTTGATGAGGCGGATAATATGACTGCAGATGCACAACAGGCGCTAAGAAGAACAATGGAGTTATATACAGAAACTACTAGGTTTATACTCGCATGCAATTATCTGAGCAAAATAATTGAACCAATACAGTCACGGACAGCTTTATTTAGATTTTATCCATTGAAAAGAGAGGACGTAGTAAGCAGGCTAATGTACATAGCGAAGAACGAGAAAGTGGATGTTGAACAGAAGGCTTTAGAAACTATCTATGATATTACTCTTGGTGATATGAGAAAATCTATCAATATTCTTCAAGCTGCTTCCGCTTACGGGAAAGTAACTGTAGAAGCTGTGTATAAAGTTTTGGGATTAGCACAACCTAAGGAAGTTAGGGAAATGCTAAATTTAGCTCTACAAGGAAAGTTCATGCAAGCCAGAGAGAAACTAAGGAACTTGTTAGTTAATTATGGGCTATCTGGAGAAGACATTATTAAGCAAATTCACAGAGAGCTAACTGGTAATGAAATAAACATACCTGACGAGTTAAAGGTAGTTCTAGTAGATTATGCTGGTGAGGTAGAATTTAGAATTATAGAGGGAGCAGACGATGAAATTCAATTGAATGCGTTTCTTGCTAAATTGGCGTTATATGCTCAGAAGTACGGTGGTTCATAATTGCCCTTACAGTGGTTTTTAAAATATAGACCTAAATCTATACAAGATGTAGAAAATCAGGAAGATGCAAAGAAGGAAATTAAGGAATGGATCGAAAGTTGGTTAAACAGTAAAAACCCTACTTCGAAAGCGATCTTACTTTATGGGCCTCCAGGTGTAGGTAAAACGACAATAGCGGAGGCCTTAGCTAGAGATTACAAACTCGAATTAATAGAAATGAATGCAAGTGATACTAGAAACATCATGCAAATAAGGAGTATAGCCGAACAAGCAGCCATTACTGGTTCTTTATTCGGTGTAAGAGGTAAGCTTATACTTTTGGACGAAGTTGACGGAATTAATTCTAAAGAAGATGCTGGCGCAATAGACGCGATTTTAGAGTTAATTCAAAAGACAAAATATCCTATAATTCTAACTGCTAATGATCCGTGGGATCCGTCACTAAGGCCTCTTAGGAACGCTGTAAAGATGATTGAGCTGAAGAGACTTACTAAGTATCCCATGAGGAGGATTTTAAAAAAGATTTGTGACGCGGAAAAAATTCAATGTAGTGATGATGCACTAGACTACATCGTAGAACAAAGTGAAGGAGATGCAAGATACGCAATAAATATGTTACAAGGAGTAGCTGAAGGTTACGGTAAAGTAACAGCCGAAACTGTAAAAGAATTAGTAAGGAAGAAGGATAGAGAACTTGATCCCTTTGAAGCACTTAGAGATATATTTTGGGCTAAATATTATTGGCAAGCTAAGAACGCCGCTACTAGTACTCAAATTGATTATGAGCTCCTCATGAGATGGTTAGATGAAAACATTCCTTTACAGTATGAGGCTTTAGAAGACATATGGAGAGCTTATGACGCTCTTAGTAGAGCGTCTATATTTTTAAGTAGAGCTAAGAAAGGTGAATGGGATCTTTTATCTTATGTTTTTGATTTGATGGGCCCTGGAGTAGCTTTCGCATCTTTAGAAAAGAAGAAACCTACTTATAAGGCTAAATGGGTTAAGTATCAGTTTCCACAATATATCCAGTTATTAGTTAAAAGCAAGGAAAACAGGGAGTATCTAGATAACCTACTTAGAAAGATATCAAATCATCTACATAATTCTTCAACAAAAACATTAGAAGGAATCTTACCTTATTTAGTTCAATATTATGAGAAGTATAAGGATAAAATAGATAAAGAACTAGAACTTACAGAGGGAGAAAAGAAGATTATCATGACTTTATCGGGCGAGAAACCTAGTGAAGAAAGTGAGGCTTCAGGATCAAAAGCGGGTAAAACAGGGACTAGGAGGTATTATCGTCGTAGATCTTAGTCTTTCTAATAACCCTGATGTGAGATATTTGAGTTTCTGGATATTGGCCTTGAGAATCTTTTTCATATTTCTTGACCATATCCCATATTGTTAATAATGCTACCGAGGTAGCTGTAAGAGCTTCCATTTCTACCCCAGTCTTATAATTGGCTTTTACGGTTGTAATTACTCTTAGTCCTTCGTCTTCAATCTTTATGTCAATATCTACAAATTCTAGCAGGATAGGATGACACATGGGGATTAATTCAGGAGTCTTCTTGGCAGCTAGAAAGCCGGCAACTTTAGCGGTATTGATTACGTCTCCCTTTTCCACTTTACTATCTCTTATTAGAGAAAGTGTCTCCTTCTTAAGTTTTATAAAACCCTCTGCTATAGCTTCCCTTAAGATTACGTCTTTCTTAGAAATGTCTACTATTTTTGCTTCTGTCATATATTTTCCAATTCCTCAAACAAGTTTTTTAATATTATCACTTTAGGGTTTGAGTAGTTTAGTCTAATTATTTTAGACTTATCACCCTTTATTATCTCAATGATGTGTTTGTCTTCAAGCAATTCTAAATCTTTTTCTAGTTTTTTATAATCAATTCTTGTTTTTTTATACAGCTTACTTATGCTTATTTCTTCTTCCTTGAATAAGATAAAGAGTATTCTTATAATTTCTGAATTTAGGAGTTCACTTGTGATTTCTGTAACCTCCTTTTTATTTCCTGATCCAGAAGGTTTTCTAACTCCACTGAGACTGGAACTGGTAAGGATATAAGTGTAGTTCTTCCTCTCATTCCTTTACCACTGTGTCGAGTTATTATTAGTCCCATTAGCTTTAGCCTCCTAATATATTCGAATAACTGTGTATGTCTTCTGGGTTCTTCACCTAATAAAGAGCTTATATTTCTGTACTCTTCTTCTACTTTTCCCATAGAGAAGAAGTCCTCTTCGTATTTTTTATGTAAAGACGAGATTGCTTTTAGTAAAAGTAAGTAATGTAAGTCCAAGTCTCTTATCGTATCTGTGATAATGCTTATTTCTGGGTTAATTTTTGAGTTAGCTTTTTTTGCATGCTCAATTGTTATTATAGGCGAACTTTCGGCGTCCGCTATTCTTCCAGCCAATTCCAATGTTTCTATCGCAAGTCTTGCGTTTCCACTTCCTCCTTTATCTGCTCCGTGAATGTCAGAAATGAACTTGACTGCTTCGTCAGTAACGGCGTTTTGTTTAAATGCTTTTTCATTAACTATTCTGTCTTGTAATATATCATAAAGTTGGAAAGAACTATAAGGTGGAAACTCTATAACGTTCTTAATTATGTGGTCTTTAATGCTCTTATCAAGACTTGAAAGGCTTGTCAGTTCTCTAACTATAAAGATATAGTGAAGTCTTTTTACGTTTACATTTAATTCGTCATATATCCTTACCAAGAAATATATATCTTCCACGGGAGATGTACTAATGAAATAGTCAAATTCATCTAAGGTTAATAGTAGATGTATATTTTTCCTCTCTAAGTAGTCGTAAATTAACTTGAAAGTTTCTTGCGAGGAAAGCCCTCTGTTAGGTAATGGTAACCTTAGACTCTGAGCTATCTCCATTAGCATAAGGTAAAGAGTTCTTTGCCTATGGCAATTAACGTGAACGTAGAATAACCTTATCCCTTTTTTATTTGCAATATCTTGAAGTTCCTTACCGAATTTCTTGGCGGTTACAGTCTTTCCAGTACCGGTTCTACCTACTATTACTGTCCTTATAGAAGTTCCTCCAGGGTTTAATATAAGATCTTTAAACGAAACAGTAAGTTCTTTTATTTGTGTCTCTCTGTGGGGTAAGTTCGCAGGAATGTGTTCTGGATTAAGAACTGATAGATTATTAAACACTGTACTACCTTCAATGGTATTTTCAATCAAGTCTTTGAGGTCAACCAAAACTTTCACCTAAATCTAATTTTCGAGTAATACTATATATTTCATAACTGAGAGAGTTAGCCGAAAGTATTTTTAACATATGAGACTGTAGCTAAATTAGGAATAACGTTAATAACAACTACAAAATCCGGTTTCTTAAAATCAACTTTAGCGTAACCCTTTAGACCTAACCCTATACCTATCTCAATTTGTCTGCAATTTACTTCAATTCCCCTCTTGTGACAATCTACGTAAAACGAAGTCTTCACAATTTTTTTAGCGTTTTCAATAGTCTTCCGAATAATTTCTTCCTCTTGAGCACTCGGAATCGTGAAATGGATTGGATATACTTTAGCAATACATGATGGGCGAGCAGAAAATAAAAGTCCATATGCCTCCATTGGGGATAAGCTAGAGTACACTAAAAACACATTTTTTACTACTTCTTCAATCTTAGCATTTATATCTCTAATTAGTATTCTATTCATGATCTCGATAATACATTTATTTTCCTTGTTCTTTCTAGCAGTTACTAAAAGAACTGGGTTCACAATAGTATACCTTTTAAGCACTACTATACAAACCTTAACTTGTGATTACTACTAAGATAAAAGCTATTAACAGGGTAATGATGCTTACTAAAAAAAAGGTCTTAGTATTAGATGATTGGGGTCCATATGACAATGGGTTTGAAGAAATTGTGCTATCAAAAGGTAGTGAAGATGAGGTATCTACGTGGTTAGGTATAGTATTACAAGAGAGAAACGTTGTTAAAATAACTGATGTGATTAGCATTGATGAACTCGGCAGAATCCTATTCCAAGAGAAGCAAACAATAAATACCCCAGCATCTCTTTCAGCTCTTCCTAAGGATTTTTATCATCGAGTTCAACTTTTAAGGGATGAATTAAAAAGAAAAAATGATTTACAAGCACTAGAGCTACTTAGAAAATTAGACCAAGTGGTAAATGAGATAGTCTCTATCAGAATCAGGAAAATTATGCAGTTAGCATTTCTCAATATTTCAGATGAAAGTTTGATTGATAGAATGACTAATGAAGAATTTTTAGTGTATAAAACAATAAAGAGTGTAATTGAACGCGGAATAGGTGATATAATTGGAAGCTAAACAAGTTGACTATGGAGAATTATTCATAGAATTTATTACTACCTTTAAGGACAACAGAGGTAAATCCTATTTAAATCAAATTAATGAAATAATAGCTTATAGAAAGAAAAGCTTCTATGTAAATTTTGCAGACTTGTTCTCTTTTAATCAAGAACTGGCTACTCTCTTAATAACTTCTCCTAAAGAGATCATTCCCATTCTTGAGAGAAAAATTTATGATTACATCATAGAAAAAGATCCGCAATTTCAATACGAAATATCAAATATTCACCTTAGGGTAACAAATATACCTAGAGTCGTAGAACTAAGGAAAATAAGAAGTAATGATATTGGTAAACTTATCGCGATAGAAGGGATCTTAGTAAAGTCTACACCAGTGAAGGAACGACTTAGCAAGGCTGTTTATCAGCATATAAGCCCTGATTGTATGCAAGAATTTTCATGGCCTGATGACGATATGGGTGAAATAATAGAATTACCTTCCACATGTCCAGTATGTGGTAAAGCTGGGCAATTTAGATTAATTGAAGACAAATCAACTTTCATTGATTATCAGAAAGCTGTGGTACAAGAAAGACCAGAAGAAATACCACCTGGACAATTACCAAGACAATTGGAAGTTGTGTTTGAAGACGATTTAGTGGACGTAGCAAGACCAGGTGATAGGGTGAAAATTGTAGGAATTTTAGAGATTAAGAAAGATTCACAAATAAAAAGAGGAAGTAAGTCCGTATTTGATTTCTACCTTAAAGTTAATAGCATCGAGATATCTCAAAAAGTACTAGACGAGGTTAAAATATCCGAAGAAGATGAAAAGAAAATTAAGGAGTTAGCTAAGGATCCATGGATAAGGGAGAAAATAATATCCTCAATAGCCCCATCTATATATGGTCATTGGGAAATAAAAGAATCAATAGCCCTTGCGTTATTTGGAGGTGTTAGTAAACTATTAAATGACGGAACTAGAATAAGAGGCGATATTCACGTTTTAATTATAGGAGATCCAGGTACAGCTAAGTCACAGATATTACAGTTCGCATCAAGAGTCGCACCCAGAGCAGTTTATACTACTGGCAAAGGTTCTACGGCAGCGGGATTAACGGCGACCGTAACCAGAGATAAAAATAGCGGGGATTTTTACTTAGAGGCCGGTGCTTTAGTCCTAGCGGATGGAGGAGTGGCCGTAATTGACGAGATAGACAAAATGAGAGATGATGACAGAGTAGCTATTCATGAGGCTATGGAACAACAAACAGTCTCAATCGCTAAAGCTGGTATTGTAGCAAAGTTAAATGCGAGAGCTACGGTTATTGCTGCAGGTAACCCTAAATTAGGAAGATACATAAAGGAAAGAGGAATATCAGAGAACATTAATCTACCTCCTACGATACTCTCAAGGTTCGACCTGATATTTATCTTGATTGATAACCCTGGGGAATCCGATGTATATCTAGCATCACATATTCTTAATGTTCATGGAAATAGAAACAATACACAAAGTGTAATTGATATTGACTTATTGAAGAAATATATAGCCTATGCTAGGAAGAACGTCTCACCAAAGCTAAGTGAAGAGGCGAAAAAATTATTGCAAGATTTCTTCGTAGAGATGAGACGTAAAAGTGTAGAAAGTGTAGATTCCCCAAT
This sequence comes from Sulfolobus sp. SCGC AB-777_G06, assembly GCA_003086555.1. The sequence goes on along the minus strand of QEFN01000005.1, from coordinate 10,226 downwards.
TATGATTACACCCCGTCAGTTGGAAGCGTTAATAAGAATATCCGAGGCTTATGCTAAAATGGCGTTGAAAAGTGAGGTAACTAAAGAAGACGCTGAGAGGGCTATTAATATTATGAGAATCTTCTTAGAAAACGTAGGATTAGATGTGGAGTCAGGTAAAATTGATATAGACACTATAATGACTGGTAAGCCTAAGAGTGCAAGAGAGAAAATGGCGAAAATCCTCGAAATAATTGATACGTTATCCATTAATGAGTGTGCTAAGGTTAAAGATATAATTAAAGAAGGCGAAAGCGTCGGTATAGATAAACAAAGCATAGAAAAACTGATTACGGATATGAGAAAGCAGGGCTTAGTATATGAATCAAGACCTGAGTGCTACAGAAAAGTTTGATTCAAAAACAAGTTAGATTTTAGCTTCCTTTTGTGGAATTACTCATTTTACTAAGGATAGATATAGGAGTCCACATTATATGAGATGGAAGCTGTTTTATTAGATCGTATGCCTCTTCCCATCCAGTAAGATTTAATTTCTTTGCTAATTGTTCTAGTGTCATTTGTGTTCTAACATATTCATTAAGAATCTTAACAGCGTTTTCATCAATTATAATTTCCCTTCCACTAGAGAGCGTAATTTTTAGTGGTTCCATTGATAATCACATTTCACACTGTCAGATGTTAAATATAAATTTAATTGCATTAGAACCGTACGATACCCATACATAAACTGCTACGATAAGTAGTGACATTATTAAAAGGATTCCACCAAGTTCATAATTTCTGTTTTCTATGAAATAAACACCTGCAATAGCACCCATAATTATAATTGCTGCAAGAACAGCGATCCCACCAGCCTGAGGAGCTCCTCCATTAGAGTAGGTTATTGGAGAAATATAATATGGGAAAGCTATCGCTCCTAATATAGTAATTCCCATGAGGACAATCAATATTATTAATACATAAGCATTATTAAGTGTGGAATAAGTTTTTTCACTCCCTCTTTTTGGCATGATTAATAATTACCACGGGACACTTTTTATTTTTAATCGAAAAGCAACGTAGTTGGTAAATAAATGAAGAAATATTACTAATATTCCTATAAATAAAATTTGAACAATCTGGATCTTCACGTGCATAAAGACTAAGACTAAGGTCGAAGATACAAAGAAATCAAGTTGGTCTAGTAACGGAGCTCTCTGTCCTCTTTCCATTCCGAGTCTTCTCTTTATAAAAGCACCTATCATATCCCCTATCATTGCAGCTAAGCTTTCAAAAAATGCAATAAATATCCATTCATCTCCTAAAAATCTGGAGATAATTGCCCCAACAGTCGTACCGAAAGTGACTGCTAATAGTAAACCTTCAAAGGTTTTTCCATCTCCTAAAATCCTCCTACCGTCATTAAGTTTTTTCCTAAAGTCGATGGGTGTACCCTTTTTGACGAAGGGTGCACTACCGTTTGCAGCTAATGCGGGTAAATAATATACAATTCCTACTAGTAATGCGGCTATAAGCACCCTACAACACCAGAGTTCAATATCCTAAATTTACAAACCCTTAAGTTACCAATGATTTCACCTTTTGTTATCCTCAGTACTTCGTCAGAAAATCTCCTCATAAATAACTCACCTGCTACCCTGTTATTTCCTGAAATATCCCATAATAATAACACTTTGTTATTGTTATTAATCCCATTTTTACTAAACCCTTGACATAAAATTAGTGGTAATTCTAAATCCTTTTTTCTCCTAGATATCTTATACAAATAGTTTACGGGATCAATAACAATTAATTGTAAACCCAGCTGAGAAGCTTTTAATATTGCTGAGATTATTTCAGGCTGGGTAAGGGCTTGAGTGAAATAAACATCAGGTCTTCCCTTTAATTTTTCCACTCTTGCTTTGTAGCTTGAGTCCTTAGTTGAAATATAAAGGCTATTTCCTAATTCTAAGGCTACATGTACTCCTATAATAGTCTTACCAGTACCAGCCTCTCCGTATATTGAAACAATATTTCCCTTCTGGAAAATATAATCGCTAATCTTCAAATCTTTAAATTCCTCTGAATTAATTAAGTAATTGTGGTAAAAAAGGTTGCAATAAAGGTATCTGATGCTAAGAAATATCGAGATTTAGTAAGAGTATTTAAAGAGAGGGGAATAAAAATCTCAGATGACGGAGAAATAATAATTAAGGATGAAGATATTAATTTCGTACCATTGAACGTATTATTAGGTAGAATTTTATGTGAAATAAAGGGTAAGCAATATTTTAATGAACTACTTATTGGAATAGACACTAACAAGGATAAATTGTCTATTGCAGTGATAGGGGATGGTGAACTAATAGAAAGTAGAAACGCTAATGTAATAGATGTAAACGAACAATTATCAGAAATTATACAAACTTATCCTCATAAGTCTCTTAAGATCGGAATAGGCGGGGGTAACAAAATAGGTGAATTAGTATACAGAATCGTAAAGATGAACTTTGAACAAGCTAAGATGGTTAATGAGTCTAAAAGTAGTTCCTCTGGAAATCCGTTTGTCAAAATAAAAGACAGAGATGTTAGGGCGGCATATATCATAGCACTTAGGTCAGCTTCATGAAAATAATAACGGATTATGATGTTGTGATACAAGGTCCTTGTGATCTCTACGTGAAAGACGGTAAAATAATGATATCAGGGATAGAGTTAGGGGCAGGAGATAAGCTAGATATAAACTCCGATAATTACTTTACTGTGACATCTTTAACTAACTCAGAGATAGAAAGTAACTGTAAGATTATTCAGTCATATAAAACATTAGGATGGTATAATATTGCAAAGGAAATATCTGGAGGAAAAATAATAGTGTTAGGTGATGAAAATTCTGGAAAAACTTACTTTTCTAATTTTCTAGCAAACTTATATGGAAGTTCTATAATAGATTCCGATGTCGGACAATCGTCAATATTTTTGCCAGCTTTCATTGCATATTCTAAGGATGTTTCGAAAAAGTTACTTCTTTCACAACGTAGAATAGATGGTATTGAATTTTTAGGAAGTATAACACCATCAACAAATCCGAGATTACATATATTTCTAGTACTACTTACACTTAAGGAAATCAATTCAGACAACGTAGTCATAGATAGCGATGGATGGGTTAGGGGGTTTCGCGCTTATAGGCATAAGCTTGAACTAATTTATACAATAGATCCAGATTACATTCTCACGTTCGATCAAAGGATAATTAAAGATATGCCCAGAGACTTACTAAGAAAGGTCAAGTTATTAAAGCCTTTTCCGCTTAACGTAGATCGGAGCAGAAATAAGAGAAGAGAATATAGATCAAGGAAATACAGAGATTATTTCAGTAACGCTAAAGTAAATGTAATCGATATGAGAACAGTTGTCGGAACACCTATTTCTAAGAACCTAATAAGGGCATGGAACCAGTATGTACAATTAATAGATGAAAAACCTTGTGAAGGACTATACGTTGACAGAACTGAACTCTTCGGACTTTATTTGGGCTTAACGTATAAAGGGAAAACAGTAGGAGCTGGTTTAATTAAAGATATAAAAGAGGATTTAGGTATTGTCGAAATTCTTACACCAGTGGAAAATTTCGATGGGGTGATATTGGGAGAATTTAGGTTAAACGAAAACTTCACCGAGAGTAGAGTAAGGGTGAGAAAATGCTTAGAATAATCTCGTTCGAAGGGATAGATGGCTCAGGTAAGACAACAGTAGCAAATATGGTTTATCAGAGGTTGAAAAACCGGTTTAGTAGTAAGAATATAGTTCTCACGAGGGAACCTTTTACTAATGAGATCACAAGTCTTATAGAGAAGAGTGGTTGGAAAGATCCAATCGCATTGACGTTACTGTTCGCTGCGGATAGGGCATATCATTTAAGAGAGTTAATAAATCAGAATCCTGACGTTATTCTTATGGACAGATATATTTATTCCTCTATTGCATATCAGTCAGCCCTAGGTATAGAGGAGAACTGGATAGAAACTGTAAATTCAAAGTTTCCGAAACCAGTTCTCACTATCCTTTTGGATATCTCTCCTAACAAAGCGTTGCAAAGAATTCAGAAAAACGATAAGTTCAATTTTAAGGAAAAAATAGAAAGCCTTACAATAGTAAGGGAGAAGTATCTTGAGCTTGCTAGAAGAGAGAAAAACATAGTAATGGTTAACGCGGAGAAGTCGTTAAATGACGTAGTCGAAGAAGTATATTCAATCATTTATTCTTATTTATTAACCCTTTAATTCTATTTATTCTTTCAATAGCTTCTAAATATCTTATCACTTGATTTATAGCATCAATATCAAGAGGATCTTTGTTAAGCCGTTGGTCTAGAAATTCTATTCCCTTATACAGAGTGTTTTCCAGTTTATCTAACGTTATTGCACCAGTAATTTTCTTTTCTTCCTCCTCGTTCTCTACTACATAAACCTTTCCATGAGTTGGACATACAATATCTCCGTTCTTAAGCCTAAATAAAGGCATATGGCATAAAGGGCATGCCATATCTAACATTGTGGCTCCTTGTCTCAGGAGGTCAGCAGCTTTCTTTACCGAATCTGTGGTTGTCATACTAACCAATAATATAAAATGGGTAATAAACTAAAAAACCATAAGTACTAATAATTGAATCGGTGAGATTTCAATGGCATCACTTTACGACAACGAGGCTAAGATAAAACAAGCAATAGTTATGCTTCAAAAAATTGTGAATGATACTGGAGTACCAAGGAATATAAGGCGAGCAGCAACTGACGCGATAAGGAACTTACAAGATCAGACGTTGAGCCCCGCTGTTAGGGCAGCTAATGCAATAGGAATTTTGGAGGAAATAAGTCAGGATCCTAATATGCCTACTCATACTCGAATCTCTATCTGGAACATTGTGTCTATGTTGGAGACAGTTAAAGACTAATTTTTTCGCATAAAGTTTTTTACCTGAATACTCGATTTCATTAAGTGCGGGGGTGCCCGAGCAAGGTCAAAGGGGTCGGGCTTAGGACCCCAAAGGTAAGTACCCCGATGGCGTAGGCCTGCGTGGGTTCAAGTCCCACCCCCCGCATAACTTATTTTATTATCTCAGATATTATCGAAATAATTTTGGTTCTAAAATTGGAAGAGGAAAAAGATATTGATTTTTCTATGAGTTCTTTTCTAAGATTATTCCATCCTTTGACGTACTTTTTGACCTTTTCTGCAGCCTCTTCTAATGAACTATAGCTCAAGTCTTTAGGTAAAATTTCCGAAGCCCCACTTTCAGAAGGAACTATCGGGATCGTCCCTGAAGCCATTGCCTCAACAATCGGTATACCAAAGTGCTCTCCTACAGTAGGATGGAAATACACAGACACCCTTTGCATTAGTGACACCAGTTCTCTTTTAGGAAGGTCAGTAAGGAATTCTATCTCAAGGTCCTTAGAAATCTCCCTTAATTTTCCTAAGTAATTTTTATCACTTAAAGAACCAACTATATACGTTTTTAATTTAGTTAATCTAGCTATATTTATAGTATTTTCTAACATTTTACCTCTCTCTATCCTAGCTACAGTTATTATAGCTTCTTCCTTATTGGAATCAAGTTTGTTTGTGATGAACTCCTCAACATCTACGGGAGGGTAAATTACGGTCCTTACATTTAATCCTAAGCTCTCGATTTTTCTCGCAGAATACTGAGAGTTAGATACTATAATAGCGTTCTTATCCAAGTGAGCTTTCACATATTTTTCAAATGGGTAAAGGTATAATCGCCAAAATATAGAAGATGAATACTTGCCGGGTGTGGTGAACGCTGGTGCCGCAGAATAAGCTAAGTGAGGTGCTATGTCTGATAACTTTAACAGCGTACCACTGAGGTTAACGAAGATCGAAGGAGTTAGGCTTCTAGCTTTCCATAGGGTTAGAAGACGTTGATATTTGTCAAATTTCGTGATCCTAAAAGGAACAACATATTTCACCTCGAAAGGTAAATATCTCTTAGGTTTAGAGAAAGTTACCAACTGTATTTTACCTAAATTGGAGTCTTGTAGAGCCCTGATCACTTCATGATATACTTTTCCCTCTCCCGAGAATTTTTCATTGGAGTAACCGTGAGCTATTACGGCTATACTTTTAATCCCACTCAATTTAGTCTAAACTCGTGGTTGAAATAATTATACCTGTTGGTCCGGGAGACAGAGCTGATTGGCTGGACTCTGTTCTAAAAAAAGTTTCCGCATTGACAAATAGTCTGAATTACAAGATCATAGTTTACGATAACTCCGAAAGAGAGGATCTAGCTAAAGTTATTTCTCGATATAGTGTTAATCATGTAACTGCAAAGAGATTCAAAAAAGTAAACATGGCTAAATTAAGAAACGAAATGCTTAAATTAGCCAATGAAAGCTACGTTGTAATGTTGGATAGTGATGTGATACCATCTGAAAAAGCTCTTCCGAGAATGATTGAAAACCTTAAGAACGGGGTCACGTTTACCTGGATGCACTATGCTTATGATGAAAAGGAAATAGAAGTTGATTCAGATTCTCTTGAAGAAAACCCGAATCTAGGATGTTCAGCACTTAATTTAGATGTAATTAAAAGAGTAGGTTACTTTGACGAGAGATATGAGAGAGATGAAGATGTCTGGCTATATGCTAAGCTTAAAAAAGAAGGATATATTGTTAAACCAACTAAAGGTAGGTGCTTGCACCTTAATAAAGTTCATGCTAGAGAGAATTTAATGTCCTCACTAAAGGAAGCAAGAAGAAATTTGTGGAGATCAAAATATGATATGATGCTAGTACTTGACGGTTTAACACAATTTCAAATGTTAACTGGTTATACATATTACGGAAGCTATTATGTAATTCCAATAATTTCATTATTTACATCTCCTTTAATCTTATTTCTATATTTGCCTGTAATAGCATTTGGACTGAAATATTACAAATCGCCTAAAAAGTATCTTCTTAATTTAATTCCAGGTTTGAGTTTAGTGCTCGGGTTACCCTACGGTCTGGCTTACGCAGTTGTTAATAAAAGTTTAAAGAAGAAGTATAACGGATATAAATAAGATTAAACTTATAATAAGATGGGAAGGTGGAGTAGGATAGGTAACATAACTAAAGAAAAATTATTACAAAGAGGACTAACCATAGTAGAGGAGGCAAATAAACGAGAAATTCTATTGAGATTAATAGGAGGAGCTGCTGTAGCTATACTCGCACCAAAAGGAGCTGAAAAATTCCCTAGAAATTATAAAGATATTGATTTTTTCGGTCTTTCAAAACAGAGCAAGAAAATAACGGAATTACTTGAGAATTTTGGAATGGAAAGTAACAAAAGATTTAATGCATTACACGGAGATAGGAGACTAATCTTTTATGATCCCGAGCTTAATTCTAATGTTGATGTATTTCTAGATGAATTTGAGATGTGTCATAAAATGTCATTTAAGGACAGACTTGGTATTATGAAGATTACGATTCCGCCCTCAGACTTACTATTAACTAAGCTACAAATAGTTAAAATGACAGAAAACGACGTCAAGGATATTTTCGCTTTGCTTTATGACCTACAGCTTGGAGATAAGGATAATGAAAAGACAATAGATGTTAAATATATTAGTAAAGTTTTATCTGACGATTGGGGATTTTATACTACTGTTACAGATAACATAGATAAACTACTCAGGGAATTTAATCCTCCAAAATGCATCGCTGATAAACTTGTTAAACTTAGGAAAGTAATTGATGAAGAGCCTAAGTCCGTTAAATGGAAAATGAGAGCTAAGATAGGAAGGAGAGTTAAATGGTATGAGGAACCAGAGGAGGTAGGAACGTTTAAACCCAGCTAAAAAATCAAAGATCTGAGATACATAAAAATACCTATTATCGTAAACTTTTAATTGTATATCGGTTAATAATGTAAGTGCGGGGGTGCCCGAGCAAGGTCAAAGGGGGCGGACTGAGACTCATTTAGGGCAGTATGCTCCGCTGGCGTAGGCCTGCGTGGGTTCAAGTCCCACCCCCCGCATAACCTTCAATAAAAAGAGAACATGAAGATAAAGCGTACTTAGAGAGTGAAAAATAATGCGTTAAATCAAGGTCCTTACTCAAAACCATTGATCGAGTCCTTTTTGCCTCTCAGCACCTTTAGCCTCTCTTTTTGCCTTCTTCAATCTTTCTATAGCGTTCTTTACTCTTTCTTCACTGAAGTCGTGCTGCTTAATAAGAAGTTCCTCGATCCCTTTCTCGTCACAATCTTTCAATTCCAGGTCTGTATTCGGCTTTTCTACTTTCGGATTTAAAAATAGAGATCTAATTTCCTCAACATTAAATGTGATTTTTTGCTTAGGTATTTCACCTTTTTCTATAGCATTTTCTATCTTACCATACTTTTTAATTATTCTATATGCTGTCTTTATACCTATGCCCTTAACTCCATCAGGATCGTAATCTGTACCTATCAGTATGGCAACGTCAATTAACTGCTCTCTGGTTATTCCTAACTTCTTAAGTAGATCTGAAAGCTCAATTAGTTCTGGCCTAATTTCTACGTACACGTCTTTTTTAGGCAATTTTCTTTTCCCAGTTATAGTTAGGTTTCTAACCAAACGTGTAGCTCCAAAAAGCAGAGAATCATAATCTTGGCTCCCAGTTGCCCATGTGAGACCCAAAGAATTAACATAAGCAGCTTCAGCCTCACCTTCACTCGGAGCTTGTATTGTCGGAATACCCATCAGTTCTAAGAGTTTCTTACTCTCTCCGGACATTTCGTTAGTCAACCTTATAGACATCTGAGAATACTTCTTTAACTCTTTTGCTTCACTGCTTCCTTCTTTCTTTAACTGGTCTAGTTTCTTCTCAGCCTCTTCTTTTATTTTTCTCCTCCTTTCCAGTTCTTCGCTTTTTTGCTCAGGAGGCTTTCCATCAAAGACGTAAACTGGAATGACTCCCTCTTCTAAGATACTTATAGTTCTATAAAAAATTCCATTTAAGTGACTTGTGACTCTACCTTGTGAGTCCATTAAAGGTGTTCCATCTGGTTGTCTAATAGCTGCGAGGAATTGGTAAAGAGCATTATACGCGTCAATACTTATTTTTTTTCCCTTCAACTCTCCAAAACTGAGCTCTCTCTTTATATCCTCTACTAACTCGGATAAGTCTACACCTATTCTTTATCACCTATATAAGTGATCATTCTGACATTCTCTTTTATTAGTGTTACCGTAATATAACCTCTCATCTCAAGCTTCATGAGTGCTTTAAGAAAATCAGAAAAAGGTACTTCATAGTTTGTTGCCTTTTTTACTTCTTCGTATAAGTCTTCATCTGTCACTGGTCCATTATGTTTTCTTAATCTTTCAAGAACTACATAATGTAAAGGAATTTCCCTCCACATATATTTCACGTGAAAGTGCTTGGCTTTACATTAGCTCTGGGTAATTGCTGTCTGGCTTTATCTACCCAGTTCTGATAGAATTGCACCATATCTTGTGTCACTGATGGTCTCACTTTTCTGAGTGCAAAGTCGAAATGCTTTCTTTCTACTAAAGCTCCTTTTCCACTCATACATTCTTTTATAATCTTTTCTCTGCACTCACTATCTCCTCTCTTACAGTTATCATCAGCTTTTTTCATACAATCAGACATCTGTTCTCTGATAGCTCTTAAAGTAGCTTCTCTCACTAATGCTGATAAGTCTGCTCCAGTATATCCTTCCGTTTTTTCGGCTATCTCCTCTAATGTTACGTCTTCGGCTAGTGGGACGTTCTTTGTGTGTACTTTTAGTATTTCTAGTCTTGCTTTTTTGTCTGGTGGTGGTACGTAGATTAGTCTGTCGAATCTACCTGGTCTAAGTAATGCAGGGTCTAAGATATCAGGCCTATTAGTAGCAGCAATAACAACTACATTCTCAAGTTTCTCTATTCCGTCCATTTCAGCTAATAGTTGGTTGACTATTCTTTCAGTAACACCACTATCTACTGAAAGTCCTCTCATTGGTGCTATTGCGTCTATTTCGTCGAAGAATATTACTGTTGGTGCTGCTTGTCTTGCTTTTCTGAATATTTCTCTTATTGCTTTTTCGCTTTCTCCTACCCATTTTGATAGTACTTCTGGTCCTCTTACTGCTATGAAGTTTGCTCCGCTTTCTGTTGCTACTGCTTTTGCCAGCATTGTTTTACCAGTCCCAGGTGGGCCAAATAAAAGAATACCCTTAGGCGG
>QEFN01000004.1 GCA_003086555.1 Sulfolobus sp. SCGC AB-777_G06 | reverse complement strand
AACTACCTAGTAGGGAAAGTTATGAAAAAGACGGGTAAAAGAGCCGATCCACAATTGACCAACGAACTCATAAGAAAAATTCTTAGCGGCGAGAGTAAGTAATCACGGCGTGGGTTTATCTTCACCATTCAGTTCTTAAGACCGCGTTCATCTAAATATGAATACATGGTGGTGATATTTATTTCCACTTACTCGAAATACAAGGAACTGAGAATTAGACTACTTGTGGTTGATTTGCTTAAGGAGCTGAAGAACGCGTATACCTACAAGGAGTTATCTAAATTACTTAATATCCAGGAAAGTTTACTATGTAGGTATGTCAATGGTAATACCATACCTAGTGAAATACATTCAAAGGAAATTCTCGATAAAATTAAGAATGAAGAGTTCCTACTAAAGTTCTTTTACAACAAAATCTCATTTTATGAAGATGGATTTGTAGATACTTCTTCACTACTATTTTATCCTAACATGTTAAAAATGTTGGTAGAAATTTATTATCAGAAATACATTGGAAATAAAGAAGTAAACAAAATAGTTACTATAGCTGTAAATGGAATTCCGTTTGCAACACTTGCAGCTTCGGCTTTAGCTAAACCATTACTAGTTATGAAAAAACACAAGGATTCTATCCACTTAGAGTATATAGACGAAAACCTTAAAGAGGCAGAGGGAATGGTAACGACCATATATCTAAGAAAAGATTATATTAATAGAGGAGATAAGATTCTGCTTATCGATGACGTGATAAGAACTGGAACTACTATTTATGCAGCTTATAAATTGCTAGATAAGAGCGGAGCTGAAGTCGTAGGTGCTATAACTATTGCATCTGTTGGCCGAGAATGGATTAAACACGTTAACACTATAAATATCTACCCTATTTTTAGGCTATGATAAGCAAGCTAGTCAATAACGTATACGCAATAAAAGGAAATTTCCTAGTTTATTTAATAGACATAGGAGAAAGTTTTATCCTGATAGACTCAAGTGATGGGAGTGACTCATCTATAATTATAGATGGAATTTATGAGATCTTAGAAAGAAATTCAAAAAAGTTGAAATGGATAATATTAACGAGTTATAGACGTGAGGTAGCAGGAGGAGCTAGTGTACTATCGAGGTTATTCTCTGCATTAATTATATCTAGTAGAGAAGTAGCTTCTCTACTGAGAAAAGGAGGTGATAAAAATAGTAACTATGAGCCTTTGAACGTAACCGTCGAATTATCTGAGTCAAACTTGAAATATATGAACGAGATTTTAGGTGTAGAACCTCGTCACAAAATTACCGTTATTAAGAGCAATACCCCAGTTAGTGGGTCAATATTCATAATGTTCGATTCTATACTGTTTACTGGAGCTAGTAGAACCAGCGGCATTAAGAATAAAATTAGTTATATATGTAATGCTTACAATTTTGAAAAAGTGATTTAACATGGTATTCGAAGAGAAATGTGACAGTTGTGGAAGATTTCTTCAAGTTAGATATTGTAGTATAAGAAAAATTAATGTGTGTGTAGACTGTTGCCTATTATGCAAGCAAAGAGCAACTTGTAAAATAAGAGTTTGGTCATTTAACTTATTACCAAAGAAGCAGACCGTTAAATTAGCATGAAACATGGTAGATAGACCTTACATTATAATATTCAGCACTATGAGTATAGATGGTAGATTAGCTTCAAAAGACAGATATAGCCAATTAAGTTGCCCATCTGATAAAAGGAGACAACATATCCTTAGAAGCGAAGTAGATGCAGTATTAGTGGGAGCTGAAACAGTAAGAATTGATAATCCTAAACTGACACTTAAATATGCACATGGAAAAAATCCTATTAGAGTAATAATTTCAAATAGTTTAAGATTTAATGTAAATAATACAATTTTCACAACTCCCCCTCCTACAACAGTTTACACATCTAAACTAAATGAAGAGAGTTCTGAAAAGAGACAGATAATGCAAGCTTTAATTCAAAAAGGTGTTGAAATTAGATACATAAATGATATGTCGATTTGTTCTATCATGAGAGACCTTTACATAACTAAGAACGTTAAAAAAATTATGGTAGAGGGCGGCGGAACTACAATTTGGAACTTTATTAAGGAAAATTGTTTCGATGAAATTAGAATCACAATCTCTCCTATAATTTTCGGAAACGGAATATCTTTCGCTCAAGGAGAAGGTTTTACAGGTACTAACGCACCCAGGCTACAATTGGTCAATGTAAAACTATGTGAATGTGGACAAGAAGTCCATATTATATATAGAAAAATTAGTAATTAAAAATACATTATAATATATTTTTTAATTTAAAATAAAAAATTATTGTATAAAAGGCTTGTAGATTGCCTTATATACTTCTCCTTCTTCTAACTTACTCGCTATTCTTCTATACTTCATTTTATCTCCTATGCTATCTTCTCCATGGACTTTCTTCCATTCTTCTATAGGTATCTGGTATTCCTTTAGCACTTTGTCTCTGTATAAGTCATTTAATACATTATATGTGCAGAATGGTATTACTCTACCATCAGGAGTAGTATAGTGTATATCGCATCTCATTACTCTTTCGACATCATAGTTATATAGATCCATGAAGTGCATAGTCCCTAAGAATAACGTCCTATAGTGCCATTCTCCTAACGCTTCATAATTATGGTTGACGATAATATTACGTAGCATTTCATAAACGTCAAAGTCTTTAGGCCCTTTCTCCTTATCAATAAACTTCCTCAAGTTATATAATAGTTTTACACCTATCCAGACCTTATTTCCTCCTTCTTTTAACTCGTCTGTTTTCTCTCTTAGATACTCCAGTAAACCTTCTAGGTCTATAAACTTAGAAAGCGGTATGAAATGAGGTTCTCCATTTCTCCACTCTACGAATACGTAAGTTCCGGCTCCGCAGCTTGGATGATTAGCCATCTCAAATTGCTCTTTTCCAGTTATTGCCTCTACTAGCTTAGAGAATACAACCGAAGTTCCTATAGGATACCAACTATCTCTAGTAATCTCTCCATTTGTCTGCTCCTCTATTGCCTTTAAAACCTCAGGAATCGTTATTCTGAACTTATTTCTCATATTGCGTTTCATCATTCCGGTTAAGCTGACAGGTTGGAAGTTAATTGCCCTTACTACATCCATGTTATATGCTGCGAATTTCACTATATTCCCTAAATCTTGATCGTTTACGGTTCTGATAACAGTAGGTACTAGAACTACGCTGGTCATTCCGGCTTTTCTGAAGACCTCTAAAGTGTATGGGACTTCCCAGTGATTCTTAGTATTGGTTCTTCTATTTACACCATCAAAACTCATGTATATGGTGTTAACACCAGCCTCTCTTAACTCACGGGCATACTTTATTGCGTATTCTGGATCTTCGAGGTACATCTTAGCAAAAGTTCCACCCCAAGTGTTAAGCTGTATGTGTTTTACACCGCTCTCTCTCATAATTCTTACGATTTCAATCAAATCTTCACGTAGTGTAGGTTCTCCACCGGTTAATTGGATGACGAGAGTAATATCTTGCCTTTTCAATTGTTCTACCATGAACTTTATCTGTTCTCTAGTGGGTTCGTATACGTAACCAGCCTTCTCAGCGAAGAAGAAACAGTACCAACAAGATAAATCACATCTGTTCGTAATTACCATGTTTACAAGAGCTGAGTGCTGATGATGCATTGGACAAAGCCCACAGTTAAAAGGACAAGGCGATTTAAGATCTACATATGGAACCTTAGGTCCCTTACCTTCATATTCCCAATAGTCGAACTTGTAGTATAGATTTACATCACCATAATATAGATCTTCAAATTCACCGTGATCTGGACAGACTTTTCTTATGTATAATTTATCTTCTTTCTCAAATATTACGGCTGGTAATAGTCTATAACAGACCGGACATAAGGAACTAGTAACTCTCACCAATTTTTCATTTTCTGCAATCTTAGGTAAAGGACCTCCTATCCTAATTTCCCTATCTCCAAATTTAACTACCCCGTTATCAAATTTAGACGGAGCTGGTAATAGTCTAAATCTTTCCTCGCTCTTCTGAACTGTTTCTGTCATTTTTATCTTCATAAAGCATAGGAGAAGCCTACTTATAAGCTCTTTCACCATTATAACTGCATATTTGGTTAAAACCATCCTAAGAAATTATCCCATCCAGTATTTTCTATAACTTCACCCTTGTATAATACATTGTTCTTCCCTTCAGAGTTTTCATTTTTAATTACTTCTCCTATAACTATTGGGTTTAAACCATATTTTCTCATTTCTCTCATAACTTCCTCAACTACGCTTTTTCTAACAACTAGTAATGTCTCGAACTCTTCTCCCGAATACTTTAGGATATCTTTGATTTCGACCCCTAAAGAATCAGTCATTTCTTTTACCTCTGGGTCTATGGGTATTTGCTTCAGTTCTACTGTTACATTCTTTCTTTTTACGATATTGTACAAGGAGACAATGAGACCGTCGCTGACATCAGTTGAATACGAAATATTTGTACAATATTTTTCAATAATTTTAAGTATACCTTTATTAACAATAGGATGACGAATCTTATTGATCACCTTTTTAGGTAAATAAATATTCCAAGAACGAACATAAGATAGAAAAACTAATGATGTGTATCCTATTGAATTAGATATAATTACTACATCACCGTCATCTATGTCCTTGTTAGAATTACACGTAGACAACCCAATCCCCATTATATCGATCCAACCGCTTCCGTCACTGGAATTAAGATCTCCACCTACGTACTTGCCATGGTAATACTTAATAGCGTCTGCTATTCCTTCAATTAAATTCTCAAGTTTATCCAACTTTGATTTAGGTATACCAATCGATGAGAAGAATAAACTAGGAATTCCGCCTTTAGAGATAATGTCGCTTACGGTTGAAATTACCGCTTTCCAACCTAAATCATATAAGTCCATGAAAGAAAAAGTATAAGATAATTGAAAACCGTCTATTTTGTAGATCAGACCTTTTTCAGTGTATACATCATCTCTTATAGAATTAAAAACTACATACTTAGATATTATATTATTTATAAATTCATGTTCTGAAAACAACTTTAATCACCAAAAAGCCGCCGCGGGGACTTGAACCCCGGACCACCGGCTGTACCGGATCCTGCTACTATACCTTACGAGGCCGGCGCTCTACCAGTCTGAGCTACGGCGGCATATATTTTTTGTATCTAAGCTTTTTAAAATTTAAATACAAGACGAGATTACTTTCATGACGTAGTCTTTAGTTCTATCTATTAGAATACTATATGAGCCTAAATACCCTTTAGGATCTAGAACTTGTCTCAAGTCTTCTTCGGTCATATACTGTCTAACTATTTCGTTTTCTAAAGCCTCCTCATAAAGAGACTTATTCTTGGCTTCAGCTTCTCTGGATATATTCATCGAAAGCTCATGAGCCGTATGTCTGGGAAGACCTCTTAAAGTTAAATTAACCATTAGACTTTCCGCCATTATAAGACCTTTGGTCAAGTTTAGGTTTCTTTCCATATTTTCTGGAAATATTCTTAATGTTCTCATCAATTTGATCGTACTATCTAACATTTCATCAATTGTAAGGAAGGAATGGGAAATAATTATACGTTCGGAAGAGCTATTAGTTAAATCACGCTCGTGCCATAATGGTATGTTTTCGAGCTCCGCTATAACGAAACCCCTTAAGACTTTTGCTAACCCACTTATCTTCTCAGCTGTTACTGGGTTTTCCTTATGAGGCATCGTACTACTCCCTACTCTCTCTACGGCCTCTCCCTCTGCAAGTTCCAAGATTTCTGGTCTCATAAGTTCACGTATTTCTAAGGCAAACCTATCAAGTTGAGAACCTAATATCGCTAGATCTGAGATCAATTCGGCAAATGCATCTCTCGGTGCTACTTGAGTTGAAATTACATGAGGAGGTATTCCAAGATTTTCTGAAACGTACTTCTCGATTTCCACCCCTTTATCTCGCCAAGCTGCCATCGTACCTACGGCTCCCGCCATTTTTATTCTTACTAATCTCTTTTCTAGCTCACATAATCTCTCTAATGACCTAGAAAATTCATACGCGTAATTGGAAAACTTAAAACCTAAAGTAATCGGAAGGGCGTGTTGCCCGTGAGTCCTTCCTACCATCACTAGGTCTTTGTATTTTGATGAGTAGTCAAGTAGGATTTGGAGAATATTTCTCAGTTTCTGTTTAATTATATTCAATGCCTTTGAGAAAATTATGGCGTATGCTGTATCTATTATATCATAACTGGTTGCCCCGTAATGAATGTACTTAGCCCCTGAAAGTTCGGCCAGATGAACCGTTAAAGCCATAACATCATGACCTAATTTTTTCTCTAATTCGTTGATTCTTTCTATATTTATTTTTTCTATTACTTCTTTTACCCGCTTTGACTCATCCTCATTAATAACTCCAGCTTTAAATAAAGCATATAATAATGCTACCTCTACTTCTGCCATGGTTTTAACCATGTTTTTTCTTGAAAATAAATCTCTCATTTCTTTACTTCCATATCTCCATTCAAAAACACATATTTCATTACTCATAATTTTAAAAAGACATTTATTAGCGTATTAAGTCTTCGTATATTGAAATGGATACAATAATAACAATTGGCAGTCATTCATCACTACAAATTCTTCACGGTGCCAAAAAAGAAGGTTTCAAGACAATACAAATAACACCAGAAAACAGATTCAAATTTTATTCGCAATTCCCGTTTATTGATAAGGTAATCGGGTATAGGAACGAAGACGAGGCTGTGAATTATATTAACAAATATACTGATAACGGAATCTTGATTCCTCACGGAAGTCTCGTAGAATATATAGGTAGTGAGAGAGTAAAGAAAATCTCCACTAAGATCTTCGGAAATAGAAACTTGTTCGAATGGGAAGCAAATCAAAGGAAGAAAATGAGCTTGCTAAAAATGTCCAATATACCAACTCCCATGGATTTTGAAAGTCCTGAAGACGTAGATAGAATGGTAATCGTAAAACTACCCGGAGCAAAAGGAGGTAAGGGATATTTTATAGCAAAAAATAAGTCCGAAGTTAAGGAGGGCTTAAACAAATTACTCTCCGCTAAACTGATTAAATCTATTAACGAAGTAATAATCCAAGAATATGTTATCGGAGTACCAATGTATTTCCAATTCTTTTACAGTCCTATTTTAAATAGATTAGAAATAACGGGTATTGATATAAGATACGAAACTAACGTCGACGGGTTGAGAAGACTTCCTTTCAACTTAAATATCGAACCAACATTCGTAGTAGTGGGCAATTTACCTGCTGTTGCAAGAGAGAGTTTATTACCTAAAGTGTTTGATTACGGTATGTCATTTGTTAATACAATAAAAGAAAGAGTCCCGCCTGGAATGATAGGGCCTTTCTGCTTGGAATCTGTCGTTAAAGACTCAGGAGAATTAGCGGTATTTGAATTCTCTGGGAGAATTGTAGCTGGTACTAATCTGTATATAAACGGAAGCCCATATAGCTGGTTATATTGGGATGAACCCATGAGTGTAGGCAGAAGAATAGGAAGAGAAATCAAATTAGCTTTAAACGAAAATAGGCTCAACGAGGTGTTAACTTAATGGATAACGTGATGCAAATAGCTGCTTTAGCAAGCCATTCAGCATTAGACGTTTTCGATGGGGCTAAAGATGAAGGGTTTAAAACAATAGCATTATGTAAGAAGGGTAGAGATAGAGCTTATAGAGAATTTAAAAGAATAGTAGATAGATGTATAGTTTTAGATGACTTTAAGGAAATATCGTCTGATAAAATTGACTCGATGCTTCACAGCGAAAATGTGATCATGGTTCCTAACAGAAGCTTAGCTGTTTATGTAGGTTACGATAACTTAGAAAGAATGAAGACAAAATTCTTTGGTAATAGAAGAATGCTCAGATGGGAGGAGAGGAGTGGGGATAAGAATTACTATAAATTACTAGATGAAGCGAAAATAAAAAGACCTAGAACGTTAAGACCTGATAACATAGACGTTCCAGTAATAGTCAAACTTCCAGAAGCAAAAAGAAGAGTAGAAAGAGGGTTTTTCATTGCTGTAAACCAAAAGGATTTTGACAATAAAATAGATGAACTGAGGAAAAATGGGATAATAGATGATGAAAGTATAAACTCGATGGTTATTGAAGAATACATATTAGGAGCCCATTTTAACATTAATTACTTCAATTCACCAATTTATGACAGAGTAGAACTCCTAAGTGTCGATCGTAGAATTCAAAGTGATTGGGATTCATTTTACAGATTACCCGCTGAAATTCAATTGAAACTAAATAGACTACCAAGATTTATAGAAGTGGGCCACGAGCCAGCAACTATAAGGGAAAGCTTACTGGAGAAAATATTCGAAATAGGTTACTCTTTCGTAGAAACTACGAAAAAGCTGGAACCACCTGGTATTATAGGACCATTTACTTTACAGTTAATGGTAACGCCCGAACTCGATTTGATAGTATTTGATGTAGCTCCTAGAATAGGAGGAGGGACTAATGCCCATATGGGAATAGGAAGCCAGTACTCTAAACTATATTTTGGCAAACCTATGAGCGTAGGAAGAAGAATAGCTTATGAAATAAAAGAAGCTATTTCACGTAACTCGATCGACTTAATTATAACTTAAAGATTTTTAGGTGGATTTTTTATAATTATAGATTGACGTAAGTGCTGATTATAAATAGACGGATCTTTTACCAGATTATAATTATAGATTGACGTAAGAAATATTTAAATATTATACATCAATATTTATCAAAACGGTGTTTAATGCTAACTATTTTAGTAGGAGGTTTTTTTGGAGACGAAGGAAAGGGTAAGATAGCTGCATATATAGGAATTAATGATTCTCCAAAACTCGCAGTCAGAACTGGATCCATTAACGCTGGGCACACAGTAACTTATATGGGGAAGCAATGGAAAGTTAGAATTATTCCATCAGCCTTTATAAATAAGTCATCTAAATTAGTTCTAGCTCCAGGTGCTCTCACGTCTATTCAATTACTATTTAATGAGGCTAGAGAAACCGATAGTACGGACAGACTATTAGTAGACGAGCACGTAGGGATCATAACCCAAGGGGAGATTGACGAAGAAAGGAAAGATGAATATTTAATGAAAGTAATAGGAAGCACCGGTCAAGGAGTGGGATATGCTGAAGCTAAAAGAATCTTAAGAAAATTAAAGCTCGCAAAAGATTATGAAGAACTTAAACCATACTTAACTAAAGTTCCTAATTTAGTGTTAGACGAATTAGGTAAAGGTAACGACGTATTAGTTGAAGGTACACAAGGACATTACTTAAGTCTTTATCACGGAGAATATCCCTATGTAACGAGCAGGAATACTACATCGTCTGGAATCCTAAGCGAATTGGGAATAGGACCTAAGTACGTTGATCACGTGATAATCGTATTCAAATCCTATGTCACAAGAGTAGGAGGAGGTACTTTAGAAGGAGAAATACCTTGGGAGGAGGCTGAGAAAATGGGAATAGCTGAAACTGCAACTGTTACTGGAAGAAAAAGAAGGAGTGCACCTTTCAATGTGAAGTTGGCTAAAGAAGCAATAAGGATAAATTCAGCAACCCAAGTAGCAATAACCAAACTAGATTCTCTATTTAAGGAGGCAAGAAATGTAAGAGAGTTTAATAAGCTACCTAGAGAGGCTAGAAAATGGATAGAGGATCTAGAAGCCGAATTAAAAGCACCAATTACGATAATCGGAACTGGTGAAGACACATTAGCTACAATTGATCTAAGACGAGAGAAAATAGGAGAGTGAGAATATGGTTTACGACATAGTTATAGTGGGAGCAGGACCGGCTGGACTGTTTGCTGCTTACGAACTAGCAAACTTAAAGAATTCCGAAAACGGCAAGGACCTGAAGGTCTTATTAGTAGATAAGGGTCTAAGACCTTTGAAAAGGACGTGCCCATTACTGACTCCTAAGGAAAAGTGTACCTTCTGCGATCCTTGTAATATAACTTACGGTATAGGTGGAGCTGGAACTTATAGTAGTGGAATAATAAACCTCAGACCGGATATTGGTGGAGAACTTCATGAAATATTGAGGAGTTGGGATAAGGCACAAGAGTTAGTAGATTATGTAGACGAAGTTTTGGTAAAGTTTGGAGCACCTAAGGACAGGTTCTTCGAACCCAACATGGAAAAAGTTAAGGATATTCAAAGAAAAGCAGCTAAGGTAGGTGCGGAATTTATACCTATTAGGCAGAGGCACATAGGAACTGATAAAACTCCTTTAGTTATAGAGAATATTCTCAACTATATAGAGAAGAGTGGAGTAAAAGTAGAAGAATTAACAAACGTGCTAGAAATACAAAAGAAGGGTGATCATTTCCTTCTCAAGACTAACAGAAAAGAGGAAATAGAAACTAAAACCCTGCTTGTAGCACCTGGTAGAGCTGGTGCTAAGTGGTTCTTAGAACAAGCTAGGAACTTAGGCGTTGATATGGTACCAGGACCTCTTGATATTGGCGTAAGAGTTGAGGTAGAATCCTTTGTAATGGAGGAACTAACTTCAGCGGTATGGGATCCTAAAGTAGTACTATACACCAAAAAATATGATGATAAAGTTAGAACTTTCTGTGTAAATCCAAGAGGTTATATTATGAAAGAAGTTTACGATGACGGTACTATAGGCGTTAACGGGCAAACCTTCGCTGATAGGAAAAGCAATAATACGAATTTTGCCTTCTTAACTACAATAAAACTTTCTGATCCTCTGGAAGATACAATTGAGTACGGAAAAAGCATTGCGAGACTAATGACCAGATTAGGCGGAGAGAAACCAATAATACAGAGACTCATTGACTTCGAAAAAGGAAGAAGAAGTACGTGGGAAAGAATTAACAGATCTACAGTAAGGCCTACTTTAAGAGACGTAACTCCAGGTGATATAAGCATGGGACTCCCATATAGAGTAGTTAGTAACTTAATTGAAGGTCTAGAGAGACTTGACAACATTGCACCGGGGTTATATTCTTCTAACACCTTACTATATGCACCTGAAATAAAGTACTATAGTATGAAAGCTGTAGTAGATAGTAACATGGAGACTGTAGTAGATAACTTGTTTGTTGCTGGTGATGGAGTAGGTTTATCAAGAGGAATAAACATTGCAGCAGCTACTGGTATACTTGCAGCAAGAGGTATAACTAGAAAGTTAGGAATTTAATCTTTTCTCCCAGATTTAATCAAATTTTAGAAATAATAAAAGAGTTTTTAGCTTCTGTGTTTACTTTATCCTATATGAACAACTTAAACGAGATTGAACAAAAAGTAATAATGGAGCTTGAATATAACTTTCCTTTTGACGAGAAACCCTTTCAGTTAATTGGTGAAAAACTAGGGATTAGTGAGAGAGAAGTCATAGAAATAGTAAAGGGTCTTATAGATAGGGAAATTGTCAAGAGAGTAGGAATGTATGTCAGCTTTAGAGCTAAGGGGATGGAGAGTGCGTTAATCGCTGCTGCAATTCCTCCCGAAAATTTAGAAAAGTTTAGAAAAATAGCGTTAGGAATAAGAGAACTCACTCATAATTTTATTAGAAATCATCCCAGATACAACGTATGGTATGTATTAAAAGCTGAGGGTAAAGAGTCTTTGGACAAAAAGATTGCCGAATTGATGAGTGAAGTAAAATGTAAGGAATATGTAGTTTTGTATTCTAAAAAATCTTTAAAATTAAGTGTTAAATACGACGTTATAAAGGGGGTCTCGTATGCTGATAACCAGCCGGTTCACGAAAAAATTCCTACTGCAGAAGAATTAGGAATACAGAAGGAGTTATTGAAAGACCTCTCTTATCCGTTATCTATTTCTGAAAGACCTTTTCAAAAGATAGCAGAAAAGTATAACATGAAAGACAGTGAATTGGTGGAGCTTATTAAAGAGTTATACGAAAAAGGTGTGATTAAAGATTACGGAGCTACAATAAACGGGGAAAAAGTGGGTATAACTGAAAATGCAATGATGCTGATTAACTCAGAGGATATAGAATCCTCATGTTACAACATCGCAAATAAGCTAAAAGAAGCCACTCATGTAGTACTAAGGGAATCCAACACGAAATGGGATTACTTATGTTATGCGATGATACATGCAAGGTCGAGGGAAATTATATCAGAAGTCGCAAAAAAAGCTGTGACTTTGGCAAATGCTAAGAGTTATATGCTACTATTCAGCCTAGAAAATTTGAAGCCTGGTATTGTAATCTAGAATAAGAACCCTTTATTTTAATATTAGTTACTACAGCGTTAAGCTCTTCTAACAAATTAATTGTCTTTGAGTTCCTTAACTCTCCTTCAAACTCTAGGTAGAAGTAATATTGCCATGGTATTACTTTAAGAGGTCTCGAATATATCATAGTTAGGTTTATGTTATATTTGTAGAATTTTTCTAAGGCTCTATATAGGGCGCCAGGCTTATGAGGAACATTAAAGAATATCATAGTTCTCTCTCCGCTTGTAGTGAGACTCTTAGATATTGTAACGAACCTTGTAATATTCAAATTGTCTTGTATATTATTCAACAATATTTTAAGGCCGTAGACTGAGGCTGCATATTGTGAGCATATTGCTGCCCCGTAGTTGTCTTTCGAGGCATATAAGGCGGCTGCAGAAGTACTTTCTACTGGAATTATGTTTTCAATTTTAAGCTTTTGTAAAGTCTCTCTGGCCTCTTGTATTGCATGGTTATGAGAATATAATCTTTTTATTTCTTCTATTCGTTTTACGTTAGTATTAACAGCTAGAACTAGTTTTATTTCCTTTTCTACATAGGAATTTACATAGATTTCATCATATTTGTATAAGTTATCTAAAGTCTCATGAACAGGACCTTCTATACTATTCTCTATAGGAACTACACCTATCGCGTCATTATCAGTATAAACCCTACTAAATATCTCTGATATTGACCTTAGCGGAATTTTGTTTCCATTTACCATATTTGCTACTTCGTTCGAAAAGCTCCCTTCAGGGCCTAAATAATAAATTCCATTTGGATCGACGTTTAAATGGTAACTCTATCTTATAAAGTTAAGTAGAAATTATGATTATATTCAGAGATTATTAATACTGACCACTCTTTTACTCAACTAATGTGGCTTCAATACCGTCTAATGCTAATGCATATAGAAAATCAGACAATGCATCTCCTGAAGGAATCTCAAACATGACATAGATTTTGGTGTATCCTGGTTTTACGTCGCTACTAATTCTATCATGAATTACGTCAATTACGTTTCCCCTTATTTGGGCTATTCTGCTTAAAACCTTATTTAGATAACCTGGTTTATCGGGCACGAGGACTTTAACTTTTACTATTCTCTTTGTTTTGTATAACATCTTATCAATGATTCTTGCCAATAAGGAAAGATCTATATTCCCACCACTTATTATTGGGACAATTTTCTTTCCATGGTAACTAACCTTACCAGAAAGTAATGCAGCGACTGTAGCTGCACCAGCTCCCTCAGCTACTGTCTTATTTCTCTCTAGTAAGAACATAATCGCATTAGCTATTTCGTCATCATCAACTAGAACTATATCGTCAACTAATTCATTTATAATTTTATAGGTTAACTCTGAAGGTGATTTAACTAAAATCCCATCTGCTATTGAGAACGAAGGTTCTATCTCAACTAATCTACCTAAATCTTTAGAGACCTTTAATGAAGGAGAAGCTGATGATTGAACCCCAATTATTTTAACGTTAGGTAACTTAGACTTTATCACTAAGGATATGCCTGAGATAAGCCCACCTCCTCCTATGGGAACTATGACCACATCAGGTTTCAAATCCAGTAATTCTAACCCTAAAGTTCCCTGCCCTAATATTACATTCAAATCACCGTAAGGATGGACTAATATTGCTCTTGTTTCTCTAATAATTTCCTCTGCTTTTTTCATACCTTCATGAAGAAACTTTCCATATAATATTACATTTGCCCCATAAGATTTAGTAGCTAAATACTTAGATATTGGAGCAGTTTCGGGCATTACAATTGTTGCCTTAATTCCTAAAGCCTTAGCGGCATAAGCTACACCTTGTGCGTGATTACCAGCAGAGACTGCTATTACTCCTCTTTTCCTCTCTTCTTCCGATAATCTAATTAACCTAGAAAATGCACCCCTTACTTTAAACGAACCAGTCTTTTGTAAGTTTTCCATTTTTAGATATACGTCTGCATTAGTGGCCCTTGATAAGGTATTGGAATAATCTAAAGGGGTCTCATGAATATACTTTCTGATTAGCTCTTTGGTCTTAACAATTTCATTAAAATATTCATACCATGTCATTCAGGCAAACCCTACCCTCATCATTTTTCAGCGATCGAAGGCCTCATCCTCGTTATTGAACTCCTTGTATAACTTATTAAAGGTATCTTCTAATAGTTCTGGAAGTACCTTTATCCCGCCTATCACTGGCATGAAATTAACATCACCGTTCCATCTTGGAACTATATGAACGTGAACGTGCTGATCTATACCTGCTCCGGCTACCCTCCCAATATTTATACCTAGATTAAATCCGTCTGGGGAATATACCTTCCTAAGGATTTTTATGGCTCTTTTTACTATAGAGAATAGCTCTAAAGCCTCTTCATTAGATAGTAACTCAATACTACTAACATGCCTATAGGGAACTACCATGATATGACCTGGATTATATGGGTAAGCGTTCAGTATTACAAAATTAAATTTGCCTCTATAAACTATTAAGTGTTCTTTATCATTAGTTGATTTTGGAAAATCACAGAAAATGCAAGAGTCGTCCTTCTTTTTAGAAGCTTCTGAGATATATTTTGATCTCCAAGGAGCCCATAATACGTCCATACTTACCTAAACAATAAAAAGTAACGAGTAAATAAATAGTTAAACCTTAATTTTGTAGTTTATTCCTCAGCATCTCTTATTCCTTCTTCAGTTATGGCAAATACAACTTCTCCTTCAGGCAAATGAGGAGCGTCAACTACTCTAGCTATTCTCTTATTTCCTCTACTCTTCTTTATTTGAATTCTGATACCTGGAACATGATATAAGGTATGACCTCCAACGGCTACAGTCGGGTCTCCGTAAAACATGTCTGGCCTCGCCATAACTTGGTTTGTAATTATTGTAGCTATATCATACATTTCAGCTAACCTAACTAGCTGGTGTAAGTGTTTGTTGAGCTTTTGCTGCCTTACAGCCAAGTTTTCTCTACCTGGAAACTCAGCCCTGAAATGTGACGTTACCGAATCCACAATTACCAATTTGATTGCTGGTTCTTTTGTAATCAGTTCTTGCAAATCCTCTACTATAGCCATCTGATGATCTGAATTAATAGCCCTCATGTAGTATATGTTATTCATTGCGGTATCCGGATCCAATCCCACTGCTTTAGCCATAGCCTCTATTCTCTCCCATCTGAAAGTACCTTCTGTATCTATGTATACAGCCTTGCCGTTAAGACCGCCTTTTTCGGGCGGTAATTGAACATTAACACTAAGCTGATGACATAATTGTGTCTTTCCAGAACCAAACTCTCCAAAGAATTCCGTCATAGTTCTTGTTTCTATTCCTCCGCCCAAAAGTCCGTCTAGTGCTTGACTGCTTGTTGTAATTTTCTTAGTATTCATTCTTTCTTTTTTAACCTCAAGAGCTGTCTTGAATCTAATATCTAATGCTTCTCTAGCTTCTTTTATTATTCTTTGTGCTGTAGTTTGTGGAATTCCAGCAGCTACGCTTAAGTCTTGGGGTGATGCTACTGCTACTGCTTCTAGTGTGGAATAACCCGCCTCTATCAACTTATTGAGTATACTTTGCCCTATTCCAGGTAAATCGGATAGGCTCTTTACTTTCTTTCCATCACCGTTTGTTGACATATACCACATCACCAACTGTAAAATCTAAAGTATACACTTTCCACCGATACCTAATAAACATTATTTTCCCTCTCTTAAATACCAACCTATATCTAAATCAGGTATTATCTCTACGAATTTTTTCTTTATTTTAACCCTAGTAAAAGCTATAAATATAGCGTCTTCTGAGTATATTAAATATTTTTTATTATCAGACAACTCACAAGTTGTTTTAACATCTCTAAAATCCACTAATACAGATTTACCGTAGGTAAGTTTTTCTACTAACTTTGAATTATTTAAGAAAATTTTATTTTTACAAACTTGCGATAAATACTCAGAAATTGGTAACAGCGGATACACCTTTCCTTTCAAGATCTTTACAATGGGCTCTCCTATTGAGTAAGGATATAGATTAAGTTCCCTAAGTTTAGTAAGAATTTCATTTAATTTATCGTTGTTTTTATTAGAAAAAACCTCTATCTGATCAAAACTAGAGGAAAAGAGAAATATTTCCTTGTCCCTAAATAGCTGAGAGAACCCTTCAGTATCACAATTATAACTTACAAGGATTTGTTTTACTATGGAAAGAAACTCGTTGAGAGAAATGCGCTTATAGTCTAGCTTTTTCTTAGCCTGCAAACAAAAAACCCCTCTGTACGTGATTTATGCGGATAAAACCTTATACATTTTTTAACTTCAGAGCTGAATTTTACATACATAAACTCTTCTAATCCAGGCTGAGACGGATACCCTTCAATTTTATCCGTCTTCATCCCTAGCTCTTCAATGGCAAAATTTACTACCGCCTCATCCTCTTCAGGAGCTATACTACATGTGGAATAAACTAATGTACCTTCTTCCTCTAGAAGTAAATAAGCAGTTGTAATAAGCTTAAGTTGCTCCTCGAAAAAGATTTTCAGGTCGGACATACTCGTTTTTGTCTTTCTTCTAGGATCTTCAGGAATTAGACCCTCCCCACTACAAGGAGCATCCAGTAATATTTTTGAAAATTTCATTGAAGTTTTAACTAGGTTTTTAGAATCTGTTCGAAGTAAAATAACGTTCTTAGCCTTCATTCTATTAATATTAGACATTAAGCTTCTAATCCTATCTCTAGATTTTTCTACTGCTAGAATTAATCCTTTGTTCCGCATCAATTGTGATAATTGTGTTGTTTTACTCCCCGGTGAAGCAGCCATATCAAGAACTAGATCATTTTCACGTGGAGATAACACGTAAGGTGGAACCATTGAAGCTAAACCTTGTATATAATAATAACCGGACAAGTATTCTATTGTAGCACCTAGAGAAGGAGTTTTTGGTATTTTTATAACTTTATAACCATGTGGTAGCCATTTAACTTTCTCCAACATAAAGCCCTTATTTTCTAATCTTGATACAAGTCTCTCACAGTCTATCAAAATATCATTACATCTAATACTCTTTATAAGCGGGACGCTACAATGATATAGAAAGTCTTCTAACTCATCCTCCATCATATGAATATATCTTTCGATCATATAATCCAGAAAGCCATACTTTCTAGCTAGTTGTTTCGCTCTAAATGATGGTGAAACTGTGAATAGTTTCTCATACTTTTTTATATACTCATTAATATTCATTTTTGATGACACACATAGAACGGGAAGTCAAAATAAAATTATTCAGCCCACCTTTAAGTGTCTTACTAACCAAATTAAAAAACAAGTACACTTTTCTAGGAGAAGAAAGCCAGAAAGACATATACTACAATAGTCCAGTTAGAGACTTTCGCCAAACTGACGAGGCCTTAAGAATAAGGAAAAGTAACGGAAAGATAGAACTTACCTATAAAGGACCTAAAATATCCTCACAAAGTAAATCCAGATTAGAAATAAACGTCGAGATCTCTAACCTTGAGGATATGGACAGAATTTTACAGAATTTGGGATTTAAAAAAGTAATAGAGTTAGAGAAAACCAGATGGAACTTTAAGGTAAATAATTACACGATTTCTCTTGATAGTGTCAAAGGATTAGGAGATTTCTTGGAGATTGAAGGAATTGACGTCGACGAAAAGAACTTGTTAAACTTTGTTAATAATTTCTTATCCGAAAACGAGATAAAAGGGGAATCTACACTCAAATCTTATCTTGAACTTCTGGTGGAGAAAATTGAGAAAACAAATAGCGATCCTAACTGACTTTGGAATTTCCGATAACTATAATGGAGTGATGGAAGCAGTAATCAGAAAGTTTAACCCAGAGATAGAAATTACTTATATTACTCCTAACGCAAAGGAATTTAACATTTATAGCGGGGCGTATTTACTCTATACCGCATATAGATACTTTAGGAGAGGAACAATATTTCTGGTAGTCATAGATCCTGGTGTAGGTACATCTAGAAAGCCTCTTATTATTAAAACTAATAACTACTTCTTTGTAGGACCGGATAACGGAGTGTTATTTCCTGCAGCTAATGAAGATCGAATAAAATCGATTATATGGATAAACAATCCCAGATCGTATCTCTCAAAGAGAATTTCTAATACTTTTCACGGCAGGGATATCTTTGCAGTAACGGCAGCTCTATTGTCCCTAGGAGTTGATATGAACGTATTCGGAGAGGAAATAAGTCAAATCACAAATCTAGATTTCGAATATAAATTAGAGAAAATAGCTGAAAATAAATTGAAAGCTTGTGGTAAAGTTATTTACGTGGATCATTTCGGAAATATCACTACATCAATAAGAATAGATAAGGATCTTTTACTAAACACGAATGGAAAACTAATACTTAAAGACGGGCAGGAGTATGAATTACACCAAGTAAAGACTTTCGGAGAAAGTTATGGACAAGAACTTTTGGTATATAAAAACGGGTACTCATTTATTGAGATCGGAATTAATAAGAGGAGTGCCTTTTATATTCTTAACTTACGAGAAGGTGATGAAGTCTGCGTAGAGGTCTTTACCCAGGGAGATTCCAACCCTTCCACTTAGGACATCTCCAAGTGGTTAAATGGACACTTCAAAGAGTCGACGAGCTGATAATCGTTATTGGTAGCGCTCAGGAAAGCCACACTCTCTCTAATCCTTTCACGGCTGGAGAGAGAATGGAGATGATAAGGAGAGCCCTAGAAGGGAGTAACATTGATTTATCTCTAATATACTTTGTTCCTATACCGGACATCTTAATGAACAGTGTATGGGTTTACCATGTAAAATCTTTCTCCCCTAAATTCGATGTTATTATAAGTAGGAATCCTCTAGTTATGCGACTATTCAAAGAAGCTGGTTATGAGGTTATTGAACCGCCTGCATATGACAGGAAGATATATAACTCGACTTTTATCAGAAGGTTAATAATAGAAAACAACAACGAATGGGAGAAACTAGTTCCAGCTGAAGTATCTGCTTACATTCGTGAGATAAGAGGAGATGAAAGATTAAGGTCTATTGCGGGTTTCTCCTAATCCTTATATACACCGGTAAGAACTATGAAAATGGGAATCTGAATGTATAAGATTGAAACTTATTATAACGTTTTCCCATGGCATGCAAATCATTTCGGTAGCTTACACGGTGGCATATATATGAATTGGTTAATCGACACTAGCGGGCTCTTAATGTCAAATGTGAGCCGCGGTAATTATTTACTTGCATCTGTCGATTATATTTATCTGTTTAAACCTGCAAGAGTAGGGGATGTTATAAGAGTAGTAGCCGAGACTACAGCAGGTTGGGAGAGCTCTGTCGAAATTAAAGTTAAAGCATGTATAAAGAGGGAAGAAAAAGAGGAATTAGGAGCACTAGGGCTCACTACTTATGTAGCTGTTGACGAGAATGGTAGACCTAGAAAGTTGCCTGTGAAAATAGGTTCAGACGAAGAGGCAAATAAAAGGAGGGAGAAGAGAATAGAGAAAAAGAAAAAAGACATTTTAGATCAAGAGGATTTGTTACCTGGAATGTCTTTCGGTAAAAGATATATAAGAACAATATATCCAGAACACGGATTCGGAAATGGAATACTTTATGCAGGTAAAATGTATACAATGTTGGATGAAGCACTTGCAATAGTAGCGAAACTTTACAGCAGAGGAAATGTATTCACTGGAAGTGCAGGAGCCGCAAACTTCTTGTCCCCCGTTAGAATAGGGGATATCTTAGAGATTCAGGCTGCTATAGAGTATACTGGAAACACATCCCTTGATGTAGGTGCTAAGGTTTTCGCCATAAATCATTATACAGGTGAAAAAAGATTAGTCACGAGAACAGTATTCTCATTTGTAGCCATAGACGAAAATGCCAAACCTAAACCTATCCAAAAAATAACGCCCAGTACTGAGAAAGAAAAGAAAATATTTGAGGAAAGACTTAAGGAAAGAGAGGAGAGGATAAAACTGTCAAAGACTCTTCAAGAAACAGAATTATGTCAATAAATTTTTAGTAAGAAGAAACCTTGAAAGAGAACTAGCAATGATATGTGCTGTCCTAAGCGGCTCCGGCTCTTTAACGTAAATTTGATAATAGTTAATCAATTTAGAAGCATACTGTAAGCTAAGATTAGTGTCAACATATACGTTTCCTTTTTTGGTAGGTAGTAGAACTAAATTTTCTAAAACATTTAAGATTATACTAGTCCTTCTATCACCGCTAAAATGCTTTAAGAGTGCGTGTTCTACGTCTTTTATATCAGGTATCTTAGAATAAAATATTATGTAATTTATACCATAATTCCTTAATTCCTCTGGATCCACGTAATTAAACCCGCCTACAGTTATCCCATCTGTAAAGACCACTTCACAATCGTCTAAAATCTTCCTAAGTTTCGATGTCGCATCATCACCATCAACTAAAATCAAGTCAAAATCAATCCCTATCAACAGTTTATCGTTATACTTTGAAGATAAAAGCACAGTTTTCCCTTTACCACCCTTAAACTTAAGCGGAAAATAACCATCATCAACTCCACAAACTTGCAATTCTCTCATCACTTTCTACAATAGCTTTATAAATAATATCTTCGCTGACAGCCAGGTTTATTTCCTTAGTTTTACCGTATCTCCCTCTATTAACTACTTTAGCTGTAATTATCCCTACCATATCTAACTCGTTTAGAATATCACTTACTCTCCTTTGGGTTACGTTTTCTACTCCTATCTTATTTGCTAACTTAAGATATATCTCATAAACTTCACCAGTAGTCAAGGTAGATTTACTCTTCAACCCCTTCAGAATAGCTGTCAGGACTAATTTAGAATGAAAAGGAAGAGTAGAAAGAACTTCATAAACTCTATCCCTCTCTATTTCCACTCTAGCTTTTTCAACCTCAGCAACCGTTATTTTATCTTTACCTTCTCTTTCTGCTATCTCTCCTGCAACCCTTAGAAGATCAAGAGCTCTTCTCGCATCACCGTGATCTCTAGCTGCCAAAGCTGCACAAAGTCTTATTACGTCATCATTTATAGCTTCCTCGTATATGGCAAATTTGGCTCTTTGTTTAAGAATATCTTCTAATTCTTCTGCGTTATAAGGAGGAAATACCAACTCTTCTTCACTTAAACTACTTTTCACTCGTGGATCCAATGTTTCAATAAACCTAACATCGTTAGTGATCCCTATCAATGATATCAATGACTTACCGAGTTCATTATTAGCACGTGTAAACCTGTAAAGTATGTCATCACCGTGCTTTTTTACCATTGCATCGATCTCATCAAGTACGATTACTACAATGGAATCAATGTCATTTAATTTTTTTAGTAATCTTCTAAAAAGTTCAGCTGTAGAAAGTCCGGTAAACGGTACCTTACTGTTTAAGCTTTCTAATATATCCGCTAAAATTCTATATGGAGTATCGCTTTGCCTAGTATTTACATAAACATAAGTGAAGTTAGACGGAAATCTCTTGTGCAGATTTTTTAATACGAACTTTGTAACAGCAGTTTTACCTGTCCCTGTTAAACCGTATATAAATATGTTACTAGGCCTTTCAGACCTGACCAAAGGAGATAATATTTCTACTAATTTTCGTATCTGATTTTCTCGATGAGGTAAAGTTTCGGGAACGTAATCTGGTAGGAGTAGTTCCCTGGCTTTGAATACCTTGCCCTTCCCTATAGATGATAATATTTGGTCGATTATATCACTCATTATTTACTAAATTATATTAATATTTCTTTTAACCTTTAACTCCCCGGTAAATCACCCCTCTATTTCCACTGGAGATAATAACGTATTATGATAAGCATCTCCCCCTCTATTTCCACTGGAAATGAAGAATAATCTAAAGTACTATAATCACAAGACGTAGGCAACACTAGTTTGTATAATAAGATTAATTTTTACACTGATTTTTGCTTTAGAGATAAAATATAGTATGTCCAGTTGAAACAAAGGGGTGACCTGGCTTCATAGTTAATAATTCTAATAAAACACGTAAAGTTGTATTGTTTTCGCATTTATTATCAATTTATTTCCTTTGTTTTTCAATTCACCTTGTTACTAGACGGTCAACTCTATGACGAGGTTAAGGAAGAAAGATTTAATTATTAAGATTAACACTTTTGATAATGGGCCGGTAGCTCAGCCTGGAAGAGTGCTCGGTTGGCATCGATAAGCCAAAATCCGAGAGGTCCCGGGTTCAAATCCCGGCCGGTCCACCTTTTATCTATGTCATGTAACACATAAATATAATTACCGTCGTCAGAATAATTATAGTGAAAAGTTTAACAGTAAAAGCAAAAGAAGCTGCTCTTATAGAGAATAGGATTATTAAAATAAGTTTAGTGAATTCATTGTTTGCTATATATGTATTCATGGGTAAGGATAAGGATTATATACTATCCGAGAATTATTGCTCTTGTCCTCACTTCTATTACCGCATCTTTAGAAAAAATCTTGTTGCAGAAAAACGAGTGAATGCAGGGAGCACAAAATGTTATCATTTACAAGCATTGGAATTGGCATTAGAAAAAGATAAGGCTAGATCTATTTACGTCGATCTAGTTACTATGAAAGAGATTTTATTAGAGATTTATAGCATGGATAAGTCATTTATACTAAGAAAGCTAGTTATGAGATGAGGTTATATATCTTGGCTTTATCTCCGTTAGAGTTAGCATATCTTGGCGTTATAGGTACGTTAATAGCAGGGATTGCATATGTTATCTTTGTAGAAGTGTTTAATACTGGAATTAGGATAAAGATAGGTGGGGAAGGGAAGAGTGGGAGGAAGAAGGAAAAAAAGAAAGCAACTCCTTCAAAAGCCAAAACCAAAAATACCTGATATCTTTGAGTGCCCCAGATGTGGAAAAGTAGCTCTCAGCGTTACAATCAAAGATGGAAAGGCTAAAATAAAATGCGGTAGTTGTGGATTACAAGCTGAGTTTGATGTTCCACCTGTTTACGATCAAGCTAATGCATATGGTAAGTTTATCGATTTATATTATGAGGGAAAGATTGAAATTTTATCAAGTAGTAGTGAGGAGCAGACTGAAGATGAGACTAAAGGGGAAAGTGAAGAGTTACATTAGAGAGAAACTTAACGACGGTAAAGTTATTCACTTTTCATTGTTCGATCCCGACAAGGTAGACGAAAACCAAGTTTATTATTTGGGCAAAAAATTAGTAGAAGCCGGAACTGATGCTTTTCTTATAGGAGGTACTCTAGGAGTTTCACAAGAGAAATTAGATAAAATCATATCGAGCTTAACAGAATTCGGTTTACCTACGATTATATTTCCAAGTAACGTAAATCTGATCTCAAGTAAAGCCGATGCAATTCTTTTTATGTCATTACTAAATTCTGATGATTTATATTACGTTGTCGGTGCACAATTAGTAGCTGCTCCAATTATAAAGAAATTAGGACTCGAGGTTTTACCTACAGCATACGTTATTATAGGTCATGGTGGAACTGCTGCACATGTTGGTAAAGCTAGAGTAATACCATATGAGAATACTGAATTAATTTTAGCTTACTCTTTGATGGCCAGGTATATGGGGATGGAGTTCATATATTTGGAAGCTGGATCTGGAGCTCCAAAGACAATTAATCCTTTAGCTATTAAAACTGTGAAAAGCAATGTAGATGATGCTATAATTATAGTAGGAGGCGGTATAAGAGATGAAGAGAGCGGAAAACTTCTAGCAAGCGCAGGTGCAGATATTATAGTTACTGGTAATATTATTGAACAAGATTCAGAGAAAGCCTTAAAAATTATAAAAGAAATCAAAAGTATGAGGAGAAAATAAATATGCCTTCTAGTAAAAAGAGAAGGAAAGAAACAGTGCCTTTGGTTTCAATGGCAGGTTTAATTAGATATTATGAAGAAGAAAGAGAGAAGGTTAAGGTATCTCCTACAATTCTAATTATAGCTTCTATTGCTATAATAGCAGGAGTAATACTGGCGTCAATTTTAATTCCTCCCCCAGTGTAAAATATAAGGGAGCCTACCAGGGGGATACGGGGTAATATACCCTGAGGAAACTCCGGCCTCCAGATCCCCAGGGAAGTCGTATAAGACAAGGGTAGCACCCTTGGCTACGGAACAGAAACGAAACCGGTATAATGGAAGATGAAAATGAGATAACTCCTAGCTTAGGTGACTAAGCTAGGGGCATGAGATCCTTTATACCGGTTGAAACGGCCGACCTTCTCGGAGCAAGTAGAGAAGGAGATGAATAGGGGATCCGATCCTTCTCTTGACGCTAAGTCGGATTCCCCCTAAATACAGAAGCCGGGTTATTGGTAGGCTCCCCTAAGATCTTATCTATTATTTCCTTCTCTACCTTAAGTATTTCCTTCTCTTTTCTACCCCTATAGGCTTCAAGTATTTCCTTGTTTAATTCTAAAAAAGTATGCCCCCATTTTATAGTATTTAATAGCTTCATAGCTTCATTTACTTCATCTAGAATATATAGAGCTGCAGCAAGAGCCTCCAACGTGGACAATTTATATGCCATTGCGTAATGAGTGGGGTTTCCTGCGAAAAGAGCAGGTAATCTCCTATGCGTATTTTTCTTTATAAAGGTTTTCTCAGTAATAATGTTCCACGACGCGTCTAAAGCAGTAATACCCTCTTTAAGAGCTAGTTCTTTATCATCTATAGATAAAGTTATTCTTGAAAAAGGGTCTAGAACTATTCCCATTTCATGTTTAGTTAACTTAGCAAAACCTAAACGTACTAGTTTTTTACCAGTGCATTTCTTAGGATCATCTTGGCCATAATCTATAATAAATAGCTTCATTAATTGTCATAAAATTATTATAACTTTATTGCTAATAAACCTTCTTGGGTCAAAATTGGCATCTGCGATAGTTCTCATTAATACAGATGCTGGAGGAGAAGAAGAAGTGTTCGATAAATTAAAAAACATGAAAGAGATAACTGAGGTTCATGTAGTTTATGGAGTGTATGATATAGTTGCTAAAGTTGAAGCTGATTCATTGGATAAATTAAAGGATTTTGTAACTAATACTGTAAGGAAATTACCTAAGGTGAGATCGACATTAACAATGATAATAGTGGAAGGCAAGAGCGTAGTAAAGAAGTAATTGTAGGTATTGATGATCATGATTCGCCAGTAGCAGGATGTACTACACATTTTTCCGTATTGTTGATGCGTTATTTGAGAGAAAAATATAACGTGATTTTTACCGATTTTCCATATCTTGTTAGATTAAATCCAAATATACCGTGGAAAACCAGAGGTAACGCAAGTATTAGACTATCCTTTAGAACTGACATAGACATTAAAGAGATAGCTGAGGAAATTTGGCAAAAATCGTTAGAGTATGTGGAAGAGATATCAAAGGCTGTGAAATTTAATAGGAAACCTGGGATTGCAATTACATATGTCGAGGCTGCTAACTATTTAGGTAAATTTTACGAAAAGGCTGTAAAAGATGTGGTAACGATGGATTTTGCCAGAAAGATTGCCGAGAGATATGGAATAATAGTGAAGGGGGACAGAGGAATAATAGGAAGTATTGCATCTTTAGGTTATAATCCAGCAGTAAGCGGTTATACATATGAGATATTGACGTATAAGAATGATAACGAGCCTCGTAGAGTTGATGAGAAATCTGTAATAGAATTCGATGAAAAGAATTTTCCTCATACCTTTGCAAATTATGATTATATAGAAAAGACGATTCAAATAGTATCGCACGGTGAGGATCCTGTATTATATGGGGTTAGAGGCACAGATGTTAGAACTCTTATAAGAGCTTTAGAACAAATTAAAGTTTCTAACAAAATTTTTGGAGCTATGTTATTTAAAACAAATCAAGCTACTAACTCTCACATTTCTAGAAAAGGTACCTATTATCAGACTGTACAAGTGTCCGTGATTGTTAAATCGGTTAAAATCTTACGAGGAGGCGACGTTCTAGTTAATACTAATGAGAACATACCAATTATATTTTATAAAGAAACTGGGGAGTTAAATGAGGCTTCCAAACTACTAAGAGAAGGAGACGAACTATTGGTTACAGGTTGTATAAAACCATCAAGCTATTTTAAAAAGGTAATTGAAGCCGAAAGTATTAGGATTCTAAGGCTCAACTCATTTGAACTTGTAAACCCTAGGTGTCCTAAATGCGGTAGTTCTACGGAGTCTTTAGGAAAGAATAAGGGATTTAGATGCAGAAAATGTAGCTATAAATTTCTTGGAGATAAACGGAAGCAAGATATACAAAGAGGGTTATTAACTGATGTCCTCTATCAATCTAGGAAATATAGACATCTTACCAGACCTATTTTTTTAGAGTCCAGTAGTGATCCTTACGATATTGCTGCTAAAAACGATCTGATAAACTATTTATTGTACTATCATAATTAACGGGCCCGCCGGGATTTGAACCCGGGACCACCGGCTCCGGAGGCCGGTGCTCTATCCTGGCTGAGCTACGGGCCCAATAATTAATTTTCTAAGAGAAAGTTAATAAGCTGAAGTAAATAGGAAATTTTTTAAGGATATTGTAAGTGTGATGTTTTGGTGAATAGATTGGTATTTGAAGAGGATTGGGAAGAAGATTTTGACGAGTTTGACGAAGAGGAGGATTGGGAAGAGGAGGAAGATTGGGAAGAGGAAGAGTGGTAATTTCATATTTTTTATTATCCTATTTTAAGTGGGGATTTTAGTGCGAGTTGCGGTATTAAACTACGATTATTGTAAGCCTGATAAGTGCAATACCGAATGTATTACCTTCTGTCCTATTAACAAATCTGGCAGTAAGGCAATTGAATTATCAGATCTCGTAAAAGGAAAGCCGGTAATATATGAAGAGACTTGTATAGGTTGTGGTATTTGCATTAAGAAATGTCCGTTTGGAGCTATTGACATAGTAAACTTACCTGACGAGTTTGGTAAAGAAGAGATCCATAGATACAAGGTTAACGGTTTTAAGTTATTCGGGCTTATCACTCCTAAGAGGGGTTACATAATAGGTCTTTTGGGCAAGAATAGTACGGGGAAGTCTACGATTTTACGTATCTTGAGTGGGGATCTAATACCAAACTTTGGTGATCCACAAGCTAAATTGACTAAAGAGCAAGTGTTGGAGAGATTTAAGGGGAAAGAACTTTACGACTACTTTTACTCTTTATATAACGAGAAACTGAGAGTAATACATAAGATTCAGTACGTTGAATACGCCAGTAAATTCTTAAAGGGAACTGTTAGCTCTCTACTATCTAAGATCGATGAAAGGGGTAAATTAGATGAAGTAAAGAGATTACTAAACCTCACCCCTTTCTGGGAAAAAGACGTGAAATATTTAAGTGGTGGAGAGCTACAAAAGCTCTTAATAGCTGCTGCATTAGTGAGAGAAGCCGATGTTTATCTCTTTGACGAACCTTCCTCATATCTGGACATAAGAGAAAGAATAAACATGGCTAATTCCATTAGGGAACTCACAAAGGGAAAGTACGTAGTCGTAGTTGAACATGACCTTATAGTACTAGATTATCTAACAGATCTAATAAACATAGTATATGGTAAAAGTTCAGTTTACGGTAGAGTTTCAAAGACCTATACCAGCAGAGTAGGAATAAATAATTTCCTTAAAGGGTATTTGCCTGCTGAAAACATGCAAATAAGACCAGATGAAATAAAGTTTAACTTGAAAGAGTTAACAGATTTAGACTTAAACGCTAACGCTCAACCTAAGGTAATTTGGACTAATATGTTTAAGAAGTTAGAGGGA
This sequence comes from Sulfolobus sp. SCGC AB-777_G06, assembly GCA_003086555.1. The sequence continues at coordinate 9,229 of QEFN01000004.1, read as the reverse complement.
TTTAGCCTTGAAGTTGAAGAAGGTTATGCTAGAGAAGGTGAGGTAATAGGCATAGTGGGGCCAAATGGGATAGGAAAGACAACTTTTATGAGAATTTTAGTTTCAGAGATAAATCCCGACGAAGGGCAAGTTCTAACTGAGGGCTTATCATTATCATATAAGCCTCAAAGAATAGCTCCGAATTTTGACGGTACTGTTCAAGAGTTCTTAGAAAATGTTAGGAAGGATGTTCTATCTTCATCTAATTGGTTCTTTGAGGAGGTAGTCAAAAGGCTTAACTTACATAGAATATTAGAATCTAAAGTCTCAGACCTTAGTGGTGGAGAGTTACAAAAATTGTATGTAACAACAGCTTTAGCTAAAGAAGCTGATGTATATGTAATAGATGAACCTTCGTCGTATTTAGATGTAGAGGAACGATACGTTGTAGCTAAGGCAATAAAGAGAGTCACTAGGGAGAGAAAAAGCGTAACTTTTATGGTAGATCACGATCTAGCTCTTCATGACTATATCGCAGATAGAGTAATGGTATTTTCAGGGATTCCGGGTTTGAGAGGGCATGCTAAAAAGCCCCAAAGCCTTAGTTCCGGTATGAACGAGTTCCTTAAAGAACTAGGAATAACATTTAGAAGAGATATGGATAGCGGTAGGCCTAGAGTAAATAAGCCTGGGAGTTATCTAGATAGAATTCAGAAGGAAAACAATGAATATTACTCAATGAAATTAGTTAGAGAGGAAAGTAATACGTAAAATTTTTTATATTGTTTAAGTATTAAGGCATAATGAGAACTACTATAAGTGTTATAAAAGCAGATATTGGAAGCTTAGCTGGACATCACGTAGTGCATCCAGACACTATGGCAGCTGCAAGTAAAGTATTAGCGGAAGCAAAAGCTCAGGGGATTTTAATAGATTATTATATTACACATGTAGGTGACGATTTACAATTAATCATGACTCATACTAGAGGAGAATTAGACCCGAAAGTCCACGAAACAGCTTGGAATGCTTTTAAAAAAGCAGCGGAAGTGGCAAGGGATTTAGGCTTATACGCAGCAGGTCAAGATCTTCTATCAGATTCATTCTCTGGTAATATTAGAGGTTTAGGGCCAGGTGTTGCAGAAATGGACATTGAAGAAAGAATTTCGGAACCGATAGCTATATTTATGGCTGATAAGACTGAGCCAGGTGCTTTTAACTTACCTCTGTATAAAATGTTTGCTGATCCTTTCAATACACCAGGATTAGTTATAGATCCTACAATGCACGACGGGTTCAAATTTGAGGTTCTAGATGTATATGAAGGAGAAGCAGTAACTTTAACTGCCCCTCAAGAGTTATACGATCTATTAGCATTAATCGGCACACCAGCTAGATATGTAATTAGAAGAATATATAGAAATGATGATAATTTATTAGCTGCAGTAGTAGCTATAGAAAGACTTAACCTGATAGCAGGAAAATATGTTGGGAAGGACGACCCAGTTACAATAGTTAGGTTACAGCACGGTTTACCTGCACTTGGTGAAGCACTTGAAGCGTTTTCATTTCCTCATTTAGTCCCTGGTTGGATGAGAGGTAGTCACTACGGTCCTTTAATGCCTGTATCGCAAAGAGACGCTAGAGCTACTAGATTTGACGGTCCTCCAAGGCTAATAGGTCTAGGATTTAACGTAAAGAACGGTAAGTTAGTAGGTCCGAGCGACCTGTTCGATGATCCTGCATTTGATGAGGCAAGAAGATTAGCAAATGTTATAGCAGATTATATGAGAAGACACGGTCCATTCATGCCTCACAGATTAGAGCCTACAGAGATGGAGTATACAACATTACCTTTAATTCAAGAGAAGTTAAAACCGAGGTTTAAGAAAGAAGCAGACATGTATAAGACGAAAGAAAGTATATATACTAAAGGTAAATCGACTGGAGAAACGCATGATTAACTTTTTCTTTCTTGGTACTTTTTAACACTATGGGGGTAATTAACGTGGGAAATGTTTATACAAAAGACATAAAGAGAGTTGCCCAAGAATTATATGAGAAATTTAAGGATCAAGTTACAGCAGATTTTTACTCAAATAAGAAATTAGTTGACATGTACATAGATGTTCAATCCAAAAAGGTAAAGAATAGAATAGCTGGGTATTTAACTAGATTTGCTAAATTAAGTAAAGAACAAGCCACTAAAGAAGTAGCCGAAGAGGAAAGTGAAGAGTAGAGCATGAACTTAATCATAATTTTTAGGGGACCTTTAGCCATCACTTTAGGCAATGAGAAAATAGAATATAAGGGCGAAGAGAAGTCTATAATTGAGATTATAAAGAAACTAGATAATAATAAAGGTATTTTATATGATTATAAGTTAAAAAATGTTAAATCTGGATATATTATACTAATTAATGGTAAAGATTACAGATTATTAGAAGATAATAAAATAAAAGATGGAGACATTATAGAAATAATTCCGATTAATCACGGTGGTTGAAAATAACAGTCAAGGTCATTAAATTGAATAGTTTTGCTATCGATGTTAAGTCTTTGGTTAAATATGAAAACGATTGTGTCTCCCAAATATTGCCTTATCTACCTAGCGATATAGAGTTAGAACAAGCTTGTGAGGTATTTATGTACTTGCTATCCAAAGATGAGATAAAGAAAAGATTTAAGTCACTACCACTACTCTTTCTCCTTCTTTTAACTCATGATAGAAATATTAATGAGGCTATAAGTAAAGTAAAATCTGAAAATGAAAAAGTAGAGGTTGTGTATCAAATTATATGTTGTAAGGATAGGGAGAACAAAGAGTTTAAGATACGTTCAAGAGAGGACAGAATAAAATTGTCGATAAATGCAATACATTCAATGGAGTGGCTCTCTTAAATTTTAACATTCTACGTTATGGATAGTAGAGTTTTCTCTCTAGTTCTTATGGCTATGGGTATTCTAATTCTGGTTAATTCACTTCACATAATTAATATTTCAATAATTTATTTACTACTAATATCTGGAATTGTAGGTATTTTATTGCTAATTACAACTAAAGTGAACTTATATCATAAAGTTAAAGATGTAATAGTTAGAGCTGAAGTTAAAGGCTCCATACAGAGGATTAAGTACAACTCCAAAGAATTCGTTTACGTCCCATTTAAAATAATCGGTAAGGAGACAAGTAATCAGCAGATCGACTACTCGAAAGAGATTTCCCAAGCTATAGAGGTTATCAAAAGACATAAAGAACGTAAGGTTAATGTAGCTATTTTAACTACTCTAGACCCTTTTCCTGGAAGTGGATTCATTTTTTATAGAGAGGTTCAAAACGATTACGATGAAACAGACTTCATTACACAAGTTTTAAGTTTAAAAAATGTAGTAGAAAGCATTGCTCCTCATATCTCCTTAGAACCTGTCTCCATTAACGATAGTGTTTTTTTGCCCTTTCCTAAGGTGATGGGTGGTGTAGTCTTTTCAGGTTATATTTTTTATAAAAGATTTAGCGTTGAAGAATCCGATTTCTTGGATTATAAGTATGATATCGAGATAGGAAAAACGATAGATAATTATCAGATTCCTGTAGGGTTTTTGTCATCAGATGTGTTTAAACATATTGCAATATTTGGTGCTACTGGAAGTGGCAAAACAAACACTGCTTCAGTGATAGCTAAGGAGTTATTTGATAAGGGATTTAATGTAGTAGTATTAGACTGGCATGGTGAGTATAAGAATTACTTATCTGATTTTAACTACTATGGTAAAGATAATATTATTCCACTTAATCCTATAGCTTATGAAGAGCAAGACACTGAAGATATAATAGAGATAACAAAAGAAGCACTAGAGTTAACCGAACCGCAGACATTTCTAATGTATTTGGTATTAGAGCAGCTAAAGCGAGTTAGAAGGCTTGACTCTACTTCTTTAAAGTTAATTCTAGAATCAATAAACGCCGAATCTTACATGATTAGAGATATAAAATTTGCCTTAGGCAGAAAATTATACGTTTTAACTACTCCACAAGGTAGGAAGTTATTTTCAATAGATGGAGGTGACTCATTTATCGATTTAGGAGAGAGATTAAAGGGAGGGAACATTATAGATCTAAGTACCATATATAACATAAAGTTGAGGAGATTATATGCGTTATATTTAATGAAATTTTTATTCGAATATTACCAGAGATTTAGGGATCCAGACAAAAAAGCTGTTATAATTGTTGAGGAGGCTCAAAATTATTTTAATGGTAATAATGAGATATTGAAAAGGGCATTACAAGAAATTAGAAAATTCAATATAGGCTTATGTATAGTATCACAATCTCCTTCTAGTGTAGATCCAGAGGTTATGAAAAATACTAGCATAAAGATTATTCATTCTATTAAATCCAACTTAGATAAGAAGATAGTATCAGATTCAATAGGCTTAGATAAAGAACAAATTAACACATTAGACAAATTAGATATAGGAGAAGCTGTTTTCATAGCTCCTAATATAAGGAAAAATATATTAATTAAAATTAAAAAAATCGCTTAGTCTTCTTCGGAGGACTTACTTTCTCCTCCTTTTTCTCCTCCTTTACTTTCACTCTTCTTACCAGCAGCTATTAAGTCGTCTATTCTTAAGATTAATGTAGCAGCTTCTGTAGCAGCTTTTACAGCATTAATCTTAACTAGTGCCGGTTCGATTACTCCTAGCCTCCACATGTCTTCTATCTGTCCAGTATAAACGTTAATTCCAACCCACTTATTTGTTTCATTCTCGTGAGCGCTTCTTAACTTTACTATTAGATCTATTGGATCATATCCACCATTCTCTACGAGTATCATAACTAAGCTCTCTAATGCGTTAGCATAAGCTTCGATGGCTAGTTGCTCTTTTCCGCCAACTTGAGGAGCGTACTTCCTTAATCTCTTTGCTATCTCTATCTCTACTGCTCCTCCACCGGCTACAGCTCTACCATCTCTTATTACATCAGCTACAGTACCTAGAGCGTCTCTTAGAGCTCTTTCAGTCTCATCAACTACTCTTTCTAAACCTCCCCTGATCAATATGCTCACGGCCTTAGGGTTCTTTGCTCCTTCAACGAATACCATTTTATCCTCTCCTACTTTCCTCTCTTCAACAAGTGCAGCATATCCTAAGTCTTGAGGTGTTAGTTCGTCAATGTTAGACACAACTCTACCTCCAGTGGCTCTTGCTAGTTTTTCGAGGTCACTCTTCTTAGCTCTCCTTACTGCCAGAATCCCTTTCTTAGCTAAATAGTGCTGAGCTACTTCATCGATACCTTTCTGGCATATAACAACGTTAGCACCAGTCTGGGCTATTTTCTCTACTTTCTCTTTGAGTATATTCTCTTCTTCTTCAAGGAACTTCTGCATTTGAGTTGGATCATTAATTCTAATTTCAGCGTCAAGCTCAGGCTTTTCGACCTCTAGTGAGGCGTCTAGCAAAGCTATTTTAGCGTTTTCAACTCTCTTTGGCATTCCAGGGTGTACTACTTCTTTATCAACTACAATACCGTACACTATTTGTGTATCATTTATACTTCCGCCGTGTTTCTTTACTATTTGTATGTTATCTAGATCAACGTACCACTTATTTCCTCTTAACTCGGCTACTTGTGTTACAGCCTTTACTACTATGTCTGCTAGATACTCTCTTGCGCCAGCTACAGCCTTACTATATAAAGATGTCATTGCTACCTTTCTTAGGACGTCTGTGTCATTTACTGAGACATTGGTAGCAATTTCTTGTATGGTCTTCAAAGCTTGTTCTTCAGCTTTTTTAAATCCGCTGACAATTATCGTTGGATGAATTTCCTTATATAATAATTCTTCAGCTTTTTTAACTAACTCTCCTGACAATATTACAGCTGTTTTAGTACCGTCTGCAGTTTCCTCGTCTTGCCCCTTTGCTATCTGTACTAGGAGCTTAGCGGCTGGATGTTGTAGATCCATTTTGTCTAGTATGGTAGCACCGTCATTAGTAATTGTTATATCACCTAGACTGTCTACTAGCATTTTATCCATTCCTCTAGGTCCATAAGTAGTCTTCAAGGCTTCTTCTACTGCTTTTACAGCAGCAATGTTTATTCTTAGTGCCTCTTTACCATAAGTTCTACTTGATCCTTCCTTTAATATTATAACTGGGATACCTTCAGGGGTGGTTGCTACTGTAGCTGTGGATGCCATATCCTTTATCACCTGTTCGTTTTTCCATTAGAAGAGGTTATATAAAAATTTTTCTCAAAGCTATTTCCTTATTGATTGGTTAACCTCTCAGATATCATGCTTTGTTCTGTTTTAGAAAACAGTTCTTCAATTTTACTCCTTATTGTAACACGTTCTTTAGATTTAACGGTAGATAAAATTTTTCTAAAGTATTTCTTACTAATACCAAGCATAGGTTCTATCTTATTAAATAATTCTGTATCATAGAAATAAAGAGCTAGGGCTACCTTGTATTTTATGTGCTTATCCCTAAACTTAGGTATCCGATCAATGAAATCATATACTATAAATAATTTCTCATTATTTTCTATATATTTCAAAGGTATAAGCGAGGATTCTCTTATTATACTTCCATTATAAAATATTAATTTTTCTTCGAAATTTTTTCTAGATTTTTTCACTCTATTTACCTTTATATTTATATCTAATATCTTGTTTGTTTTACTTACAAAATTTAATGATTTATTTAAGAAAATTTCTTGTGGTGTAATGTATTTACTGTTAGATATATTTTCTATTTCATCATTATAATCATTATATACACTTTGATCAAAAATTTGATCCACCACAAGTCCGCAACTACTACACACAATTACGCCGTTCTTATAATCCCATACCAAGTTTTTACTTTTACAGTATGGACATTCCATAGGATATTACATGTCTCTACATTATACTTTTTAGTTGGTTCTAAAACTAAGAATACTGACTCAGATGACAGAAAATAATGATATTGATAAATTTATAGTTATTAATGATTTAAAACAAAGGGGTAAGAAGGGAAAAATTTCTGGAAAATATATTTATTTAGAATCTGGGAGTAGGAAATATATAATTAAGACTTTAAACGAGAATAACAAGGTTAGCGTAAAAGAGATAGAAGATTTTGTAGCGTTTTCCTCGAAAGTAGATAAGGAAAGTGTAATAGCTATAGTTGATAAATATGGGGATGTAAGTTACTATTTTCTATCAGAAATAAAATTAAATAAGAAGGGGGGAAGTATTGATATCATATGAACCTATAAGAGGAATGAAAGATTATTACGGGAAAGAACTAGAGAAGATTAAGTTCATCGAAAATACTTTCAGAGAAGTTGTGACTAAAGCTGGTTACTCAGAAATTTATACTCCAGTAGTAGAAGAGTTTGAACTATTCTCACTAAAAGGTGGTGAAGAGTTAAGAAATACGATGTACGTGTTCAAGGATAAAGCAGGTAGAGAAGTAGCACTAAGGCCTGAGTTTACTCCTAGTGTAGTTAGAGCTTATCTAAACGGAATGCAACATCTTCCAAAACCCCTCAGGCTGTTCTACATTGGCACAGTATATAGGTATGATGAACCTCAATATGGTAGGTATAGAGAGTTTAGGCAAGCAGGGATCGAACTTATAGGATCTAATAACATATTATCCGATATTGAAGTTCTTAACTTATTGATTCAAGTCTATTTTTCTTTAGGTTTGATTAATGAAATAGAAATTAAAATTAACAATATTGCAATTTACAGAAAGATTTTTAATAAAATGAATATTGACGAAAGTAAACAAGAGCATATTCTTCACTTAATAGACAAGGGTAGAAAAGACGAAGCTGTAAAGGAATTACATGAATCCGAATTTACAAGTTTAATACAGTATTTATTAGAGCAAAATAAAATGGACGAGAATTCTTATGAAGAAGTAATAAAAGAGGTCTCTAAATATGAATATTTAGGGCTTAAAGAGGAGATAGAAAGAATAAGAGTTATTAATAAGGTAGTAAGTGAATTAAAAGTAAAGACAAAAGTTGATTTAGGGCTTGTAAGAGGTTTAGCATATTATACTGGAGTTATTTTTGAAGTTACACATCCTAACGTTCCATTCAGTATTGCTGGAGGAGGACGATATGATGGATTAATAGAACTATACGGAGGAAATGATACGCCAGCAATAGGTTTTGCTGTGGGGATAGAAAGGACATCTCTCGTGTTAAATTCTGTAATATCACAAAAGTTACCTAAAAAAGGCGTATTGATTATACTTTCTGAGGATAGAAGCAGCAATAATTATGACGAAGGCATTATATCTTACGGATTTAAAACTCTTGAAAAACTGAGGCGTTTGGGTCTTGCAACAACGTTAAACCTAAAAGAACAGTCGTTATCTAAATTAATTCCTTCATACTTGGAAGAAGGATATTCTTTCTTGGTAATAATAGGTAGAAAAGAATTTGAGGAAAGAAAAGTCACTATTAAAAACCTAGAAAACAAAACTCAGGTAACGATACCAGAAAGTAACATAGAGGATTATGTTAAGCAAATAATTTAAGTGATAAAAGGGTTTTGTTGAATAGGGTTATTTTGTTATGGAGGAATTGCCTGCGACTGCTTTAGGTGTGAGATTAAGTGATAGTATACTTCTTGCAGGAGAAAGAAGGCTGAGTTATGGAAGCTTTGTATTAAGTAGGTCTGCCAAGAAAGTGTTTAAAATAGGTCGTTTTGGAATAGCTGGTGCAGGAATAATAGGAGATGTACAAACGTTAACAAGGATCATGGACGTTGAAATACGATATTATGAAATGTATAATAATAGAAAAATCAGCACTAAAGCTGCAGCTCAATTATTATCAGTGATCTTATACCAGAATAAATGGATGCCATACATTTCAGAACTATTATTTGGAGGGTTTGATGAAGACGGACCGAAAATGTATATACTAGATCCTATAGGGTCATTAATAGAGGATGATTACGCTGCGGTAGGATCTGGGGCAAGAGTAGCGATTGGTGTTTTAGAAAGTGAGTATAAACCGAACCTATCAATAGACAAGGCTAAGGAAATAGTAATAAAAGCTATGAAAGCTTCTATAGAGAGAGATGTAACATCTGGAGATGGTATAGATTTACTTATAATTAAAAAAGGAGAAGTTAATGAAGAATTTATAAAGATAGTGGAGTAGATATTTATCTTAATTACAGCAGTTATGGGACTTTAACGTAACTTAAAGATTTTCATCAGCCCAGGCGGT
>QEFN01000003.1 GCA_003086555.1 Sulfolobus sp. SCGC AB-777_G06 | reverse complement strand
ATAGATCAGCTTTACCGAACGCTTGATATGCTAATCTTTTATTACATATTTTACAGTTTCTGGCTAGGGGTAAAGAACATGCCTACGCAGTATTGGGAAATCATGAAAAATTACCAGTTAGGTTTCTTTGAGAAAATGAAAAGTATAATACTCCCGAGCACACTACCTTACATAGTTACCGGTTTGTCAAGCACCATAAATAGTGCATGGGGTGGTTTAGCAATAGCAGAATACTGGCCTAACATAATAAATGGACATAACTTATACGTTAGAACCGGGATGATGAGGGACATAGTCTATTATACAAATGTGGGAGACATAGCAGACGCAGCATGGCTTTCGTTGCTCTTCGGAATAATAGTAGTATTATACTCAATACTATTTACCAGAAAACTTATGGACCTGTCTAGGCAAAAGTATGTAGCAGAAGAAGGAATATACTTAGCTTAAACCCCTTTTTCTCAGCTTTACCTCGAACAGTTACTTATGAATTTATTATACTCGACTTACATTTTGAAAAAGATGATGTGGAATCCGGGAACTGAGTATGATGACAAAGCGCGAGCACTGAACTTTTCTTTTTTTAAATTTACACGAAACAATTTGTAAAGTTAAAACCTTTTAAACCCCTAAAACAGTAATATTATGACTTAAAATGCCACCATTCAATAAAGTTCTCGTAGCAAACAGAGGAGAAATAGCAGTAAGAGTAATGAAGGCAATTAAAGAGATGGGAATGAAAGCCGTTGCTGTATACTCTGAAGCTGATAAATACGCTTTACATGTGAAGTATGCTGATGAAGCTTATTATATTGGGCCTGCTCCTGCGTTACAGAGCTACCTGAACATTCAGGCAATTATCGACGCTGCTGAAAAAGCGCATGCAGATGCTGTCCACCCTGGTTACGGATTCTTGTCAGAAAACGCTGACTTCGCAGAAGCAGTACTAAAAGCTGGCATAACATGGATAGGACCCTCGGTAGAAGCAATGAGATCGATAAAGAGTAAGTTGGACGGAAAGAGAATAGCTAAAATGGCAGGAGTTCCCATTTCACCCGGTTCCGACGGACCATTAGAAAGCCTAGATGAAGCCCTGAAACTAGCGGAAAAAATAGGTTACCCAATTATGGTAAAGGCTGCATTCGGAGGAGGAGGTACTGGTATAACTAGAGTAGATAATCCAGAGCAATTACAGGAGGTTTGGGAGAGGAATAAAAGATTAGCATATCAAGCGTTCGGTAAAGCTGATCTATATATCGAAAAAGCAGCTGTTAATCCGAGGCACATAGAATTCCAGTTAATTGGAGACAGACATGGAAATTACGTAGTAGCATGGGAGAGAGAATGCACTATCCAGAGGAGAAACCAGAAGTTGATAGAAGAAGCACCTTCTCCAGCTCTGAAAATGGAAGACAGAGAGAGAATGTTCGAACCCATTATCAAGTTCGGACAAATTATAAAGTATCACACTTTGGGTACATTTGAAACCGTATTTTCTGACGTAACTAGAGACTTCTACTTCTTAGAATTGAACAAACGACTACAAGTAGAGCACCCAGTAACTGAATTGATATTCAGAATAGACCTTGTAAAGTTACAGATAAATCTCGCAGCTGATGGTTATTTACCTTTTACGCAGGAGGAATTAAATAAGAGATATAGAGGACATGCTATAGAATATAGAATAAATGCTGAAGATCCTATAAATGACTTCACCGGTAGTTCTGGATATGTCACTTACTACAAGGAGCCCTCAGGACCTGGAGTAAGGGTAGATAGTGGTATAACTGCTGGTAGCTATGTACCTCCGTATTATGATTCTTTAGTTTCTAAATTAATCGTTTATGGTGAGAACAGAGAATATGCAATACAAGCTGGTATGAGAGCGTTAAATGACTATAAGATTGGAGGAATTAAGACTGTTATTGAGTTATACAAATGGATATCCAGAGATGAGGACTTCTTAAAAGGAAAGTTCACAACAGCATACATTTCAGAGAAGAGGGAACAATTTGTTAAATACCTGAAGGCTAAGGAAGATGTGAAGGCTGCATTAGCAGCATCAATTTATGAGAGAGGCTATATGAAGAAAGCAACAATATCTACACAACAGCAGCAAAATACAACAAGAAGATCCTCCGGATGGAAGACCTACGGTATTGCAGCTCAGTCTTCTTATAGGGTGATGTGGTAATGAAAATACTCAGAGTATTTTCGGATTTAGGCGATGTAACTACTTTGACTTACGACCAAAAAGGCAACAAAGACAAGATAAAGACCGAGATAGGAGAATACGAAATAGAGTACTTAGGCCCTGGGTGGAGAGAAGGTGAGTTATTATTCAAAGTTAACGGGGAGATCCATAGAGTATACTTTGACAACGGATTTATCATAATAGATGATGAGGCGCTCTTCAAGATCGACAGAATATCAGAGAGCGCCGTTGAGGAGGGAAAGTCTTTAGAAGAACTAATAAGAGGAAAAGAGGGCGAAATACTCTCGCCAATGCAGGGAAGAATAGTTCAGGTAAGAGTAAAAGAGGGTGACATTGTAAACAAAGGACAACCGTTATTATCTATTGAAGCTATGAAGAGTGAAACAGTCATATCAGCTCCAGTTTCAGGAACTGTACAAAAGATAATGATAAAGCCGGGACAAGGTGTAAAGAAAGGAGACTTATTATTAATAATTAAGTGATAAGATTTTTTCAAATGTTTAAAATATATAAAAATTTAAAACTAAATATGGGTAATATATAATCAATAGGTGAGGAGAACTATGTCAGCTGAAAAATCCGCATATGAAAAATTATTAGATGAATTAAGGCAAAGAAAAGAAAAAGCATATAAAGGAGGAGGAGACGAAAGGATAAAGGCACAGCACTCTAAAGGTAAACTAACAGCCAGAGAAAGGCTTGCACTATTATTTGACGAAAGCACGTTTAACGAGATTATGACGTTCGCTACTACAAGAGCTACAGAGTTCGGGCTCGATAAAGAAAGATATTACGGTGACGGTGTGGTAACTGGTTGGGGTAAGGTAGACGGAAGGACTGTCTTTGCTTACGCTCAAGACTTTACGGAAATCGGCGGAACCTTAGGGGAAATGCACGCTGCAAAGATAGGAAAGATTTATGAATTAGCACTTAAGGTAGGTGCGCCAGTAGTAGGAATTAACGACTCAGGTGGTGCTAGAATTCAAGAAGGAGCAATGGCACTAGAAGGATATGGTCTTGTATTCAAGAATAACGTAATGGCCTCTGGAGTAATTCCACAGATAACTATTATGGCTGGACCAGCTGCAGGAGGAGCAGTGTATTCCCCAGCACTTACCGACTTCATTATCATGATCAAAGGGGACGCTTACTATATGTTCGTAACTGGTCCAGAGATCACCAAAGTAGTATTAGGTGAAGAAGTTACCTTCCAAGACTTAGGTGGAGCTGCTGTTCACGCTAGTAAATCCGGTGTAGTGCACTTTATGGTTGACAGTGAACAAGAAGCAATAAACACGGCTAAGAAATTGTTATCTTACTTACCTTCAAACAATATGGAAGAACCACCTTACATGGACACTGGTGACCCAATGGACAGAGATGTTAGCGGAGTAGATCAAATAATGCCAGATGACCCAGCAAAACCGTATAACATGAAGGAAATAATAAGTAGAATAGTTGATAACGGCGAGTTCTTAGAAGTTCACAAACACTGGGCTAGGAATATAATAGTAGGATTCGCTAGGATCGGTGGAAACGTAGTGGGAATCGTAGCTAATAACCCAGAAGAGTTCGGAGGTTCAATCGATATTGATGCAGCTGATAAGGCTGCAAGGTTCATCAGGTTCTGTGACGCGTTTAATATACCATTGATAAGCTTAGTAGACACACCAGGGTATGTTCCGGGGACCGACCAAGAGTATAAGGGAATAATTAGACACGGTGCTAAGATGTTATATGCCTTTGCTGAGGCTACTGTGCCCAAGATAACAATGATTGTCAGGAAATCTTATGGCGGAGCCCATATAGCCATGAGCATTAAAAGCTTAGGTGCTGACCTAGTTTACGCATGGCCTACGGCAGAAATTGCTGTAACCGGACCGGAGGGTGCCGTAAGGATCTTATATAAGAGAGAGATTCAGCAAGCAAGTAACCCAGACGACTTCATAAAGCAGAAGATAGCTGAGTATAGGAAGTTGTTCGCCAACCCATACTGGGCAGCTGAGAAGGGATTGGTTGACGACGTAATCGAACCCAAAGATACTAGGAGAGTTATAGCTGCTGCTCTTGAAATGTTGAGGAATAAGAGAGAATACAGGTATCCTAAGAAGCACGGTAATATTCCACTATAACATAACACAAACCTTTTTCTTTTTTCTCGATCCTTACCTCCCTTCCTAATGCTTTGAGTAATAAAATTAACTCCTTTAATGTTTCACAATCCCCACTAAATTGCCTCTCTCCGTTCAAAAACCTAAGTAATAGCTCTTGCAGCTTCTCTGACAATTTTTTCACCTAATTTTGGTCCTAACAATTGTTTCACTTTCTCGGGATTCATTATTATTTCCTCCGGTGTCTTTATACCGTGAGAATAGAGTAATCTAGCCCTCACTCTTCCTATTCCCGAGACCTTAATCAAGGGAATCAATTCCTCTTTTACCCCGTCCTTAACTCTCATGTGGAGTTTTTCTAATACCTCTTTATGTTCCTTCAGACCAAGTACTGAGGCTACATGGAAGCCACTGTAGGTGAGCCAATCCATAGTTTCAATGATAGCTCTTAAGTCCCCGGAACCTATTCCATACCTACCTAAGATAGTGTCTTCGTCTACTTCCTCTATCCAATCCCTCATAATGAACGCAACTTTAAGGGAGGAAAGATAGTTCGATAGTTCATACTCATCGTAAGGCTCTTCTATGAATAGTTCGCAGTCTAGCTCGTCTAATAGGACGTCCTCTTCAGCCTTAGTTATACTTACTAAGGGACCGTCTGGAGTGTATGCAAGCATATGGAAATAGGCTATTTCACACCTTTTTTCATTTCGGGTAAGTGCATCCTTCATTGTAATGGCTGTAAACGGGTTAAGATATAAATCTGAAATTCTCCTGCCAAACCTCGTTAAAGTTAAGTACTCATCTTTTTGAGCAATAAACTCGTTATCAAGTAACCAGCTTAAAGCTTGCTTAAAATATTTCTTTGCTAGCTCCTTCGGAAGTAAAGTGTCTTGTATGTAATCGGTCAAAGTCTTTTCGGTCACATCTTCTTCGGAAGAGATTATGCTCAGGATAAAGGAATAGAATGCACTTTCTGATCCCAATTTTGACTCTAAAGGCTCGACATCTGAGTTCAGATACCTCTGCATAACCTTGTCTACTTCACTCTTCGTCCTCACAACCACCACAGACTCTCCGTATTCATCAAATCCGGGTCTACCTGCCCGTCCGCTCATCTGTTTGTACTCCATCACTGGAATATATTCCGTGAAACCTATGACCTTCCTATTAAATCTATGTATATCACCTATAACTACAGCTCTCGCCGGTAAATTAACACCGGCAGCAAGTGTCGGAGTAGCTACTATGACTTTGATGATCCTATCTCTAAATGCGTTTTCGATTATATCGCGCAACCCCTTAGACAATCCTGCATGGTGATATGCTACTCCTTTAAGTATTAGGTTATAAAGTGCCTCTTTTTCATTGCTTCCTCCGTCTTCTACTTCCTTAACCCTCTCTGCTACCTCGTGAAGTTTTTTATCGTTTAATTTTACAAAATTCATGTATTGTGAGATCTTAACTGCGGTAGCCTCTGCATACTTCCTAGAAGACCTAAATATTAAGACTTGACCATCCTTAGAGATCACGTCTAGGGCGTATGCTACAATAGGGCATTCGCCGTATACCTTTCTGAACGTTCCGTCCTTATACATTACTACAAAGTCCTTCTTTTTATTGCCAACATATAGCACACCTTCCTTTAAAGGTACTGGTCTCCAGTTGGTAGCTACTACATCTGCCTTTAGCCACTCTGCGATCTGTTTATAGTTCCCGATAGTTGCACTCAGGGCTAAAATTGTACCTTTTCTTTTAGCTCTTACTGCTACGCTTTCAACTACTGGTCCCCTTTCAGGATCATTCATATAGTGGAACTCATCTAATACAAAGTAGTCTACTTCCTTAAGCCAAGGAGAGTTATGCCTCCATAGGGAATCTAACTTCTCATAGGTCGCAACTATAATATCGTAATCCTTTAACCAGTAGTCATCAGTGTCATAATCCCCACTGGTCATTGCTACTTTCAGCCCTAACTTTTCCCAGTCCTTAAAAGTAACGTATTTTTCGTTAGTTAGGGCTCTGAGAGGTGTAGCATAGACTGCTTTTCCTCCTTTGTTTATGAGATGACTTACCATACCGAGTTCAGCCATCAGAGTTTTACCAGAAGCTGTAGGAGAAACAATGAGTAAGGGTTTATCATCTAATAAACCTTTTTGAACAGCCTCTGTCTGCGGTGGATTAAGTTTTTGAATCCCCCTTTTTTTGAGGATATCCTTAATTTTCTCGTTCACAGGTAATGAATCAACGCTTATACATGCCATTTTTAAAATGTAAATACTATTAACAAAAGCCTTTTTAAGAATTTATCCGCATCTCTAAAGTAGGAAATTGCCTAATTAGACTATTAACCAATTCTATCACTATAAAAAGATTACTAGGCCCTTTTTACTAGGAAAGACTTTTCTAAATGGAAGGAAATGAGATTTTTGATTCCTATGAATGGTGTTAAAAAAGTAGACGATTGTACATACGAACTCGAATTCAATAGTGTTAAGACGATCTCCTTTAAACTGGAGGAGGAATTTCTCAGAGAAATAGACGAGATGGTTAAAGTAATGGGTTATAGTAACAGAAGCGACTTGATTAGAGACGCTATAATAGCATATATTAAGGAGTTAGAAAGAAAGGATGGTAGTGAGTAGTTCGAACTTACTTGAATATTCTATATTTGTCATTGGTTTGATCTCATCATTTTTAGTTGGTGGAAATAACTCTGCGATAGCGTTAGGAATATTAGTCTCAACTAATGTGTTAAGGAGGAGATTATCCTACCTAATTAATGCCATTTCACTGTTCTCAGGAGCGTCGATCGGTAGCATTACTATGGAATCCAGTATTTACGGTTTAATAAGTTCACAGAACTTTTTACTTCTGGAAATAGTACTCTCTGCTATTCTTTTTTCCTCTACGGTCACGTTTTACTACCTTAATAAAATAGGAATTCCAGCATCATTAAGCCAGATGATTTACCCTTCGTTAGCCAGTGTAGTGCTGATAGCAAGAGGTACAATAGGATTTGACTGGGGTAAATTCGACTTCACTGTGTTGTCATGGATTCTTTCACCTTTAGTCGCCATAGCTACGTCACTTTCTATGTATTTCTTTCTAAAGAAATTCTTAAAGAGCAAGAGAAATTTCATCAGAGAAATTAGATATTATAAATACGGTCTAATAATTTCCTCTATTTTTACTTCTTTCGTAACGGGGGCTAACGCAATAGGAATAATTATATCTGCTGGACTAATCAGCGAACCATTCTACATTACGGCACCAATTTACGCTACTGCAGCAAGCTTAGGAATTTATTTAAGTTCGAGAAAGGCTGTAATAACGGTAGGTTTTAGAATAACAAGGCTCGGGTACACTGCCGCTTCTTCAGTACTTATAGGAAGTGACATAATATCTGAGGTATTTACCATTTTTGGTGTCCCCATATCAATAACGCAGACAATAATGGGTGGAATAATAGGATTAAGTTTGAGAAGCTTTGGATATGACGTTCAAAGGCAGTTAAAACAAATTGCGAAAGGATGGATTGTTTCTCCTATGTTAGCAATGATTGTGAGCTTGGCAGCTTATGGGATTTTAAGGAGCATATTAGGACTTTAACGTAGCATACAGGACTTCAATACTTAACGTAGCATCTTCCATGAAGTCAAGAATGTCATCTAAGAAGAATATCACATCCCTCATCTGAAGGATAGTGATGAGGTCTATGTCTTTCTCCATTGAATATAGTCTTGAAATGAGCATATCCTTTAGCTCATCACCACTTCTCTCCAACATTTGTATCTCTTTCCCTACTTTTAGCGCTTCAGTGATATCATTGGATAGTTTAGATAACATATCCTCCAGCCTCACTGATGCCTCATCTATCGTAGACAAATAAGATAATATGCTCTCCCTCAAGTTAATGAGACATTTTTCCGCTGGTTTTCTAGAAGATACAGCCCTTGCCGCGTCTTTTATTGCAGCACTGGTTTGATATAATGCCTGAGTTAGCATTACCATAGCTTCCTTAAAATCCGGTAAAAACGCGCCACCATATATAATGGATAATGTTTCCTCTCTATACATTGCTATTCTTTCGGTTACCGTCTTGATCTTAACTATATTTGAATTCACGGTATCTTCTTCATTATTTAAAACTCCAACGAATAATTGTCTAAGACTACCACAAGCTACTTTCAGGTCCTCGCCAATCTTCACTAGTTTAATAAAGAGTTCCTCCTCTTTATTCAGTTTAAACTTAATCATTTAAGTTATCTCCTTACATAAAATTTAAAAACCTACTCTAAAACGTTTATGCTATGCCATTATCTACTATCTAAAGGAATATATTTCCTGCCTATTTCACCCTTATAATACGCTTTAGGTCTTATTATCTTGTTATCTTTCACGTACTCTAATATATGTGCTATCCATCCAGTAACTCTAGCCGACGCGAAAACCGTCGGGAAGAACTCTGGCTCGAAGCCTAGCGCATAAAATACAATGCTAGAGTAGAAGTCTACGTTAGGGTATATCCCTTTTGATCCTAGATGTTTAATTCCTATTTCTTCTACCTTCTCGGCTATCTCATAAAGTCTCCTAATTTCTCCTCCCTTTTTTTCAGCTAACAGTTTTGCATAGTCCTTCAATATTCTAGCCCTTGGATCATAAGTCTTATAAACTCTATGACCAAAACCCATTATCCTTTGTTTATTAGCCAGTCTATTAAGAATGTATTTCTCTACATTTTCTACATCTCCTATTTCCCTGAACATCTTGAGCGCTTCATAATTTGCACCTCCGTGTAACGGACCTTTTAACGCTGAGATACCTGCTATAATAGCCGAGTATATGTCGGAAAGTGTGGATGCTACTACCAAGGAAGCGAAAGTGGACGCATTCATTTCATGATCTATATGGAGAATCATGGCAACGTCCATTGCCCTACATTCCTCTTCACTAGGTTTTGTTCCATTAACCATGTAGAGGAAATTTGCAGCGTGTGAAAGGCTAGTATCTGGTTCTACAGGCTCTAAATCCCTTCTTAATCTGATATAGTAAGAAATTATAGTAGGAAATTTAGATATTAGGTTAATTATACTCTGTTCTGAAACACTGTAAGTATGAGTATTTTCCTCGAGCCCCATAATACTGACTGCTGTTCTCAGTACGTCCATGGGATAAGCGTTCTTTTTTACGCCTTTTAAAAATTCTTTAACCCTATCTGAAATACCCCTTGACTCCCTCAAAGACTTAACGAAATTCTCGTACTCATATACGTTAGGTAGCTTCCCGTAAAGTATAAGGTAACTAGTTTCTTCAAAATTGGAAAATTCAGCCAAGTCGTAAATAGAATATCCTCTATAATAAAGTCTACCTAGTTCACCGTCTATATAAGTTATTTCCGTTTCTTTAACATAAACGTCCTCAAGACCCTTCTTTATCTCCATGTTTAGCCAACTCCTTTAATTTACTTAAAGCAAACTCTTTATCTTTCTTCTCCACTTTTATCTTTTCTATAATATCTTCTAAGGTGTAAATTACTTCATAAGCTACCTTCCTATTCACGGGAAAAGGTATGCCGTCCTTACCTCCTATGGCATATGCGTATTTAAACGGATCATAAGGATAATTAACAGGGTCCTCGTAAGACGGTGGTTCATAGTAGATTAAGTCGGCTACAAGATACAATGCCCTCGCCGTAGAAGGGCCTATACCATTCAATAATGCCTCCTCTAGGTTTATTGGGTTAAACTCATAGACCTTATTCAACACTTCCTTGACCCTTCTCAAGTCATTAGGTTTCATGTAGATTAACTTTACTTTAGGAGATATTTTCACGTTAAACGCTTGAGAGAAAAGTGTAGACTGACCTTTAAGCAGGTTCTGTGCCATTTCTATCTGGGATACCACTTTGGTCGGGTTCTCCCTTATTAAATCGAGAAGTATTTTGCGTGTTCTCTCTCTATCTCTTCTTACACTATCTATGGCTATATCATGCCTTATCCCAGCTATACCTTGGTGAGGTTCTACCGTAAATTTTCTTGTATAGAACCAATGATATCTTCTAGCATATCTTGTCTTAAGATTCATGCCTTGTTGTATTATCGCCCATTTGCCACTTTTAGTAACCAACATAGAATGATGATATAATGTGTGACCGTCTTGAACTAATACGCTATCTACTTTAGCAACTAGCCTGCTTGCCCTTTCTAGTTCCCCGACATCCGCGTCGATCTTTTTGTCTAGAACTCTTAATTCCTCTGGGACTTTAAGCGCTTTTTTACCTTTTCCTCCTAATACAGCAATGCCTTCATCGTCAATGCTTACTACTTCCTTTAATATTCCCAAGGTTACAGTTGTTGATCCAGAAGAGTCCCAATCCATACCTATTACGTTGTTGAATGCTTGAAACCACAAGGGATTTGATAACCTTTCTAATACTTTTTCCTCGCCCCATTCTATAATCATAACGTCTATAATAGCTTTTGATAGTCTCTTCATTATAGAGGCTAACCAGGAAGGGACTTTGCCCTCATGGAGGGGTAAATCAGCTATACCTTCTAATCTCACAATACTTTTCTAATTGCTAGAGATAAATATAAATTGATGTTGATAGCTGCAACGTCTGATCTTCATTTACCCAAATATCTAACTCAGTTCTTTGCATCTTTCAGCAAAATTAGAGAGGCAGAGATTTCGCTATTTTTACTAGCTGGAGATCTGGCAGAACAAGGGGAATATAGGCACTTTACTCCGATTTACGAAGTCCTAAAGAAGTATAAGACTGTTGCTGTTTTCGGAAATGAGGACTTTACCGACAAGAGGGAGTACTATAAGAAGTTTTTTAGTGAAATAATATGGCTAGAGGAACAATCTACGACCGTAGAGATACAAGGGTTAAAAATCGTTATAGTAGGTAGTGAAGGTATCTTGGAGAAACCTACAAAATGGCAGATGCTTCACGGGGTAGATGAAAGAACTTATCAAGAGAGGAAAGAAAAGATAGAAAAATTACTCTGCGAAAGCAAAGGAGATTTGAAGATCCTCCTTACCCATTACGCACCAACTTTTCGAACAGTTTTCGGTGAAAAGAAATCGATCTACCCTAATCTTGGATATCAGTTACTAGAAACAACGGAATGTTTACCAGATCTAGCTATACACGGACATGCACACTACGCCAAAGTAGTTTATGGAGAAGTGAGAAAAACTAGAGTCTACAACGTAGCGTTTCCAGCAAATAAAAAAATATTATTAATAAATTTAGACTCTTTGATCAGGAGGTAACTCGTCGTATTTCTTGAAGAATAAGTACCAAGCCTTGGCATTAGGTAGCTTCATTCTCATTTCAGCTTCGTCAAATACAGTAGGCGGAGGTACAATTACATCTTGTCCAGGTTGCCAGTTTGCCGGTAGTACGACTTTTGCCTTATAGTTTACTATTGCTGCCTTAGTTATCCTAAGTAACTCATCAATATTTCTACCGTATTCTAACGGGTATTGAGCTACAAACCTGATTATACCGTCAGGCGAAGCTAGCACTACAATTCTTATAGTCTGACCTGATGCATCGTCTAATGCATCTAACATTCTTGCAAACTTCTTATCAGGGTCAGCTATTACTGGGAAGGGTACTTTTACACCGTACCTCTGCTCTATATCCATTAACCACTGTATGTGTGAATAAATACTATCAACGCTTAATCCAATTAATTCTACACCTAGTTTCTTAAACTCTTCATATTTCTGAGAGAAGGCTACAAACTCAGTAGTACATACTGGCGTAAAGTCAGCGGGATGTGCAAATAAGAATAACCACTTTCCTTTGCCGAATACATCTTTATAGAAGTCTATTGGACCTTTAGTGGTTAGAACTTGTGTATCAGGAAACTTCTGATATAGTTTGACCATTTTAGAATCACTATGATCTCAAAACGTTTCGACTTTTTAAAGTATTTCTAATCAAAAGTAAAACGAAAAATCTTTTATTTTAAAAGGAGACATACAACTTTTCACAATTTTCTTCACATAGTTACGTTCTTCTTACCTTCATAATATATAAAACCGGTCTCAGTTACGACTTTTTTAACTATGTCAGAGGCCCAATTTAACAACGGACCCCTAATTCCTAGCCTATGAAGGAGAAACCTCCAGAATGGAGCTTTAAGACCCGCACCAGCTGCTAGTATGTGACCACCGCCACCTAGTTTCTCGGCAAACCTCCTCACGTCTATGCTGTTACTTCTAAACGATATTGCCTTTCCGTTCACTGATGCATAAACTAATGCACCGTATCGGTTCATCAAGAATTGAGAGGCATAACTAATATCCGGAGGTCCCCTCCATCTCACAGCCACTACTATGTTCTTTCCGTTGATATTCAGAACTCTAGTGTATTTATGTAAGTTCTCGTAACCCTTTAACTCCTTGTCTATTTGATCGAGCAAAATCTTTTCAAATTCATCATCCCATAGAACTCCATTGTAAAACTTATTGATTAAGTACTCCTTCCACTTATAGTCTTTATTATACTCCACAACACGCCTTAATTTTTCACCCATGGGATCATCATGAAGCCAGATGTCTACTGAACAGTCAGCACTAGCCAACTTTCTTGAGAACTCGTCTTGCGGATTCAGATTCTTATTTACTACTCCTGCACCACATGTAGACAAATCGTGATACACTTTAACCCCTGTTTCTTGTAGCTTCCTCTTCCACTCCTCCTTCCACACATGGTGATCGAACCACTCTATTTCTGCTCCTTGACTTATTAATTTCTTTAAGTTCTCTATCACATTGTCTAAAGTAGATGCGTTTAAACCTATATCAGCTATCATAATCTTATAAACTCCTCTTAATTCCAAGCTCTTTAGTAAATTGTGGATCTTAGTAGGCTCTGTAAAAAACACTTTTTTCGGTAAAGAGTTAACAGCCCTAGCGTATATCGCAGCAGACGCAGTTCCATCAAAATCGTTATGTACGATAGCGTAATAATCCATGTCTCATCATTCGTTACTTTCTAGTAATAAATTTTATCCCTTCCGAGGTAGAAATCTTTCCTTTATACAGAAAATCTACTTGCCTTAATGACGCATAGTAATCAAATTCTGTTAAAGCTGAAATACCATCCTTGGATACAACCACGTTATACCACCTCAAAGCCGCACTACCAGCCGTGTGAAGCACACAGATATTAGCTACTGTTCCGGTCATAATTACGTTCTTAATCCCCTTCACTCTCAATATATAATCTAGCGGGGTCTCGAAAAACGCGTCGTATCTGTATTTCTTTATTAAGAAATCGTCTTTCTCAGGCTTTAACTCGTCTACGATTTCAGCACCCCAAGTTCCTGCAACAGCGTGTTCTCCCCAAATTTTGAATTCCGGATCATCCTTCATATGCCAATCCTGAGTATAAATAACGTAAGCCCCTTCACTTCTCGCTTTTTGTATCAATCTTTTAATAGCAGGAATTGTAGCTTCTGCCGTAGGTACGTATAACTTCCCTTCCTTTCTCACGAAATCGTTTTGCATATCAACTATTATCAGAGCAGTAGTAGAAGGATCTAATTCGACTTCTTTTTCTTCGGGAATATCGGGAGTTTCTACGGTGACTTTCATAATTAGAAGTTATCTGTTAACTTTTTAACCTTTTATAAAAGCAAATTTCACCTTTTTCTCTTTGTCTCTTTAGAAATTTTATCAGCTAACTTAAGTGCTTCGGGATAACCGAGCCTGGATAACGTGATCACGTCGATTAAATCCACCTTATTACCTATGCTAAAATAATATTTCCCTCGTTTTACACCAACTTTTTCTCCGTTAACAAGTATGTAAGTTTCTTCACCTTCTCTAACCTCTTCTCCGAACAACCTCGATTTAGCTACACCTATTGTCGGAATATCCAGTAAAACACCTATGACTGTAGCTATTCCGCTCCTTCTGGGATGGGCTAACCCGTGACCATCAACTAGCGTTAGTTGGCATTGGTCTTGGTATTTTTCGAGAGCTTTCATCATTAATGGAGCCTCCCTCATGAATAAAAACGTAGGAATATAGGGAAAGTTTACCTCACCAGTGAAGACGTAATGCTCGTATTTGTTGCCGTCAAAGTAAACTACCACTGCATAACCTATATTACCTTTGTATGCTATGTCTAAAGCACATACGCTTTTCACGTTTTCTACTCCTAAGTGGGTTATACTTACATTCCTAGCAACTAAATACTGAAACTTTACTAAGAAATTTAAAAGTGGGTCTTCCACTTGCCCTTCAACCTTTCCACTTCTAATACAAAAAACTCTTGCTCATAAGTTTGGATTGCACCAAGTTTATATCGCCTTACTTCATCTATAGCAGATTCTGCATCTAGACCTTCAGATAAAACTAAGTAACTCGCTATCACAGTTCCAGTCCTTCCCATACCGCCTACACAGTGAACTAGATTACCCTTTCCTTGTTTAAGCCAATTATAAATTCTGATAAATTGTTCCATAGTAGGAGGATGACCATCTGGTATCTTAACATGATAGTACTCAAAACCTAGTTCTTTTAAGGTCTCATAATAATAGTCTACGTTGCCCCATGCCTCTTCTATTTCCCAATCCTCGGGCAAAATTAGAACTCTCTTTACTCCTCTTTGCCTCCACTCTTCTAACTCGTCTCGGGTGTAAGGTATAGGGGATCCGCCTATGATACCTTTTCTAACCCAGTACACTCATCATCACACTCTGCAGATCCGCTGTTCTTCATCCAATATTTATTATGGTGGGCTGTCCCTATAAATCCGTCTATAAAAATAAGGATCATCGAAGATTTAGCACTACACACTAAAAGTCGATTTAATTTAATATATACTCATAAATTTCGGAAAGCTCATAGTATTCATGTGCTAGACGGGATTGAATTAGAGGAGGGAAAAGAAAGGGAGGACTTTGCAGGATTTAAAATAAAACCTAAGTTTATCGCTTATCCAAAAAATGAAGATGAAGTAGTAAAGATAGTCAATTACGCTAGGGATAACAATATCCCCATTGTAACTTATGGTGCTGGGACAAGCCTTGCTGGTCACCTACAGTGTGAAGGATGTATCTTAGTTGACATGAAACATATGGACAAGATCTTAGAAATTAACGAGATAGATTGGTATGTTAGAGTCCAACCTGCAGCAAATCTCGAGAGACTCAATATAGAACTTAGCAAAAAAGGATTTTTCTTTCCACCGGACCCTGCAAGTTACTTTCTGTGTTCAGTTGGCGGGGCTACTGCTAATGCTTCAGGTGGAATGAGAGGGGTAAAATACGGAACTTTCAGAGACTGGGTATTAGCATTAAGGGTAGTTTTACCTAACGGAAAGGTTGTGAAAATTGGAGAACCCCTAAGGAAAAACAGAGGAGGATACGACCTTCTACACTTGTTCGTAGGCAGTGAAGGAACATTGGGAATAATAACCGAGATTTGGCTGAGGATAATACCTTTACCTCAAAGTAAAATTTACACACTGTTAGTTTACGTAAATGATATAGAGGAAGCTGGGGAATTGATTTTTAACATAAGAAAGAAGGGAATCCTTCCTGAAATAGCCGAATATATTGATGACCAAGTGGTGAGAGCTTTAAATAGACAATTGAATGCGAGACTCGATGAGAGCGGAGGGGGCGTTTTCATTATTTCAGTTGAAGAAGAAAATTTACTAAAACTTCGAGATCTTCTAGCGGATAAAAAATACATAATAACCGAGGGAGATGAAGCAGAGAAAATATATTCAATCAGAGCACAATCGGCAATAGCACTTAAGGCAGAAGCGAAACTAATGTATGTAGAGGACATAGTAGTACCCGTCTCCCGTTTAATTGATGCTATAAAGAGAATAAAAGAGATCGAAAAGAAGTATAACATAAGAATGCCGGTAATAGCTCATATAGGCGACGGTAATTTACACCCCAACATAATTCTAGACGACCCAGTAAAAGCTCAAGAGATCTTTGAAGAAGTCGCTAAGATAGCGATAGAGCTAGGAGGTTCCGTATCAGGAGAACATGGTATAGGAGTTCAGAAGGCTAAGGTACTGGCTGAGCAACTTAGTGCACATAACGGTAAAGAGGTTTTAAAAATAATGAAGGGAATAAAGGATTTAATAGACCCCTACCATATTATGAACCCCGACAAATTTGTTGAATTAGCTTACAAACTGAGTGAGAAAAATGAGGGCTCTATTTCCAGGTAGGTTTCAGCCCTTTCATCTAGGGCATATGGCTGCTATCCAATGGTTATTGAATAAGTACGATAAAGTAATTATCCTTATAGGAAGTGGCCAGGAGAGCCATTCGATTTATAATCCCTTCACAGCCGGGGAGAGACTTATAATGATAAGAGAGAGCCTAAAGGAGTACGGCGTAGATTTTCGAAAGGTTATTCTGTTCCCTATAATGGAATCCTTTACAAACAAGAACTGGGTAAGAATAGTAGAAATGTACTCACCACCGTTTGATGTGATAGTAAGTGGAAACCCTTTAGTATACACGGTGGCAAAAGAAGCAGGATATCTAACAGATCAAGTGCCGATATTTAATAGAGAGATATATAATGCTACTAGAATAAGAAAGTTGATGCTAGAAAAAGATCCGAAATGGGAAGAGCTAGTACCGAAGAGTGTCTATAAGTTCATTAAGGAAATCGGTGGCGATGAGAGAATTAGAGAAGTCACTAAGAGTGATTACTGTTAGCTAAGTTAAATTAACTTCTTGTCTGATACACCTTCACCTTTGCCGAAAACCTTCTCGAAAATACCACCATTGGTCTTTATCTTAACTGTATGCCCCGGATTGCTACCGGGAAGAACCTCAAAATGCTTTACAATACCATCTCTAACAATTAACAAGTCTAGTGATTGTCCTTCTTGAATATTCGCTCCTTTTACACCGTTCACTGCGATTATCTCATCACCCGGGAATAGACCAGCATTGTCTGCAGGTGAACCATCCTCAACAAAAGTAATCTTATTTGCTTCTAGCCTTATACCAACGTAAGGTTTACCTCGATCCACAAACTCAACTTCAACATACTTCGAAAGGCGCTTAAAGATGGGAGGATCCCTCTTATATACTAGTTCGTCGAGGAAATCAACCCCATACTCTTCTGCAACGTTTCTTATATCACTATAGGTATAACCGGTCTCTTTGAACCTCAAGTAGAGAGCCTTAAACATCGAATAAATGTCGTAATGGTTATCACTGTTTTCTCTTATTTTCAAGTCCATGAGTAGACCTACTACGAACCCAAGGTCGTAATACGAAACGCCTATATTGAGGAAATTATCGTCACGTTTATAAAGCTTTATCCACGTTAGTTTTGATGATTCTGCCAAGCTCATCCTCTTTATCCCAGGATAGGTCAAGTTCGAGAGGATATTCGAAATAGACTTTAGTCCTTGTTGTGTGTCAATTACCTTACTCATCATAAGAGACAAGAATGCTAGGTAGTCAGTAACTCCTTCAGCAAACCACAGTAGTTCCGTATAATTTTCCCTCTCATAGTCAATACGCATTAATTCTCTAGGTTTTAACCTCTTGACATTCCACTTATGCACATATTCATGGGCAAATAACCACAGCAAATCCTCTCTGTTCCACGGTACAACAATTGCCGATGAGTTCTCGTGCTCTATACCGCCGAAGTTTACATCACTACGCCTGAAGAAGAATATGTAGCTTTGTTTGTCTTCATTCTCAATTGATAAAGAGGAATCTAGAAAGTTAAGGACTTTAGATAACTTTTCCAGCTCGTTGACGTTATTGATTGTGGAAATCGAGTGAAACTCGGTAACCTTAATCAGATTCAATTTAGGGGAGGCCTGAATAGGTGAGTCCGCAAACTCATCATAGTTCCTTGCACAATATGTAAATTTTCCAATTTCCTTCAAAGTAGTGTGTACTACCCAGTTATTAGGTAATTTTAAGCTTATACAGTATTCTTCGTTTAAATCCTGATAAGGAAAAACTGACACGGGATTTATAAATATATAATCTACCGTCGAAATAGTCTCTCTTTGATCTTTAGATATTGCTGAATAGACATACTCAAATTCGTCATCAGTGAGAAAGTACTTGTTCTTGGAAACAAGGGAAGCTCCTCTTAGCATCACGACGTTCTTCTCTTGCTCTCTTATGAAGTACGATCCTGGAACCCACGTAGGGAAAACTATCTGTTTCCCTGCTACTCCTCTTCCCTTTACATAAATATACTTATTTT
Source organism: Sulfolobus sp. SCGC AB-777_G06 (assembly GCA_003086555.1). The sequence continues at coordinate 19,916 of QEFN01000003.1, read as the reverse complement.
TAGGTTCCACATTAAAGAACATCCCAACACCTTAAAACGGAAGCTGAATACCACCTTGTTGCCCACTGGGCAGATATGGGATTAGTGCTGAAGCGAGTTGTTCGGCCGTTAATGTATGCAACCATACCCGTCCAGGGCCAGTTATAGTAACAAAGAAAAGTCCTTCATGGGCAAAGAAAATAGACCTAAGTCCTCCGACAAGCTGGACAGAGTAAGGCATTCCTTTCTCAAATGCCATTAAGTGAGAAGCTTCAACTTGTATCGTTTCACCTGGTTGTAGATCCCTTACAATTAATCCGCCATAAGAGTGTAGGAATAAGTTGCCGAAACCGGTAAATCTTGCTAAGAAAAGCCCCTCTCCTCCTAATATTCCAGCCGTTAGTCTGGATAAAGTAGCATCGTAATTTACACTGGTCTCAGCGGCTAAAAAGGAGTGGGACTCGGCAAGAATCCCTCTACCTTGTAACGGAATTTGGACTATTTTGCCGGGGAATATCCCCGACAGTACTACTTGTCCAGGACCGTAGAACTCAGTTACAAAAAACGAACCACCAGTTAATGCCCTCTTGATTCCGGATAAAAGACCGCCTCTTAATTTTGTTTGCAAAGTAACAGTGTTATCTTTTATTATCATGTGTCCTGCATCGGCATATATTCCCTCGTTTGGAGATAAATATACCTTAAGGTACTGTAAATCATCTCCTTGGATCTCGTATTGTGGCATAAGAAAGAATATTTACAATAGTTATTAAAAATCTTCTAAATGGTTAGAGTAGCTATTTTAGGTTCTGGGAAGATCGGTACAGCAATTGCTAGATCTATTAAGGATGATTTTGAAGTTATAGCAACGGCAAGAAACGAAACTACATTAAAAAAAGTCCAAGAACTTGGCATAAACTCAACGAGAAATAACTCATACGCCGTAAGTCAAGCTGACGTAATAATCATCAGTGTAAAACCTCAACACTTTAAACCGTTACTCTCAGAAATAGACACTAATTTGTGGGAAGGAAAGATAGTTGTCTCAGTAATGGCAGGTGTGAGACTGGCAACGCTTTCAAGACTCCTTAGAGGAGCTAAAGTATTTAGAGCAATGCCTAACATTAACGCTGTTGTAGCCAAGGCTACTACAGCAATAACACCAGGGAAAGACGAGATCGTTGAGAAGATCTTTTCTTTAATAGGAAACGTGTATTGGGTTCAGGAGGAGTTGCTAGACGCATGGACAGCAATTATAGGAAGTGGTCCTGCTTTCTTGGCTGAGATTATAGATGCCTTTGCTCTTGGTGCCGTAGCTTGTGGTATGCCCCGAGACCTTGCTTATAATGCTATTTTAGATATGGTGGAAGGGACAGTCACTATGCTTAAGAAATGTAAGACGCATCCAGTGTTTCTCAGAGACCAAGTTACAACTCCTGCAGGCACTACTATACGCGGTCTTATGGTTATGGAAAGTGAGGGGGTCAAGTCTGCTGTTATAAAAACCGTCGAATCTGCTTATCAGAGAGCCGTAACAATAGGTAAGGAAATCGATAGTTCTATTCAGTAAATGAAAATAAGTATAACTTCGTATTAATTTTGAGTTAAACTCAAAAGCATTTTTTATAATTTAAAATTGATGGCCGAGATAAGAGAAATTAAAAAAGTAGAAAGAGAGAAAGCGTCTATTCACAGCCATATATCAGGACTAGGACTAGATGAAAAGGGAAAACCTAAGTTTAAGGCTGATGGGCTAGTAGGTCAGATGGAAGCTAGAGAAGCAGCTGGAATAGTAGTCCAACTTATAAAACAAGGTAAAATGGCAGGGAAAGGTGTCCTCTTTGTAGGTCCACCTGGCACTGGTAAAACAGCATTGGCAATTGCGATAGCTAGAGAACTAGGTGAGGACACTCCGTTTACTATAATGAATGCATCAGAGATATACTCAACGGAGTTAAAGAAAACTGAGATTTTAACACAAGCAATAAGAAAATCTTTAGGTATCAGGATTAAACAGAGGAGAACGGTATACGAGGGAGTTGTGAAGGATATGAAGCTAAAGGTGGCAAGGAGCAGATTAAACCCATATGCAGTAATGCCAAGAGAAGCCCAAATAACTTTGGCTACTAAGGATGATGAGAGGACTTTAAACGTCGGAGACGCGATAGCTGCTCAATTAATGAAAATGAACATAAGAAAGGGAGACGTGATATGGATTGATGCTGAAACAGGTGAGATATCTAGAGTTGGTAGAGCTAAAGGAATAGAGGGAGAAAAGACATATGATGTAGACGTTGTAAGGCAGGTAGAAGTACCGAGCGGACAAGTAAAAAAGGAAAAAGATATTACCTTCACCGTAACTCTCCACGACTTAGACTTAAACATAGCTGCACAAAGCATATCAATTACTGCTTTGTTTAGTTTCTTTACAGAGAGAGAAATAAACCAAGATATCAGAAAGCAAGTAGACAAGTTAGTAAAGGATATGGTAAGTAAAGGAGAAGCGGAACTAATTCCAGGTGTACTATTCATAGATGACGCACACATGCTAGACATTGAAGCCTTCTCATTTCTCACCAAAGCACTTGAATCCGATCTAGCCCCTATACTAATCCTTGCAACTAATAGAGGCATAACAAAGATAAGAGGAACTGATATAGAGTCTCCCCACGGAATGCCGCTTGATCTATTGGATAGATTATTAATAATACCTACGAGACCATATAACCGAGACGAAATAAAAGAGATAATAAAAATACGTGCTGACGAAATAGATGTAAAACTTGACGAAAAAGCACTAGAGTTACTTACTAAACTAGGAGTTGAGAACAGCTTAAGATACTCAGTACAGTTACTCGAACCATCACTAGTGATAGCTCAAAAGAAGGGAAGGGATGTAGTAATGCCAGAGGACGTAGAAGAAGCATCTAAACTATTCAGCGATACAAAGAGAAGCGTAAACTATGTTAAGGAGTATGAGAATTTACTACTAAAATGATGAGTGAAGACGGAACCGACCAGTGAAGAATCGTTGCCGGACTGAACTATTTTTTTAAGCACTCTTCATAGAATCTTTTTTCTAGAACATCCTTTAAAATTCTGAAAGTCATCCCCCATATCCTAAAACCATTATAATAAAATTCGTCATTTCTACTTTCCAACTGCTTAGGATTTATCCATATTGCCATATCGACCTCGTCCTTCTGGATCTGTGGAATAAATTCTTCATCTACACAACCTAAGTAGGCTCTCACTTTCATATCAGGAGCGTTATTAGGGAAATATATTCCTAGGTCTTTAACTAATCTAGGCTTTATTCCCACTTCTTCGATACACTCCCTTACTGCTGTTTCATCACATGTTTCACTACTCTCTCTTCTTCCACCTGGAAATGCTATATGTCCACTCCAAGGATCATTAGGACTCTCTTTTCTCTTAATTACTAGAATCCTACCGTTCTTCGAAACTAGGACGACTATAGCAGCTCTACACTCCATATTTTAAGAATTAAAAACTCTGAAGTATATTCTCTTTTCCCATCTCGGATCTTTGAACGGATAGTCTTCTCTATAATGATTACCCCTACTTTCTGTTCTAATGTCCGCAGCTAATGCCGTTAGATATGAGATCAAAATCTCTGGTCTACTTTTTGAGGGATAATATATTGAAGTAAGTTTTGACAATTTCTCGTGGTTCCTAATTATCCCCAGGTTTTCCCAGTTTAGCTTTCTAATTTCGTTTAATGTTAACGTATTACTTATTCCTTCATCTTCAATGAGTTTTAAAGTTTTCATTATTCCGTCTTCAGTTGTTATTCCCTCCCATTGAAGGTCAACGTATTGTGATAAATTAATTCCGAAGACTAGCCCTTCAAGTAGGGAGTTACTGGCCAGCCTATTAGCACCGTGAAGACCACTATCGCTTACCTCGCCTATTGCATAAAGGTTCTTCACACTGCTCTCTCCCCTAATATTCACTCTTATTCCTCCGTCTACAAAATGAGCAACAGGAGATATAGGAATAAGATCTTTCTTAGGATCTCTTCCGTGTCTGGCTAGGTAAGAAGCGACCACTGGGATTTTTTCTGAAAATCTTCTATATCCCTTAAATCCATGAAAATCCGATGACCTTTCGACATCTCGATATAAATAGCCCTTGACAATATGTCCCTAGGAGCTAATTATCCTTTGGAATGGTAATTAAACAGAAATCTCTCGCCCTTCTCATTTACTACTTTAGCTCCTTCCTCTCTCAGCGTTTCGGTCATAAGGAAGGTCTCTCCGTCCAATTTTGCTACAGTAGGATGAAATTGAACTAATTCCATATCGCCCAGCACAGCTCCTACCTTAAAAGCCATAGCAATTCCTTCTCCGATATTGGTAGGTTGTGTAGATGTGAACTCAAATAAGTACTAATAACCACCGGTAGCCAAGACGACTTTATCCGCATCCCCTTTGATTCCTCTTGTTTTTGTGACAAAACCTCTGACCTCTCCTTCTTCAACTACCAAATCTGTCACCATGTCTTCTATAACTGGAATCCCAAGAGAACACGCTTTGTTTAACAAAAACCTGAATGTCTGCCCTCTAGTCTCATCAGTCTTATACATCACTCTACGCCTTGAATGTCCTCCCTCTAGTCTCAGCCCTTTATCAAATTCAAATCCCCAAGACTGAAGAGTTTCAACAGCGTGTTTACCCCTTGTGTAACATATCTAACTGTTCTAATATCATAAAGTCCATCTCCTACTTTGATCGTATCCTCCGCATGTAATTCCGGGCTGTCATCAACAGAGACAGGTACGGTAACACCACCTTTGGCTATTGGGGTGGACCCTCCATCTACTTTCTTAGTAATTACCGTAACTTTATGACCCGATATTTTCAATGATACAGCTGCGGAGAGACCTGCAATTCCGGAGCCTATAATATAGATCATTTAATATCGAACTTATGTTCGGAATATAAAAGCTTTAATCCTAAGGAGATAAGTATTTGACTCGCAGTGAAAATAGCTGTAATTTACTTTGGAGGACAGTATAACCACCTTATCGTGAAAGATCTTAAATACCTCGGGGTTGAGGCTGTAGCCGTCACTCCTGACAAACCAGTGGACTTCTTAAATAATTTCGATTGCATTATTTTCGGTGGAGGCCCTTATTCCGTAGTAACGGAATTAGATAAAATGGGGAATGCTAAAGAATATGTACTGAAAACCACTTTACCTAAAATGGGTATATGCTTAGGACATCAGTTAATAGCGAAAGTTCTAGGAGGAGAAGTAAACAAAGCTAAGAACCCAGAGTACGGCTTAGTTAACGTTATGATTGACGATGAGGATACGTTACTAAGAGGTTTAAAACCATCTATAAAGGCTTGGGAAAGTCACACAGACGAGGTTATATCACCGCCTAATGGGTTCAGAGTATTAGCACATAGCGAGAACGCTAAAGTACAAGCTATGGTGAACACTGATAATACTATTTTCGGGGTTCAGTTCCATCCTGAGGTTAAACATACTGAAAAAGGGATTGAAGTATTTAAGAATTTCATCCAGGCATGTAAGAAATGATATTAGAAAAACTTATATCTAGAAGACTGTTAGAACTCCTAGAAGAAGATGTGTTGCCTGAGGACATTACAAGTAAAGCCGTAAAAGGGGTTAAGTGTAGAGCTTATGTAGTAGCTAAAGAAGAAGGTTTGTTCGCAGGAAATAAGTTTCTTGTACCGTTCTTAGAAGACATGCGATTAAAGGTCATAGAAGCTAAACCAGACGGAAATTATTTCAAAAAAGGAGACAAATTGCTTATTTTCGAAGGAGACGGAGAAGACGTCCTAATGGTCGAAAGAACATTGCTTAACTTACTTAGCAGACTTTCTGGGATAGCTACTGCGACATCCTTAATGGTAAAGCTTGCAAGAACTGTTAACTCTAATGTTGTTGTTGCTGGAACTAGGAAAACTACTCCAGGCTAAGGCTATTCGAAAAGTACGCTATAGAAGTTGGTGGCGGAGACCCTCATAGATACAATCTGTCCGACATGGTTTTGATAAAAGATAATCACATAACATTACTAGGTGGAATAAGAAATGCTGTAGAGAGTGTTAGAAAATACGTAAGTTTCTCAAAGAAGATAGAGGTAGAAGTGACTAGTTTAAAAGAAGCTGTAGAGGCATACGAAGCTAAGGCCGATATCATTCTCTTAGATAATATGACCCCAGATGAAGTAGGAGAGGTTGTTTCCCATCTAAAAGGAAAGATACTAATAGAAGCCTCGGGTAGGATTACTCCTGACAATGTAGTGGAATACGCAAAAACTGGGGTAGACATAATCTCTAGTGGTTACATAACCCACAGTGTAAAGGCTATCGATATGTCCCTAGACGTAGAAAAACTAGACTAAACCTTGTATTTCTTTTACTCCAGATTGTATATAGCTCTGGTTCAAATGGTTTATCAAGTACTGCGGCGTCTCATTTTGTATTAAAGATGGGTTTATTAAATAACCTATCAATATATATGTCCCCTTATTCCCTGAAATTATAACGGTCGAAGGTATATGTGGAGGGTTGCCCATATACGCAGCAGATTGGAAGAATCCACCTTGCGCCCACTTGTCCACTACGTATTCTTTAACTATTTGGTAATATTGAGGTAAATATTGCTGTATCTGAGATAATCCGTATTGAACGTAGTTACTTACTTGTAGACCAGTTGCCGTAGCATTAAGGTAACGGTTATAAAGATAAAGGAACTTGAAGTGAACAGAGGAGTTTGGCTGAAAACTTAGAAAAATAAGAGATGGAGTATCAGGGTATATGTCGTTAGGGTCTGAATAAGAGAAGTTGTATAAGACTTTACCGTAATGGGAAATAAATGCATACAATACCCAACTATCTGCCGCCCCATAGGGACAGCCGTACCACGAAATAAAGACAATACATACTAAGGCTTGGTTAGCTAAATCTACATCACTAACTTTGATAAATGTGTCTAAAGGTATTTCAAATGGGTAAAGTAAGTAGGGAAGCAATAAAAATATTACAAAAATTAAAACTATTGAAAGAACAATTAACCTTCTATTCACTTTCACCAAACCTAATACCTTTTTTATAATAAATTTTTACTTCTTTTTACGTTAAACCTTTTACTCAGCCTCTCAAATATCATAAATAATACATGTCTGAGGAACTTTGCAAACGATTAATTTCAACAAAAAATGCTTGCTGGCTCCTTATTTCTGCTCAATCTTGCTCAATCTTTCACATTTATTTCTATACTCGCAATACGAACATTGCCATAGCATCTCTGGGTTATTCTTAGCCTCAGGAGGTGGGAGTTCTCTCTTTGTCAAATACTCATGAAGGAGTTCTACTCTCTTTATAGAATCATTAAATAACTCGGGATCAAAGTTAACTTCAAATTCCTCCATTTCAAAATTGCTTCTATCTATATAGAGAAGGATACCTTTAGCTCCAGGATACGCCTTCAAATATAAGTTTAATTGAGCTTTATGTTCTATTTTTGGAATAAAATTCCTTTGTCTCTTAGTCTCCAGGTCGTCGATGGTCTTTATCTCGACTATGTAACGCGTCTTTCCTACTGTGATAATAATTATATCGTCAGCACGGCCCGAGATAACTATATCGTGCCTAGCCGGATGAGGGATCCTTATAGGAACCTCTGACATGACCCTTATAGATTCTTCCTTCTTCAAAGTGTCTGCTATGAACTCATGAATTATCGTACCTAGGGTTACAGTTCTTAAACTCTCAAGTGGCATGGGAATCGGAGAAACCCTCATTAGATACTGTTTCCTTAAGCACTGCCAAATCTGGGAAGGCCAATACTCGCCGTCATAATAATCTGGTAACTCATACCTCGCTAAATGTTTACCAATTATCTCTTTCACTACCATTGAATAAATGAAGAATATACTACATTTATTTCTTTTTCGACTCGTCACGATAATTCAAGTTATTAATTTTTATTCTAAAAAATTAGATGTAGAAAATAAATTATTTAAAGCAAACTTAATTAGTTGACCTAACGACTAGATCGGTTTGAATTAGCGTGTTTCTTTAGTAATATAATACAACTAGAAACTATCTTTCTATCTTTTTCAGTTTTCATATCGACTCAAAACCTTTTATTTACACCATCACTACATGAAACAATGCTCGGTAAAATCGGAAAGAAAATTTTTGACGAGGTAATTTATCCGCATCTTGGTGAAAGACACAAGGAAGTAATAATACCGCCTATGAATGGTGTCGATACTGGAGCAATTGAACTTGAAGGTAATAAGATTATGGTGGTAAAGACTGATCCAGTTTTTATCGTACCACAATTTGGTTTCAGAAAGGCTGCATGGTTTGCCGTTCACATTCTAGCGAGTGATGTTATGACTTCGGGTATTCCTCCTAAATATGCTATGATTGACCTTAACTTACCTCCTTCTATGACAGATGACGAACTGAAGGATATGTGGATCGGAATTCATGAGGCGTTAAAAGAGATAGGTGTGATGGTTGTAGCGGGACATACGGGAAGATACGAAGGAGTGTCCTACCCTATGCTAGGCGGTTTCACTATGATAGGGATTGGAGACAAAGAGAAGCTAGGAATGCCATCAAAAGTGAAAGAAGGCGATTTGATTATAGTGACAAAAGGTCCCGCCATTGAAGCTACCGGTCTCTTAGCTAACCTATACCCAGAGTATTTTAGGCAAAGGTTACCTCTGGAGCTCTTTAAAGAAGCCTTAGATATGTATTGGCAAATGTCTTGTTGGAAGGACGGACTAATTGCAAGTAAAATAGGGATTCACTTGATGCATGACGCGACAGAAGGAGGTCTATGGAACGCCCTCGTTGAAGTTTCCGAGGTAACCGGGAAAAAGCTGGTAATATTTGAGGATAAACTGTTCATTAACCGTGCTGTCAAAGCTGTTACGTCTTTAGTGGGTATAGACCCTTTCATCTCTATTAGCGAGGGCACGATGATAATAATAACTGACAAGGTGAAAGTAAAGGATGCATTAATTAAAGAAGGCATACAAGCTGAAATAGTTGGAAGAGTGGAGAAAGGTGAAGGGGTGTACGTAGGTCAAAAGAGGATAGAGAAACCTTCAGAAGACCCCTTTTGGGAGGCTTTCTTTAGACTTCAAAAACAATCAGTATAACACTAGGGGACTAACTCTCTTTTATTTTAACAGTGTTATACATAGCACCCTAAGGACTACATAACTTCCTGATTTAAGTTTTGTAGATTATTTATAATTATGATTCCAGTTAGCGTGATGACAACTGGTTTAGGCACTGTCTCCTTTAGTGTTAAAGGGGTATATAATAAAGAAAATCTCAGTAAATTTAGCGAAGTATCGCGACCTGTTGTGACATGGAACTTGACGTATAAATGCAACTTAAAATGCATTCATTGCTATATTGACGCCTCAAATGATAAACAAGACGCTTTAAGTACTGAGGAAGCTTTGAATTTGATAGACCAGTTTGCTGAGCTAAAAATCCCTCTGATAATATTGAGTGGTGGAGAACCGTTAATGCGGAGGGATTTCTTTAAACTAGCTTCATACGCTAGAGCGAAGGGATTGAAGTTAGCCCTTTCCAGTAACGGTACGCTAATCACCAAAGATGTTGCCAGAAAGTTGAAAGAACTGAATTTTTCTTATATAGGAATAAGTCTTGACAGTGATAGTGCAGAATTTCATGATAAATTTAGGGGAGTTGAAGGAGCCTTTAACATGACAATAAACGGCATTAAAAACTCTGTGGAAGCTGGTCTTAACGTAGGTTTAAGGTTTACAATTTCCTCGTTAAATATACATAGATTAGATGGTTACATTGAACTTGCACTGAAGCTTGGAGTAAAGAGAATTACATTTTACCACTTATCAGCAAGCGGTCGCGGAAAGGGATTAGTCAATTTAATGTATACACCAGAACAATATGAGAAGTTCATTAACAAACTTATTGACTACTCGTTCAAGCTTAAAGACATCATAGAGATAGAGACTACATTAGCACCTTTCGACGGGATTTTCATCGCAAAGAAGTTGGCTAGAAATGAAGAGGAGTTTCAGCAATACCTAAAGTTCGTAGAAAATTCAGGTGGGTGTGGTAGAAAGATGGTATCGATATATCCAAATGGAGACGTTTATCCCTGCCAGTTTATTGATTTCGTAAAATTAGGAAACGTTAAGACTCAAAGGCTTAGTGAAATAATCGCTTCTATTCCTGACGTGTTCATTAATACCGAAAAATATCTCAAGGAAGGAAAATGCGCTGAGTGTGAATTTAAGAAATATTGTAAAGGTGGAGATAGGGCAAGAGCCTATTATTGGTATGGAAATATTTTCGGGAGTGACCCATTATGCCCTTTGAAAAGTCTCCGCATTTAATTTTCTGGGAAGTAACTAAAGCTTGTCCATTAACATGCAAACACTGTAGAGCTAACTCGATTAGTTCCCCTTTACCTGATGAGTTGAGCACAGAAGAAGGGAAGAAACTACTAGAGGAGATTGCTGAGTTTGGTAAAGTAGTTATTGTATTTACGGGAGGTGACCCATTATTACGGAAAGATATATTCGAACTTCTAACCTACGCCAAATCTTTAGGACTAGTTACCTCAATAGCACCTGCCCCCTACCACCTCTTAAGCTCTGAGACAATAGAGAAGCTGAGAGGTATACTATCATACATGTCCATAAGCCTTGATGGTGCACAACCACAAACTCACGACTGGCTGAGAGGTTTAGGGAGTTATAAATATGCAATCAAGGGAATTGAGACAGCCTTGAGATACGGAATTAATATTCAAGTGAATACGTTAGTTTGGAAAAGGAATTATGAGGAATTACCCGAGATCGTGAAGTTATTAAAAGATTTAGGAGTTAAAGTGTGGGAAGTGTTCTTTCTTATTCCGGTAGGGAGAGGGATGGCAGAGCTCGATATACCACGCGAACGTTATAGAGAAGTAATTGAATTCCTTGTGGAAGTAACTAGATATGACCTTGTTGTAAGGACAGTGGAGGCACCATTCTTTAGGAGAGCTAAATTAGAATACTCAGAAGATATTACAACTATGAATCCTTTGATAATAAAGTTGAGAAAAATGCTCGGTGAACCTAAGAAAGGTGTTGACAAAAGTGTGATTCCAACTAGAGACGGAAGCGGAGTACTATTTATCGCATATAATGGTGACATATACCCTAGCGGATTTTTACCGATAAGGTTAGGTAATGTGAGAACTGATAATATTGTAAAGATTTACAGAGAATCAGAACTATTAAATATGATCAAATCAGGAAAACTTAAGGGAAAATGCGGAACTTGTAACTACAATAGGATATGCGGAGGTAGTAGGGCTAGGGCATATGCAGTATATAAGGACCCATTAGCTGAGGATCCTGCATGTTATTACTAAACTAATGGTGACGGTGCTCGTCATGAGTAGGCTTATCAGTCTCTGGCAACTCTCCCTTCAGCAGCCTTTCAAGTGCTTCCTCGACCTTAAGACCTGGAGCTAAATATATTTTTGCCTTTCCTTTTAACAATCTGACGCCAGGAGGGCCTATTTCAGCAACAACAACAGCATTGATACCTTTATCTAAAGCAGATTTTAACATATGCAATCCGCGAGCTGCTGTAGCCCTTAAGGCTGGATTCTCATACTTTTCAACTAACGTAAACTTGCCTCCTTCAAGTTGATAGATCATAACCTCTGATCCTTCACCGGGCCCATCCACGAATCCGTTTGTAACGGGTATTGCTACTTTCATTAATATCAATTTCGATATTGGTAGAAAAACTTAAAAAAGTAACTATTGAAGTTAGTAGGGAAAATCAAATAAAAACTTAGAATAATACTGATTGATAGTCTTGCTCTATTTTAACATTTATTACGTTTATCTTATTTGGATTAGCGTTGAATATCGCGTCCTTTAGATCTGTAATTCCAACAACTGTAATCGCCTTAAGCGATCTCTCCAGTATCTCGTCATAGTTTTCATTACGAGGCGTTTTAGAAATTGTAGGTATGTCGGAAGAAGTAACATCGAGAGTCGTTGAACCGTTGTCGTTCATAACTAGTAATATTCCTCTTGCCTTATTCAATCTAGAACTTAATACACCTAGATTTGATATTACACCTTCAATATCGGTCACGGCAATCGTATTAGGATCGTTAGAACGAATTATACCTCCTACTGCTATATTACGTTCTAATAGTGACTCGCTCGTTATCCATGTGTAAGGTTTCTCTATAGGTAACCTTACGAAGTCTAGTGTCGGAGCTGATAAGTCTACAAAAACTTTTGAGAACTGATATTGTTGTACAACTCTTACTACGTCATAAGGCCATAAACCGCCATGAGAGTTTAAGATATGAATCTTCCTATAGGTCTTAATCTTCTCTCTTGATCCCCTCTTAACTGCCTCCTTAACCTTAGCTTTTATTAGTGTAAGAAGTTCCTTAAGGAATAGACCAGTATCTGCGACAAGAGGAACATGAGCCATGAAAACTTTACCGATATCTTCACCATCTATATTATTATGTACTAGGTAGCCTTTAACCTTCATAGACCAGCCGGCTGTAGCTAATTGTGTAAACCTAGTACCTAACGCTAATATTACGTCTGCCTCCTCTAATAGCTTAGCTCCTTCACTGGTCGCGAAAAGACCTAATCCTTCCCCTGCATATAAGGGGTGAGAAGCCGGAATAGCCCCCTTAGACCTAAACGTTGTGATAACCGGGATATCTAATAATTCCGCTAACTCTAGGAGTTCTTTTGTAGCTCCTGCAGCAAGCACTCCGTAACCGGCTATAATTACTGGGGTCTTAGAGTTTCCTAATAATTCACTTATCTTGGCTACTGTGTTTTTATCCGGAGTTCTCTTCTCGGGCTTCTGCTCAGCTGGCGATAATGGATAGGCCTTAAGCCTAAAGAGATCTTCAGCTATTTCTATGTATACTGGCCTATTCCTATTGCTTAGGGCTTCTTTATACCCCTTTTCTACAGTTACTGTTATTTCTTCAATACTTATAACCCTCTCTCGTAACTTAGTAATGGGTGCTATGGCTGATGATACGTCATCAGGTGTTCTCAGTTCTCCTATCCTACTCCTACCCGTGTCTTTGTAAGACCTTACGGTAGATATTATAAGTAGGGGCTGAGAGTCCACGAAAGCTTGAGCTATTATATCAGTAGCCTCTAGCACTCTATTCCCTGGAGCAACAAGGGCTGTCCCTACTGTGTTAAACTCTCTAGAATATGAATCAGCCATTAAAATTGCTTCCCTAGCTGAAGAAGTTATATTAGCATTAATTTCATATTGCTTTAATCTTTCTAATATAAAGTCTGGAACGCTATAAGGAACAAAAACATCCTTAATGCCGAGTTCCTTTATAACGTAAGCCAATGCTTCGTCTCCTTTCATTTCCTTTCCTACGGTCTCCTCTTTCCTTTTTGGTTGGCTCACAATATACTACGGCTTACAAAAGTATAAATTTTTTAAAAGCCGGGGGCGGGACTCGAACCCGCGAAAATAGCGGGTGACGGCTTTAAATCTCTGCGGCCCGCCGCCTTAACCGCTCGGCCACCCCGGCATTCAAATTAGGATATGTCATAAAAGTATTTTAAGGTTATTGTGATGATTGATTAACGTGAGATTTTGATAGCGTTTTCGAAAGTCGGAGAAGTTCTTAAAGAAATCAAGGAACTTACTGACTTCGTAATAATCGGGGATACTGTAGTTGATTTAGAATTAGGTAGAAAAGGTACTGAAAGTGATGTAGACTTATTTATTCTTTCAGTTAGTGTTTTTATAGACGAGGATAAAATAAGGGAATTCGCATTTGATCGCGGTTGGGACTTTGGAAAAACACCTCTTGATACTCCCAGACTAATAGTAGGTGTTGATGACGAGCAACTTCAGGTAGATATGTATGAAAATATTCAAGACTTCTTTGTACCACAAGACATTATAGAAAATGCACAAGAAAGAAAAATTGGTAACGAGTATTTCAAAGTGATCAGGATAGAAGACTATATTTTACTTAAGGCAAATGCGTTTAGAGAAGAAGACGAGGATGAACTGAAGACTTTAGTGTACTTAATAGGAAGTGGAAAAATAGAAATAGATAAAAATTACTTAAAATCACACATTCAGTCTTTTCAAGAAAATGCAAAAAGTATCGAGGATAGACTTAAAAGTATCGGTATTAAGGTCTAACCTTTCTTGGCTGGTAACTCTTTCTTCTTCGGCCTTAGATTTTTACTATGACATCTCCTGCATTTTGTTGCCCTAATTGAGTTTAGAGCTCCACATTCTCTACACACTTTCTTTAAAAATACTCTTTGTTGTACTATTTGTAGCTTCACGGGATCGGTGAGTGGCATTTTTAACCCCAATTCACATATATCAAACGGTTCAAAAAACTTTGTGTTAGAGGCGGAGTTGAATTAAGATGAAGATACCGTTAGACTATATTTGTGTTAAAAGCGGTCTTTTGTGTAACCGTTGCCAAACTATGATTGATCGTGGAGAGGTAGAAAGTTTTGAAGTAGAAGTAATGAAAATTTTGTTAGATTTAGAAGAGACACAATTCAAAGAGCTAAAAGATACTACCTACCATAAGGCGTTTAAATTGAACAACCTACTTATTCTGATAGTAACTAGCGGACCGTCTATGACTTACCAAAAGTGGATAAAAGTTGCTAAGATTCTTCAGGATAAACTTGGCGTAAAAGTGAGAATTTTAGAGAAGAGTAACAATATAAAGTCTACTGCAAGCCAACTTTTAACACCTGCGAGAGTTCTAGGAGTTAACACTGTATGGTTACCAGACGGAACCGTACAGTACGTTGTGAGAGTCTCAAAATATGAGAAGAAGTTTTTACCGGCTGACGAAACTTCCCTAGAAGCTGCACTATCAAAGATTCATTCAATACCAGTTAGAATAAGGGTGGAGTAAAAATTGCTTAAGAACTATTATAATAACCAAATATTACCCGAGTTAGAGGGTAAGGAAGTTGTAGTTGCCGGCTGGGTTCATAACATAAGAGACTTAGGTGGTAAAAAGTTCATAATACTTAGAGATGCTAGCGGAATAGGGCAAGTCGTAGTTGATAAGGACAGTCCGGCGTTTAAAGTAGCTAATGAATTAACTCAGGAAAGCGTAGTGAGGATTAAGGGAAAAGTGAAAGCCGACAAGAGAGCACCTAGAGGTGCTGAAATTCACGCTGAAGATATAGAGATTTTAAGTTTAGCAAAAGTGCCCCTGCCTCTTGACGTAAGCGGAAAGGTAAAGGCTGATATTGACACGAGACTTAGAGAAAGAGTATTAGACCTAAGAAGACCTGAAATGACTGCTGTAGTAAAAATTCAGTCAGTGGTGTTAAGGACTTTTAGAGAAACTTTATACAATGAGGGTTTTGTTGAGATCTTTACTCCAAAGATTATAGCTGCAGCTACAGAAGGAGGAGCCCAGCTCTTTCCAGTGATATATTTTGGCAAGGAAGCTTTCTTGGCTCAAAGCCCCCAGTTATATAAGGAACTTATGGCGGGAGTAGTGGAGAAAGTTTTTGAAATCGGACCAGCATGGAGAGCTGAAGAGTCGGACACTCCATATCATTTAGCCGAATTTATAAGTATGGACGTTGAGATGGCGTTTGCTGATTACAATGACGTTATGAATTTAATCGAAAAATTGATCTATAATATAACCCAAAGAGTAAGTGAAGGCTGTAAGGAGGAATTAAAACTACTAAATTACACTCCGCCTACCGTAAAACTTCCTATAAAAAAAATTCCATATAAAGAGGCTATAGAGATACTTCAAAGTAGAGGATTAAACATTAAGTTTGGGGATGATATAGGAACCCCCGAATTGAGAATATTGAATGAAGTAATTAAGGAAGAGTTATACTTCATAACCGATTGGCCCACTATGGCTAGACCCTTCTATACTAAGGTTAAGGATAATGAACCTGAGGTAAGCGAAAGTTTCGATCTTATATATAAATGGTTAGAAATAGCTTCAGGCAGTACTAGGAATCATAGGAGAGAGATACTAGAGGAAGCTCTCAAAAAGAGAGGATTAAGACCAGAGAGTTTTGAGTTCTTCCTTAGATGGTTCGACTACGGAATGCCGCCTCACGCTGGATTTGGAATGGGATTTGCCAGGCTTATGGTTATGCTAACTGGAATACAAAATGTTAAGGAGATAGTACTATTTCCGAGAGACAAAAAACGCCTAACGCCTTAGGTAAAGTTCCTAGGATCACCTCTGCTTATTTCTCTAATTACTAACGTAGCATACATACCCCGATCCAAGGAAAACGAGATTTTTTTGCTTTCGTTCTTAAGTTCAACCTTAACGTTTCTGAGCCTCATAAAAGCTTGTCTTTTTAAATCTCTCAAGTTAACTTTGATTTCTGGAATATTAAAAGAATAACCAACTATACCTTCTTCAATAGCTATTTGCCTAATTAAGGGATCCATAGGCTCAACAAACTTCTTCGGAACAGTAAGAACCACGTTATCAGCTTCTCTCCCTCTCAATTTATCCGACATTAAAGAAAGATACTTGTTAAATAAATAAGATTGGTAAGCTTCAACGAAAAATCCTAGAGGGGTCTTAACCCTTTTAATTGCAGACAAACAGTCTTCCCCTCTAATTAGAGCTTTCAGTACTTCCCTTTCATCCCTGAACTTTTTAGGGAAAAGTTGGAGTGCCTTTTCATAGTCTCGTTTTTCATATGCTAATCTTGCCTCCTTTATTATCTCATGCTCCAATTCAAAAGGATGACCGATCAACCAATTAATTGCCTCACACCATTGCCTTAGAAATAAGTATTTCCCGACCAAGTGCGTATTAGGTCTCCTTGTGCCGAACCTTTGATAACCTATATAAGCAAATAGATATTTCACATTGCTCACAGTTGTCAATCTCTTGGCGAGTTCATTTTCGTCATCACTAACTAATTCTAACTCAAAAATATTACCCGTGTGGTTAAATTTTTCGTCTGAAAAACCAAGAAAATTTACCTCGAACTTTTCCTCCTTGTAATTGTCTATTTCTGGTTTACCTAAAAAGTAGATTATCTGTTGCGTTATTGCGTTAGTATCCTTTATTCCAATATAAATAGGTTTTCTACCGGTTAGTCTAGTTATTTTATCGATAACAGTGAAATGATCTATTCCGATCTTCTTTAATAGATATACAGCATATTTACCCTTATCCTTTCCTCTCCACTCAGTTACGGGTTTATACGAAATCTCTTCGACTACAATAAATCCATCCGGTCTGGGTATTTTAACGTTTAACGGAGCCCATTCTTCGTTTATGTAATATTTCTCGAGTCCTAAAGAGAGATCTATCAAAGGAGGTGTTACAGTAATTTTAGGTCACCCGTTATTTTATCTATAATTTCTGAAGGAGCAGGCCCTATACCTACGCATGTAATAGTGCCAGGCTCTAATTGAGTCTTACCTGCATCCTGAATTACAACTGTAGGCAAATTGTAATCTTGTGCTAGCTTGGACCTTTTTAGTAATTCCTCAAGACTGTTAACCTTAACCACAATCTTGGGTTGTCCTTCAGATAGCCAATCTTCGAGCCATTCCCTCCAACTTCCTTTTCCTTTTTTTAATATATCCACAACTAAAGAAACCGCAGCGTGAGCTACTTGTGCGGCAGTTTTTCCTTTTCCCATTTCAATATCTGTCCTCACTATTATAACCATTTTAATTGGCATAAGCAAAGAGAGAATTTATAAGGTTATTAAAAAGTATTGTAAGCAATGAGTATTTCATTTAGGTTAAGCTTAAAAGAGGAAATAGAACCACCAGTATGCTCAAGTTGCGGAAAGATAATACATCCCAGAGAGAAAGGCGTAGAATTTCTGTGCCCTAACTGCGGAGAAGTAATTATAAGAAGGTGCTATGAATGCAGAAAGCAAGGCGTCACTTATGTTTGCCCAAAGTGTGGATTTGAAGGTCCTTGAGGTGTAAGAGGAATGGCAGATGTGTTAGTTATTTTGAAGGTATATCCTGATAGTGACGAAGTAAACCTTGACAATTTAACACAACAGATAAACAGTAGATTACCACAAGGATATAAAATAGTTAGAAAAGACACGGAGCCAATAGCATACGGCCTAAAGGCATTAGTAGTATATATACAAATGCCAGAAAATACGGAAGGAGGTACGGAATCCTTAGAGGAAATAGTTAACGGAATAGAAGGAGTAAGTCATGCCGAAGTACTGCAAGTAACGCGTCTAGGTTTTTAAGTATTTCCCCTTTTTAATTAATCAAATAATAGTTGATGCTTAAGCTCTTATACCTCATTTTTTATATTACTTAATGGGATTGCGTTGAGTAGTGCTGAATTTACTCCTTCGAAGAAGGAGCTTATCTTGAGAGTTGTTGAAGCTAAACAAAAAGACGTTGGAAGGGGAAAAGTAAGGATAGACATTGATCTATTATCACAAATAGGCGTTAGCCCCGGAGAAGTAGTCGAGATCGAAGGACAGAGAAAGACTGCCGCAATAGCATGGCCTTTGGCCCCAGAGGATACATTGAATGAGGAAGACAAATACATCATAAGAATGGATGGTATAACGAGAAAGAACGCAGGAGTCGCAATAGGTGACAAAGTAATAGTAAGAAAGGCTAATCCGAAGGTTGCAACAAGTGTCAGGCTAGCTCCTTCAAATTTTTCTATTACGGTTGATCCAGGTTTCATTTCTTATGTTAAGAAAAAACTCAAGGACACCCCCCTAGTTGAAGGTGATACAGTTTTAATTCCAGTATTAGGGCAAGCTATTCCATTTAGTGTTATCCAAGTAAGGCCACAAGGTGTAGCAATAGTATCCGACGAGACCAGTATAACGATATCAGAGAAACCGTTCGAACAAGCGAAGTATCCGAGAGTTACTTATGAAGATATAGGAGGGATGAAACATATAATTCAGAAAATAAGGGAGCTTGTTGAGTTACCGTTAAGGCATCCGGAACTGTTTAAGAGACTAGGTATTGAACCACCTAAGGGTATTTTACTGTACGGCCCACCTGGAGTAGGTAAAACACTTTTAGCAAAAGCAGTAGCTAATGAAACTGAAGCCTACTTCACATCAATAAATGGACCTGAAATAATGAGCAAGTTCTACGGTGAAAGCGAGCAAAGACTTAGGGAAATATTTGAAGATGCAAAGAAACACGCTCCAGCAATAATATTCATAGACGAGATTGACGCGATCGCGCCGAAGAGAGATGAAGTAATAGGAGAAGTGGAAAGAAGGGTAGTGGCACAATTACTCACGCTGATGGATGGTCTTGAAAATAGGGGTAATGTTATAGTTATAGCTGCTACTAACAGACCTAATGCGATAGACCCTGCTCTAAGGAGACCCGGTAGGTTTGATAGAGAATTAGAGATCCCCTTACCAGATAAGCAAGGTAGACTAGAAATATTACAAATACATACGAGGAGTATGCCGTTATCTAAAGATGTCGATCTACAGAAATTAGCCGATATGACCCACGGATATACTGGAGCAGACTTATCAGCATTAGTGAGAGAAGCTGCTATGAACGCCCTAAGAAGATATTTGCAAATGATAGATTTAAGCCAAGATAAAATCCCACCTGAAATCTTAGAAAAAATGGAAGTTAATATGGACGATTTCCTTAAGGCATTCAAGGATATAGTGCCTAGCGGTCTGAGAGAGATATATGTTGAAGTACCAGAGGTTCACTGGGACGATATAGGAGGGTTAGATGATGTAAAAGAGGAGTTGAGAGAGGTAGTAGAATACCCATTAAAGTATAGAGAGGCATACGAGAATGTAGGTATTGAACCGCCTAAGGGTATTCTTTTATTTGGCCCACCTGGGACTGGTAAAACAATGCTGG
>QEFN01000002.1 GCA_003086555.1 Sulfolobus sp. SCGC AB-777_G06 | reverse complement strand
CGCTAATACCGACTTCTTGGTATTACCTCCCTAAGATTCCCATAACTGCTGTTAATTATTTAAAAATATTTAGCTTCTCTTTATGCAATAATATACATGATCCATCATTTTAAACAAGTTTTCCTTTATTAAGCCCAAGTTTTTGGAAGAAATTTTAACTATTAATCCGTATAGTGAGATTTGATCTAAAATTGTACCGTCATCTTGTAGCTTCTCATAGAAGAGATAACCGTGAGCACAAAAGTCTTTTTCAGTGTATGAGGGTCTCTCAGTCGATATTTCTACTGTAACTTTTTCTCCCTCCTTGAATAAATTTATTTCCTCTACTATATCAGTCTCAATTACTATATTTTTCTCACATTCAAGTTTTAGAATTAACAAGTTCTTTAGGCTACCAGGTTCAATCCTGCTAGTCGTACAAGAGAGGTAGAGCTTACCTGGCTGTATAGACTGCATATTTCTAATTGAAATGCTGGATTAAATATTATTAACCATTTTGAGATACGTATGGATATGAGCAGTAGAAGAGTAAGTGGAGACCTAAATACTTTAATCGATAAAACTATAATTGTAAAACTATCTAATAATAAGACATATTCTGGAGTTTTAAGCTCTTTCGAATTGTCTCCGTTTATGATATCATTAACAAACGCTAAAGATAATGAAAATAACACTTATTATAAAGTAATAATAAACGGTTCATTGATTACTGAGATCTTAGTCAAAAATGCACCGATTTTTGATCCTAGGGAATTTGCTGAACTAGTAGCAAAAGAATTGAACATTAGATCAGCAGATATTAAGGTCTATGAAGAAGCTGGTATAGTGACTATTCTAGATAAAATAAAAGTATCTGAGAACGGAGTAGAAGGAAGTGGACCCCTAGCCCAAAAAGTGTACGACATTTACAATAGTTATGTTGAAAAGAAAAAGAAAGGAGCATAAAGATGGTAGGAGAATTTGAAATAAAAGATGAGGATCTAGCTGGTAGAATAGGAGTACTTAATACAAGGCACGGAAATATTGAGACTCCAGTTTTTTTCCCTGTGATAAATCCTTTAAAATCTGAGATAACAATAGAAGATATAAAGAGTGTAGGATTTAACAATATAATAACTAACGCTTATTTACTTAAGAAGAATTTTAATCTTAAGTCTTCAATTCATGAGTTTTTTAAATTCAATGGAGTAATTATGACTGACTCAGGAGCATATCAGATTTTGCAATATGGTCAAGTAAACGTTACCAATAAAGAAATCGTAGAGTATGAAAACACCATAAAACCAGATATTGCTGTAATTTTAGATGTACCAACTGGAGATGTAAGAAGTGAAGAAGAGGCTAAGTACACTGTGGAAGAGACTATAAATAGAGTTAATGAGTCCTTATCTTACATAAAGAACTCCTTAGATGAAATCATATGGGTTTATCCTATCCAAGGTGGTAGATATCTCAACTTGTTATCTTATTCAGCAAGGTATTCTCTAAAGGTCGATGAATTTAAAATTCTTGCATTAGGCAGTCCCACTGTTTTAATGCAAAGATATGATTATATTCCCTTAATAGATATGATATATACTGCAAAGTCAAACGTAACTAGAGGTAAAGTATTCCACTTGTTTGGAGGCGGACTTCCTCATATAATGCCATTTGCTGTCGCATTAGGTGTTGACTCTTTTGATTCGGCCTCATATATTTTATACGCTAGAGATAATAGATACATGACTAGGGAAAGAGTATATCGTTTAGAAGAACTAGAGTACTTTCCTTGCTCATGTCCAGTATGTACTCGATATACGCCTAAAGACCTTCTAGAAATTGATCAAAAGTCGCGGACTAGGCTTTTAGCTCTTCACAATCTTTACGTAATTAAAGAAGAGATTAATACTATAAAACAATCTATAAAAGAAGGAAGACTCTATGAGTACCTTCAGCAAAAGGCTTTTTCGCATCCAAGGGTTTATGACGCTTTTAAATCCTTATTAAAATACTCCGAATATTTGGAAAAATTTGATCCAAGAACTAAAGGGGAAATAAAGGGTATATTTCTCTATAATAAAGATTCTTTAGAGAGACCTGAAATAAAAAGGCATCAGTTGAGGTTAAAGGAAATTATTTCACCAAAGTTATCAGAGCATAAAAAAATCGTTATAACATGTGAGGATTCTTACAACAGTTCAGATCCAAATATAGAAGTATATTTATTCAATCCTTTCTATGGACTTATACCATATGAATTAAGGGAGACTTTTCCTTATTCTCAACACGAAATACCTAAGCTAATAGATGAGGAAGTTCTTCAAGCTACTAAGAAGAGAGTTAAAGAATTTCTGAATACTTTAAAGGACAAAGACATTACGTTATCAATAGTTGGATGTGAAAAATTACATATAAACTCTTCCAGAGACGTTCCTATTAAGCTCTTTCTGGATCAGTTCTAGTTGTTTTTGAAGTTCTTCCTCTATCTTTTTAGCGTCTTCATATAGTTCTCCTACGTCTATCTTTATATTAAAGATTCTACCTACCTCTTCAACCGCTATAGCCGCAGCTGCAGGGTCTATTCTGTCTCTATCAGCATATGGTAGTAATATAGTAGCGGGCAAATCCTCGATCTCCGAATATATAGTAAATAGTGCCAGTGGTCCGATCATTAATAACTGTTTCTCCATCATCGGGTGAGTTAGGTTTAGCTGACTTTTTGAAGTCTTAAGCCAACGTAAATTACAGTTAGAGGTTCTATATCTTTTATCGAGACCTCCTATTAAGATAACGTTAGTCACGTTTAGTTTTTTCAGCCATTTTACTATTGTTTCTGAAAATTCATTAGCTTCTCTCTGTAAAGGTAATAAATGGCTTAAGAGAACTAAAAGGTGGTTCTTATCATCATAAAATAGTTCAAAAGGGGTAGCTATCCCGTACTCATCTAGAAAAGTGACATCACGTAAATATTTAGTAAGTACAAATCCAACTCTTTTCATTCCTAGTTTTAAGGCAATGTATCTAGTAGCTATATATCCGACTTCTCCCAATGTTCTAAAACCTGTTATGAAGTTAACTCCTTTTAACTGATCCTCATTAATTCCTTTAAGTACAATCTTAATATTATTCATCTTTTACCTCCCTCTTAACAATTACAGCAATACCCCTTTTATAATGTTTTACTTCCTCTCCCGACACTCTCGCTCTTCCGATAGCTAACAGTTCATCATCTTCGTTAACAACGAGTACTTCATCTCCAGCCCTTATACTCTCGTCTGATTCCAATACGAATTTACAGAAAACGTTTCTACCTTCTTTTATGAATTGTGATATATCATTAAGGACTACAAACCTAAACTTAGGTTTATCACTACACTTTTTTATGATTTGTCCGCTTATTTCAGTTAAAGAAAATAAATAATCCTGTGCCCTTAAGACTAAGAATAATCTAAGATTATGATCTAAAATATTACGGATTTTATTCGTAGCGATTGAATACTGTATAAAAATTTTTTCATTAGGAGGAAATAAACAATCTGCTATTGGGGAAGAAAACTGATAAGACGCTATAGTTTTTAACTTTCTAATTTCCGCATAAGATGCTGGCTTAGCTTGGGTTAAGTTAATCATACATACTTTTCAGATCTCTCTGAGATTTTATTTTTGAATCTGCTCTTTTTCACTTTAGTTATTGCAGTGATTATATCATTATAAGTTACAAACTTTCTTCCGTCTCGTATAGCATTATACCCAGCCTCGGTACATATGTTTTTAATATCAGCTCCGCTCAAACCTTCTGTTAATTTAGCTAACTCTGAATAATCTATTGTTGAGTCCACTTTCATTTTAGTCAAGTAAATCTTGAATATTTCTTCTCTTCCTCTAAGATCTGGTAAAGGAACCTCTATTAGTCTGTCAAATCTACCTGGTCTAAGTAATGCAGGGTCTAATATGTCAATTCTGTTAGTAGCTGCTATTATCTTAACATTATCGAGAGGTTTAAATCCATCTATTTCAGCTAAGAGTTGCATTAATGTCCTCTGAACTTCTCTCTCCCCGCTAGTTCCCATATCTATCCTTTTAGCACCTATGGCATCTATTTCGTCTATAAATACGATTGCTGGTGCTTTTCTCCTAGCTAACTCAAATACTTCCCTTACAATTCTAGCTCCTTCTCCAACGAATTTTTGAGCGAACTCAGATGCAACAACTTGTATGAATGTTGCGTTACTTTCAGTAGCAACTGCTTTAGCTAGCATTGTTTTACCTGTCCCAGGCGGACCATAGAGTAAAACCCCTTTAGGTGGCTCTATTCCTATTTCCTTAAATAACTCTGGATTTTTTAACGGCATTTCGACTACTTCTCTCAATTCCTGGATTTGGGCCTCTAATCCACCTATATCTGAGTAATGAATGTTAGGTTTCTCAATGACCTCAAAGGATTTTACTAATACATCCTCTCTATTGGGTAAAATTTCAACAATCGCAGATCCTCTTTGAGTTAATGCAACTGATGTGCCAGGCTTTATTTTCTTTATATCTATAGACGAAGTCACATTCACTACTAAATTAGGACCCGAAGAACTTCTTACTACTACTCTCCCATCCGGTAAGACGTCTAGTACAGTAGCTTCGATGTAAGGAGGTGCTAGTAATTTTTCTAACTCTCCTTTATACCAGTTAAGATCTTGCCTTAATTTTTCTAACTCTTTGGTAAGAGATTCTATCTTTTCTTCAAGAAGTCTCACAATGGCATCATCATTATTATTAGAATAATTGCGAGACTTATAGCTATCAATTTCTCCTGACAACTGACCTCAGTATTATTATTGATTAAAAACCCTAAAAATGTTTAAGAGTGGATATTGAGTATAGATCCTATGCAAAGTCAAGTATTAAAATACTGTGAGCTATGCGGATCACCTATTAAAGGTAACGGGATTACAGTGTCTTTTGAAGGGAGTATAATTACAGTATGCCCTACATGTTATGCAAAAATTAAGAAAAGTGCAAAAATTGCAGATTTACCTAAACAAACACAGCCTAAGAAAAGTATAAAACCAGCAGTACCAAAGATAAGTAGTGAAGTGGAGCTAGAAGTAGTAGATGATTATTATAAGTTAATTAAAGAGGCAAGGGAAAAGTTAAAGCTAACACAACAACAACTCGCACAACAACTCAAAGTTTCGGAAAATATAATAAAAAGGTTCGAAAGCGGAAAATTAAAGCCTACGATTCAACAAGCAAAACAATTAGAAAAGATCTTAGGAATTAAGTTGCTAATACCAGTTGAGGAAGGGGGAGAAGAAGAGGAAGAAGGGGACTTCACTCTCACCTTGGGCGATGTTGCACACATTAGAGAGGGTAAAAGTTGAAGGCGATATTATTCGTTAATGAAGAATTTGAAGATGAGGCGGTAGCTCTAGCAGAATCTGCTTTATATGAGATAGCAAAAGTTTATCCTTTGCCAAGGAAACCTAACCCAGTTTTTTATTTACAGAAAGATAAACTTGAACAAATAAAGAACGATAATAGTATAGAAGCTATAATAATTTTTGATTTAGTAAAATCGAGGCAATTCATAGGGCTGTATAGGGAAATTCCTTCCAAAAAAGTTCTCGATAAAGTATTATTATTATTAGAGATTTTCGCTTTACATGCAGGTTCGAAAGAAGCAAAGCTTCAGATAGAGCTAGCAAAATTACGTTATGAGTTACCTATAATTAAAGATATGTATAAAAAGACAAAGATAACGGAGCAACAAGGACCACTAGGAGCTGGAGTTTACGGTGTAGAAGCGGCGATCAGATTATACCTTAGGAGAATAGTTAAAATAAGGCAAGAATTAGAGCAGTTACGTAAGGTTAAAGAAGAGCAGATTAAAAAGAACGATTTTAAAAAGATAGCCATAGTAGGATATACTAATGCCGGTAAAACAACACTTTTCAACGCTTTAACTGGCTTAAGACAAAAAGTTGACTCCTCTATGTTCACCACAACATCTCCTAAGCGTTACTCCATCCCTATAAAACTTGACGGTAAAAAGGAGAAAGTGTTGCTAATAGATACTGTAGGGTTTATAAGGGGAATTCCTCCACAAATAGTAGAGGCTTTCTTCGTCACTTTATCTGAAGCGAAATATGCTGATATTCTCGTCTTAGTATTAGATGCATCAATCAATGATAGTATGCTAATAGAAATGCTTACCAGTTCAATCGAAGTATTACGTGAACTAGGAATATCAGGTAAACCTATGCTTATAGTCCTTAATAAGGTAGATCTAGTCCAGAAAGAAGACGTAGAGAATAAGATAGCTATAGTAAAGAAAATAAGCGAGGATCTCTACTCCCCGATAGAAGATATAATTCCAGTATCAGCTTTGAAAGGTATTAATCTTAACTATTTAAAGGAGAAATTAACCCACATGGTATGGGCGTAGAACTTAAAGATATTTACGTATTAAGACTTGGACACAGACCTTTCAGAGATAAGAGAATAACAACTCATGTAATTTTAGTTGCTAGAGCGTTTGGCGCTAAAGGAGTTTTCGTTGAGGGAGAAGATTTTCAATTAGCTAAGACGATATATAATGTCTTGGAAGAATGGGGAGGAAAATCTTACTTTAAGTTAGAGTTTGTGTCTAATCCTAAAACTTTGGTCAAAAACTGGAAAGAAAAAGGAGGTAAGGTAGTTCATTTAACAATGTATGGACTAAATCTTACTGAAAAAGTATCAGAGCTCGCTCAGATTAACGTTCCCTTATTAGTAATAGTAGGCTCAGAAAAAGTAGAAGGATGGTACTATTATAACGCTGATTATAATATAGCAGTAGGTAACCAACCTCATTCAGAAGTGTCTGCACTGGCTATCTTTTTAGACAGAATATATAAGGGTGAGGAACTAAATATATCATTTAGTGATGCTAGACTTCTTGTTATTCCAAAAGAAAGAGGAAAGGAGGTGGTAAGACGTGAGTGATAAGACTGATACCTTAATCTTACAATTAGCGAAGGAACTGGTCGGTGAAGATGCGGCTGATTTATTAAAGTACTTACTAAAGAAAAGAACGGAAATAACTGATGAGGAATTGGCTAAAGAACTTAACGTTAAACCTAATGAGGTAAGGAAAAAACTCTACTTACTCTCTGAGCAGGGTTTTGTTGCTAGTAGGAAAACAAAGGACAAGGACTCCAGCTTATATATTTATTATTGGAAAGTAAATCTAGATCAGATAAACGATGTTCTTTTGAATAGGAAGAGGATGATACTTGATAAGCTAAAGATCAGGTATGAACAAGAAAAAGACTCATTATTCTACTTCTGCCCCCAAGATAATATAAAGTATACTATGGACGAGGCCTTAGAGAATGAGTTTAAGTGTCCTAAATGCGGAAGTGTTCTTCAGTATTATGAATCAGAAAAAGCTAGGCAGTTTTTAGGACAAAAAATTAAACAGTTAGAAGATGAAATAGAAAAAGAGACAAAACGTGGGAAAACTAACAGTAGTTGATCTATTTTCAGGTGCGGGAGGTTTTTCTTTAGGTTTCAGGAAAGCTGGATTTGAAATCAAAGTAGCTATAGATATAAATCATTCGGCAGCAAGGACATACTCGGCTAACTTTCCTAACACAATAGTCATTGAAGATGATATACGTAACATATCTGCTGACGATATAATACATTTAGTTGGAGGAGAGGTTGATATAGTTATAGGTAGCCCCCCTTGTGAACCTTACACTGGAGCAAATCCGTTCAGAATGAAAGAGCCTCTTGATAGACTTTACTTAGACGAAAAAGGAGAACTAACTCTTGAGTACATAAGACTCGTAGGAGAGCTTTCGCCTAAAATATTTATAATGGAGAACGTTCCATCAATTACTAATACAGAAAGCCTGAAGGATGCAATTAGGTTTGAATTTAGGAGAGTTGGTTATGAGAAAATATTCTTTAACTATCTATATGCTGAGGATTATGGAAATCCATCAAGAAGAACAAGGGTATTTATTTCTAACATACCTTTGGATCCTCCTAAGTCGAGTAGATACGTTATGGTATGGGATGCAATCAAAGATCTATCCGATCCTAAAACCTATAACGAAGTTCCAAATCATGAAGTTCAGGAGGTTAATGAGAGAAAACTTAAGGAAATTGCAAATACGAAAATTGATGATTATCTAACAATGTTCAGAGGGAGTTCTGGTAAGAATATCCCATTATACATAAGGCTTAACCCTAATAAGCTAGCTCCTACTGTAATGGGTAATTCCAGATTTATACACCCATACGAGAACAGGTTTTTAACGGTCAGAGAGCAAGCAAGATTAATGAGCTATCCTGATTTTCACGTGTTTCTTGGAAGTAGGGATGATCAGTTTAATCAAGTAGGCGAAGCAGTACCAGTAGCCTTATCTACTGCGATCGCACGACAAATAATGAGTGAATACTATGCCCGAGATATTCGTAGTGCTGCATAATGTAAGTAGTGTTCAGAAATTATTAGATTTCGCAAAAC
This sequence comes from Sulfolobus sp. SCGC AB-777_G06, assembly GCA_003086555.1. The sequence goes on along the minus strand of QEFN01000002.1, from coordinate 33,613 downwards.
TAGCGTTTAATTTAGAAATTAAGTATGTTATAGTGACTAAAATAGGTGGGGTAGCCGCTCAAGCAGGAGTAGCAGATGCAAGTAAATTAGCTTATAAATTAAACAAATCGTTTATAGTACTACCAGACTTAAAAGATGCTATAGAGCTTTTCTCACCAGATGCAATAATCTTAATTTCTCAACAAGCAGATAAGGTCTTTTCTCCATCAATGATTGCCAACAAGAAGAGAGTAATGTTGATCTTTTCAGGCACGGAATCTGGATTTAGTAAGATAGAGCAAAGTTTGGGAGACGTTTATAAGTTACCTGTCTTTAAGGGTGAAGTTCCACCCGTTGCTTCATTAGCTGTAATTTCATATATGTTGAGTGGAGAAGAATTTAAAAAAGATCAAAGCTAAAAAAGTTGTAGTGGGCCCGTCGTCTAGCCTGGTTAGGACGCCGCCCTTACAAGCTCTGCTAGGAGAGGCGGAGGTCCTGGGTTCAAGTCCCAGCGGGCCCACTTTTATTTTAAAATAAAATTTTAGGTGAAGTATGTAAGAAATTATCATGCTACTTTTTTGTTAATAAATTTAAATTCACGTCAATTGTTTTTCTAAACTTGAGAGTTTTTACTTATTACCATTTTAATTCCTCGATTAGTTCCTCGACAGTTTTAAATATTTTATGTGATTAAAAATATGGTAATGAGAAAAACATAGAAAATTATTTTAAGTAGCGATAATTTTATATTTTTGAGAAATATCGGATCCAATGATGAAAGACGAGGAAATAACAGATGTTAAAGAAATAAGGAAGAAAATAGGAGAAGCAACTGGTAAATTAATTTTTTATATAGTGCTCTATGTGGTAGTAGAAGCGATAATCAACAACCTAGTGTTTCCCATTTTAGAGAAAATAGCTACCTCATTACCTAGTATACCTTATATCAGTTCGTCTAGCAGTTCTACCAACGCCTCTGCAAGTACACAATCGATAGCCGGCTACGAACCTTACGTAAATGTTCTACTATCGCTATTGTTTGGATACTTTATAGTTCAAGCATTTGCTAATGTTTTATACTGGAATTTGAGATTAAAGTACGACCATTCAACCGCTGCTTCAATGAGAAGTGTTTTTAGACTAATAGGAATTGGAGCATTAGTAGCTGCAATAGCCGGTGGAGTAGCTGGAGGGGCCGCAGGTGTAGCATTAGGTGGTTTTATAGGAATTGTAATAGGTTTTGCATCACAACAAGTTCTAGGCCAAGCAGTAGCTGGCATGTTCATCCTTCTAGCTAGGCCATTTAGGATTAAGGATCATGTTAATATTCTTAGCGAAGAAGGAATAATTGAAGAAGTTAGTACATTATTCACATATTTAAGCAAGCCAGACGGAACAACGGTATTAGTGCCAAATAACTCTATAATAGGGAATAAGATCTATCTACTACCTAAATCGGGACAACAAGAAAAGAAGAGTTAGTTACTTTCTGAGTTCTTTTTTTTTAAAATGCCTTTTAATACTCAATAATACTTAACGTAATTTGTGGATAGAATAAAATTTTGGAATAAGTTCGTCTTACGTTTTTTAGAGATTTTTGCTGCACCATACTCAGTTCTTAGAAAAATATACCCTCAATTAACAATTCTATCAATAGTAGTTTACGTAATAGCACTAGTATTCGTCTATTATCAACATCTCGACTGGATTTCAGCAATTTACGCTGCTGTAAACGTCATAACTACTGTAGGTCTTTACGCTCCAGACATCAACACAATGCCTAGTAATGAGAAATTGTTTTTAACCGTACTGATCTTGTTCACTGTAGGTCTTTTTGCATCTATGGTTCAATCTTTAATTGGAACCCTTGTAAACAAAAATACATGGATAGACGCCAGAGCGAGATGGAGAGGACAACATATGGTAAACCACATAGTCTTGATAGGAAATGCTGAAAGCATAGTTTCAGCTGCCAGAAAGTTACAGCAATTAGGAAGGGATTACGTAGTTTTAACTTCGTCTAAAATTCTTTATGAAGAACTAAAAGGGGATAATGTAATACTGGGAGATCCAAAAGAAGAAAATAATCTAATATCAGCAGGAGTTGAGAAGGCATTAGCCGCGATAATTGCAATGGACGATGATTCCGAAACACTTCTGGTAACATTAAGAGTTCAAAAACTAAATCCTCCTTTAAAAGTAGTTACTATGGTTAAGGACATTTCAATGATAGATATTGTGAAAACAGCTGGTGCAGATGTGGTTATACCCTATGAGGATATAATGGGGAGAATGCTAGCATTTGCCTCACTTTCTAACTCCTTTGCAGGTATTATCTACTCAAGCAGAGAAAAAGAGTACTCAATAGGAGTGTTCGACGTTAAGAAGAGAATAAAGCTAAAAGATCTTCCTCCCAAGGTAATTCCGATCGCAATTCTTAGAGACGGTAATTTAGATCCCTATTTCGATAAAGAAACTGAAGTGAAGCCTGGGGAATCCTTGTTCGTTTTAGGAGATCCTTCAGCGTTTAAAGAAGTTGAAAAACTTCTTAGCTAAAAAGATTGTTTTAAGTTCCGTATCTCCACTGCTTCATATATTCTATCTGCTCCTTGGTCATGGACTCTAACTCTATTCCCATTCCTCTTAGTTTTAGCATAGCTACAGTTTCGTCAATCTCTTGAGGAACATTATACACTTTCGGCTCCAACTTGTCTTTATTCTCGATAAGGTACTTCACTGACAAGGCTTGATTAGAGAAGCTTAAATCCATAACTTCGCTCGGATGTCCTTCAGCCGCCGCAAGGTTCACTAATCTACCGTCAGCTAATAAGTATATTCTTTTACCGTCATCTAGTGTATACTCCTCAAGGTAAGGTCTTATAGTCCTCACTTGCTTTGCTATTTCTCTCAACCCTTTCACATTTATCTCCACGTTAAAATGACCTGAGTTAGCTAATATCACTCCGTCTTTCATTTTCAGAAAGTGTTCCTTATTTATAACGTTAATATTTCCAGTTGCTGTTACGAATATCTCTCCGATTTCCGCAGCCTTACTCATAGGCATGACGTCAAAACCATCCATTACCGCTTCTAAAGCCCTTAAAGGCGATACCTCAACGACAATAACCCTAGCTCCCATACCTCTAAGCCTTTGAGCTATACCTCTACCTACCCATCCGTAACCTGCCACCACGGCAACCTTACCAGCTATCAAAATATTGGTAGCCCTCAAAATTCCATCGATAGTACTCTGCCCAGTTCCTATTCTGTTGTCGAATAAATACTTTGTAAATGCATTATTTACTGCTACCACGGGGTATTTCAACACTTTCTCCTCTTCCATAGCCTTTAGTCTGATAACTCCTGTCGTTGTCTCCTCAGTTCCTCCTATGATTTTCCCTGAGTAATTCTCGTGTATGTAAGCATGTAGGTCACCACCATCGTCCATAACTATTTGAGGCTCATAATTCATTATCTCTTTGATGTTATTGTAATAATCATTCTCCTTCTCGCCTTTCCATGCGAAGACGCGTATACCTTCTTCAACTAAGGCTGCTGCAACATCATCTTGTGTTGATAAAGGATTACTCCCAGCTAAAGCAACCTCAGCTCCTCCGGCTTTTAACGTCTTAACTAGTGCAGCTGTTTCCTTAGTCACATGAAGGACTGCACTTATTCTGATCCCCTTAAGAGGTTTTTCCGTTTCGAACTGTTTTCTGATCTCCATTAAAGCTGGCATGTGAAGTTCTGCCCATTCTATTTGCTTTTTACCTTGCTCTGCGAGTGAGAGGTCTTTAACCTTATAGTCCATATTTTAACCTCCGTTGCTTAATCTTCACACGGAAATTTAAGTATACCTACGGCGAATTTGTTAAAGAGATGATTTAATGGATAACAATGTCTCTTCCATACTTTAATATGTCAATAATGGTCATACCTACTTCCTAGGTGCTCTTTCTATAACCCTATCATCATGTTAGATAAGGAAAATCAATTTAGATTGGGGATCTCCCATTTCGAGGTCAGATTCAATTAGAATGTGTGCGATTTACTAGGAAAAACGAAAAGTTACAGATAATTTTACAAAGATGTTAAACTCAATTCCTTTTCCTTATGGATTAACTTAGTTAACTAATTCTGATAGTGTGTAGTATTGAGGGAGAGATGGGATTCCTCTGTTAGGTTTAATTGGTAAAAACGACCATAACATTTTTAAAACATTCCTTAACACTATTATAGTGTTAGGGCCCGTAGCTTAGCCCGGTAGAGCGCCCGGCTCATAACGTCTTTGAGAGACCGGGTGGTCCGGGGTTCAAGTCCCCGCGGGCCCACTGGTTTTCCTTGGTTAGTTTAATAAACATGATGAGTCTTATATGCTAAAAAGTAAAATGGTTATGAAGAGCTTTTCTTAAGGATTTGCTCTCCTGACTGAAATGCAATTTAACGATAAAGAAAATAGGAATATAAAAAGTATGCGGGGGGTGGGACTTGAACCCACGCAGGCCTACGCCAGCGGATCACTTCCGCGGAGTCTTAAGTCCGCCCCCTTTGACCAGCTCGGGCACCCCCGCGCAAGTATTTCATATTATGTCTGACTTTATATTTCTTTCCCATGCTATTAAGGATTTATTTTACCCGCCTATACGTGAACTTATATGATACAATGAACAGCATAGGGATTGTAATAAAAAGCAAAAATCTTAATTTATACTCCGATTGTAGTTTTTAGGGGTAAATATAGTATGGTTGCTCACTCTAAAGGTTATAGGACTAGGACTAGAAAGTTACTAACAAAAAGCGTTAGGGAGCGTGGTGCTGTACCACCTTTAAGTTCTTTAATGTATGAGTATAAGGAGGGAGAATACGTAACAATAAGAATTAATCCCTCTATACATAAGGGAATGCCCCACAGAAGATATCATGGTAGGGTAGGTATAATAGTGGGAAAGAGAGGAAAGGCTTACGAGGTTAAAGTAACCCTTGGTGATAAGGAGAAGGTAATTATAGTCAGACCTGAACATTTAGAACCTTTTAATGGCGTTAAAAGGTGAAAATTTTTGTCCTATTCCATTCGAGTTATAGAAGAGCATTATATTCCTTATTCTGTAGCTAAAAAATACCTACAAGATTTAATAAGTAATGGTAATTCATCGAATCTACTTCAGAGGACGTTCGATTACTTAAATTCTATCTCAAAGTGTGATAGTAAGGGAGCAGAACAAATAATGGAGGAGTTAAAGGAAATAGTTAAAAAAGAGGAACTTAGGGCTATGATTGCTAGCCTATGCCCTCAGACTATAGACGAGGTTAGAATTATTTTGGCAACTGATACTTCCACAACTTATACTACAGAACAAGTCCAAAAGATTATTGAAATAGTTAAGAACCATATGGAGAGTTGAGGTTTTTACTTTTAAAATTATATAATACAGTGTATGCAGAGGAAAAGACCAATTAAGGAGCGGATGGAGAAAGCAGTATACGTGCTAGACTATCTAAGGGAAGGTAATCCTCTTGACAAACACACTGTACATAAAAACAGACCAGTACTTCAACTAGTAGGAGAAGATTATTTCATGCTTATGGAAGCTTCTCCTCTTAATTCCCACCAAGACTTTCAGTTGGAGCAGAGAATAGAGTTAGTAGATAACTCTTATCTGAAGATAGACTTTCACATCACATACGAGGATCTCACGTCTGTTGCTAAGGATGAACTAGTGAAAGTACTGAGATTAATAGTAGAAAATAAAGCCAAGTTGTTTACGGAGTTTTTCAATAAAGCTGAGCCTTTAACGTTAAAATTACACGCACTCGAGCTATTACCTAATATTGGGAAGAAGACGTTGAAGACAATCTTAGAAGAACGAAAGAAAGAACCCTTTAAAGATTTGCGAGATATAGAACAAAGAGTCGGGATAAAGGACGTTATCGGAATAATAGTAGAAAGAGTAATAAAGGAAATACAAGGAGGTGAAAAATACTATCTCTTTGTATATCCATTGGAAGAGAAGAAAAAACCTACAGAACACTTCGTGTATTTGGGCTATTTGGAAAGATTGAGTAAAGATGCCCAGTAAGGGTCAGCATTTTTTAATAGATTTAACAGCCATAAATAAAGTAATTTCTTACGTTGATTTTTCTAAGAGACCTATTATCGAAGTAGGAGGAGGAAAAGGTGCTTTAACTACATTACTAAGACCTGACTTAACTGTTGAAATTGATAATTCATTAACTAAGTATTTGAAGGATTATAACCTCGTAATAGCCGATGCCGTAGCTTCGCCTTTTTTTAGGGGTCAGGTAGTTTCATCACTTCCTTACTATATAACTTATGATTTTATGAGAGAAATGGTTAAAAATTCTAGTATATTTAGACTAGTTCTTCTATTACAAAAAGATTTTATAGACAAAATTTTCAACAAGGCTGCATATATATCATTTACACTTCACTATCATTTTACCATCCATTCTAAAGATATAATTCCTCCGAGAGCTTTTTCACCTAGACCTAGAGTTTATTCTCAAATAGCAATCTTCGAGAGAGTTAGAGATTATAATCGGTATGTGGACGAAGTTCTACAGTGTGTTAGTTCGTATAAGAATAAAAAACTCAATTCAGTAGCTAAATTGTGTGGATTAAATGTCACTTCAGATAGGAGGATAAGGGACTTTAAACCATGTCAAGTAATAGAGTTATTGAATTTTCTGGGTATAGAATATGTATAAATGAAAACGTTTATGAACCAGGGGAAGATACAGAAATACTCCTAGATCTTTTGAAAATCAATCAAGGAGACAAAGTATTAGACATGGGATCTGGAAGCGGCATTCTAGGTTTCTATGCAATAAGAAAAGGGGCTAAGGTTACGTTTATTGATATAAATCCTTATGCAACTGAGGCAACTCTATGCACCCTTAAACTAAATAACGTGAACCCTGAGAAATTTGATATAATTAACTGTGATCTTCTCTCTTGTTTACGTAAGGATGTAGCTTATGATGTAGCTATTTTTAATCCACCTTACCTTCCTTACGAAGAGTACAATTCTTGGATAGGGTATAGTTGGTCTGGAGGTAAGAATGGGATCGAAGTCCTTCTGAGATTTCTTAATAGTATTAGAGCTAAAAGAATATATATTGTATTCTCCTCTTTATCGGATTTTGACAATTTACTTATAGAAATTAAACATATAAATTATAAAATAACAGATAAGAGGGAAATAACAATAGGTTATGAGACAATTATGGGATTGGAGTTGGTAGCTAATGATAAGGCTCATTGTCGTGGAACCTGAAGGAGCATATAACGTAGGTTTTATAGCTAGACTCGTAAAGAATTTCAGTGTAGATGAATTCTATTTAATTAATCCTAAATGTAACATGCAGGAAGCAATTAATTTCTCTGCCCAAGGTAGGGAGATATTAGAAAAGAAAGTTGTTATAGTTTCCAATTACGATGACGCGATTGAAGACCTTGATATAAAGATAGCTACCTCAAGCATAGCAGATAATGAAGGAGATTTATTGAGAAAGTCGATTAAACCATGGAATTTGGACAGATTTATTGAGGATAAAAAGAAAATAGGGTTAATATTTGGTAGAGAAAGCGTAGGGTTAACAAGAGAGGAGATCATGAAGGCAGACTTCTTACTACATATACCTGGAAATCCTGAATACCCAGTCTTGAATTTATCCCATGCAGTCGGTATAATTTTATATGAAGTTTTCAAGTTACGAAACGTTAAAAAGGCAGAAACAAATGAGGGTGAGAGAATTTCGAGTGAGTCCATCAAACTCCTAGATTATTACTCTAAAAAAATAGTAGATATGTTAAAACGTAGTGAAGGAGACGAGTACATGTATATTGCCCTCAAGAGAGCTCTTCTAAAAGGTGTCTCTGATGAGGTAGAAGCAAGGACGATTATAAGGCTTTTACGAAAGGTGTACGTAAAAGTTAGCATTGCTGAGGGAAAGAGTGAAGATGAAGTAGAGTGAAAATTTTTTATAAAGGTTGTTGGATTAAAAGTTAGTCATGTCATCAAAAGCTAGCTCGACGATTAAGGATAAGTGGAAGCTCAAGAAGTGGTTTACGATCCTAGCACCTAAAGTATTTGGGGAAGTACCCTTAGGTAGTACTCCAGCTTTCGATGTCTCGCAGACGATTAACAGAAAAGTTGAGGCAACACTTTATGATTTAACCGGAGATTTTAGTATGGTTTATGTGCACTTATATTTTAAGATAGTAGGGAATGAAGGAGAAAGAGTAGTAACAAGATTCGCAGGTCACGAGTTATCCAGAGACTATATTAGGTCTTTAATTAGAAGAAAAAGTTCGAAAATAAACGCAATAATAGATGTAACAACTCAAGACGGGTATGTAGTTAGGGTTAAGGGATTAGCTCTTACTACATACAGGGCTCATAGGTCACAAAAAACAGCTATTAGGAAGATAATGGCTGACATTGTTACAAAGAAGGCTGCAGAATCGACATTTGATCAATTTGTACAAGACGTTGTATTTGGTAAACTAGCTAATGATATATTTCAAGAGGCTAAGAGGATATATCCTCTTAGAAAGGTAGAGGTCGAGAAAACTAAAGTAATTAAAGTCCCTGCATCATAACATTTTTATGAAAGCTGTAATATTAGCTGCAGGTCAAGGTGAAAGATTAGAACCTATTACTCATACTCGTCCTAAACCTTTTATTCCTATCTTGGATAAACCTTTAATTCTTGATACAATAGAGCAGGTAAGGAAGTACGTAAATGAGGTTTTGGTCGTAATAAGTCCTAATCATAAAGAATATTTTGAAAAAAACATAAGTGGTGTAGCACTAATCGAACAGAAGGAAGGAAAAGGAACTGGAGCTGCACTGAAAGCTGTATCTTCAGTAATTAATGATGACTTTATCTTGATTTATGGTGACGTGTTTATAGGAGATAAGAGTGTTCTTAAGCAATTCTTAAGCGAAAAAAACGCAATCCTTGGCGTAGAGGTGAAAAATCCTAAGGATTACGGAGTTCTGGTAATGAACAACGGTAACTTATCAAAAATAATAGAAAAACCAGAGATACCGCCTTCTAACCTTATCAACGGAGGGATCTACAAGTTTTCTCCTGACATATTTGCCTACCTAGATAAAATTTCCTTATCCGAAAGAGGTGAGCTAGAACTTACTGATGCCGTGACGATGCTAGCTAGAGAATCGCAAGTCAAGGTTATTAGATATCAAGGATTTTGGCTAGATATAGGGAAGCCGTGGAACATATTAGATGTGAATAAATGGGTTTTAGACAATTTACCTTCCAGTGAAAATTTCGGTAAAGTAGAAGAAAATGTAAAAATTAAGGGAAAGGTTGTCATTGGAGACGGAGTAGAAATAAAATCCGGTACATATATAGAAGGACCAGTTTTTATAGGGGAAGGAAGCGTTATCGGTCCCAACTCTTATTTACGTCCTTATACTGTTCTAGTAAAAAATAATAAGGTAGGAAACGCTGTGGAGATAAAGGAGAGCGTAATCATGGAAGAAAGTAAAATCCCTCATTTAAGTTATGTAGGGGACTCTGTTATTGCTGAAGATGTGAATTTTGGGGCTGGTACTCTAATCGCTAACCTGAGGTTTGATGAGGATGAAGTAAAGGTTAATATCAAAGGCAAAAAAGTAGGAAGCGGACGAAAAAAACTTGGTGCTATAATAGGAGGTCACGTGAGAACGGGTATAAATGTTACAATTCTACCCGGTGTTAAGATAGGAGCTTATGCTAGGATATATCCTGGGGCTGTGGTAAATAGAGATGTAGGGCGTGGTGAATTTTTCAGGGCTTAGCAGTAGATGAAACTATTTTTATTATATCGTTATTTTGTAACTTATAATCATCTCCTACTCTCATTTTGTTTCTAACATTTATTGCATAGAGAAAACCTTTGGCAAGCTCAGAGTGTATTTCTTGAGCTAAATCTTTCGGCGTGGATCCTTTTCGTATTAATATCGCGTCCGGAAGTACGTTACCATTATGGTCGGTTAACTTTTTCTCGTCCTCTACGGGATAAACCACTATCATTCCCAGAGCATCAAATACAGCTGAGTTTATTGCCTGCTGAACTCCGGTGCTCCCGTACTCCTCTAAAACGTTTTTCTTTATATAATCTAATGCGTCTCTCTGTTTTTGAGGGAGTTGTTTTAGCACCTTAAAGTCTCTTTCACCTGGAATATATTCTATCAAGCCGCTCTTAGCAGCTTTTCTTAGAGCTAATTCTGCCTCTGCACTAGTTGGTATTACCCACTTGTATTTTTTAGTAAGTTTTTGGATAAATTGTTTTGCTTCTGGTATATCTGACTTAATTGCTGCTATGATAATAGGTTTAGAAATTTCCCTAAGTTTTTTGCTGAAATTTCTGAGATCTTCTTCGCTCCATTGCATTAATTTTAGATTTTCTAACTTTGTTCCTCTAAGTGTTTCTATAATGTGATATTTGTTAATTGATAGCCCTGAGAGCTTAGATAAAAGCTCGTCCACGGGATCTCTGTTAGTGAGATCGACAGTTCTTGCAAACTTTTGCCAATCTTTAGATATAATAGAAAAGAACCATTCCTCAATTTCTTTTTCTATGAAACTTATATCTTCTTCAGGATCCCTTATACCCGGTTTTACTGGAATTCCTTCTTCATTTGTACTTCCGCTAGCATCTACTACATGAATTAACACGTCAGCTTTTCTTAACTCATCAAGGAATTTATTTCCTAAACCTCTTCCCTCATGGGCACCTGGAATTAATCCTGCCACATCTACTAGTTTAACTGGAATAAAGCGATAATCGTTGATGCATATTGAATTTCTGGGGTTACATTTAACATTAAACTCTTTATGTACACAGAGTTGTTTTACGTATGCAACACCCACATTAGGTTCAATAGTTACGAAAGGTCTATTAGCTATCTCTACATCTAACATAGTTGCAGCAGCAAAAAATGTACTTTTCCCTACGTTCGTTTTTCCTATCAGTCCTACAGTTATCATTCAAGATATTATCGGACAAATGAGTTTATTAATTAGTTGTTAATTAAGTGAGTAGAAGAATTATGGCATCATCAATGTATAGTTACATAGAAGCGACATGGCAAAAAGAGGAGTGGAAAAAGAGTGTGCTGAGGAAAAGGTTAATAGAATGGAGAAGAGATGAAGCTATTGTAAGAATAGAGAAGCCGACTAGATTAAATAGAGCGAGGGCTTTAGGTTACAAGGCTAAGCAAGGTTTTGTAGTAGTCAGAGTTAGAGTAAGAAGAGGAGGTTTAAATAAGCCTAGACCTAACAGCGGCAGGAGACCCAAAAGAATGGGTGTTTATGGATACTCCCCATCTAAGGGGTATAGGTGGATTGCCGAAGAAAGAGCTGCAAGAAAGTTCCCCAACTTAGAGGTCTTAGGTAGTTATTATGTCGGAGAGGACGGTTTATACAAATACTATGAGATAATAATGGTCGATCCAAACCACCCAGTCATTAAGGCTGATCCTAACTTAAAGTGGTTACAAGACCCTGCTAATAGGAAGAGGGTATTTAGAGGTTTAACAAGTGCTGGAAAGAAAGCTAGAGGATTAAGGAAGAGTAGAGGGTTAAAAGGAACGATATCACATAAATGGAAGAAGAAACAGAAGGAGAGAGAACTAAAGAAAAGACACGAAGCTTCAAAGTACTATAGATTACAGAATTTCGATAAGATACCTGGGAAATGAAGGTAGCTTTAGTTTCAATTTCTGTATTTTGTCATGAAACAGAAGATAGAAATAAAATACTTAACTCATTAGAGTCCTTTTTTAGCTTAGACAATGCCGAAGTCAAGGATAGTGTAGTTCAAGGTCACTATGGCAATAGAATTGAAATTATAGAATACAAAATGAAAGGAAGAGAGGCTCAAAATGTTTTCGAGAAGATTCTTAACTCATTAGACAAGATGGATCTAATTTTGTTAGCGTCTACTTTACAGTCAAGGACTGACAAAGGAAAATTACATTTAAGGATAGATAAGCAGAGATTTATAGAGGAAAATAAGATTTTCCTAAGAGATGGGGATGATGTTATAAAATTAGTAATATCCTTTAAGAACTTTAGGAATACAGACGAAATTGTTGAAGAGCTGAAATATCTTGTTAGTAGAGACCTGCGTAAAGACAATTGAATTAAGAGAATATGCGAAAAAACTGGGCTACGATGAAGTTCTTTCAGAGGATAAGTACGACTCCAGATATAGACTTTCTTTGGAATTAAGTTCTAAAGAGGAGATAGCTAAGTATATACGTAAGATTAAAGATAATAGGGTAATCTTGTTCGTAAAGCCACTATCATTTGAGGCTTTTAAGTATTCTTTACAATCTCCCAAAGTAGCAGCTTTGATACTAGACAGAAAAAACATAGGACTAATTGGTAAGAAGGGTAGTTTGAATTTAATAAGACAAGCCAAGAAGCCGGTTGAAATCCAGTTAAAAAACCTAGAGGTAGACGTCATCTATAAAGTAATCCAGTGGAATAAGTGGATTGAATATCCTATTCTCTCGTCGTGTGCTTCAAAGTTTAATGAAATATGGTCTCCATTATCTAAATTTTCCCTCTTAGTAACATTGGGTGCTAATGAGAGCGACGCGTTAAAGTGGATTTATAATAACCCTACATTATTAATTGGTAATTATGATAGGACAGCTACTTATTGATGTCGTTATATTTATCTGGCTTGTCATTCTCACATTATATTCAATTAGGTATAAGGTGATATATTTCAAAAAATTGAGGGCTGGTAAAAACGTTAAGGTGAAAAGATATATCGTATTCGAAATGATCCCTACCCCTTTTCCACAAGCTGAATTAGAATCGGCAATCCGTAATGCTGTAAAGGAATTAGGAGGTAAAGCTTGGCTAGAGATATCTAACCCAAAAGTAATATTAACTTACCAAAATTACGGGGTTATATCGAGTACTAGAGCTGGATACAAAATAGTTATCGCCAGTCTACCTCTCGTAAAGAGCATCAACGGGCAAGAAGTTTTACTAGTCCCCAGAAGAACTACAGGAAGCTTAAAAAGGGCAAAGAAACTAATAGGTATTGGATGATGATGCCGTCCCAGACTGTAAGAATGATGTGTACGCGACGAGCTGAATAACACTTTTTTACCTAAAGTATGTACTCATAATTGGGAGAAAAAATTGGCATTTGGACCAGCGGCAATGGGATATGATAGAGCCATAACCATATTCTCTCCAGATGGCTCATTATACCAAGTAGATTATGCATTTGAAGCTGTAAGAAAAGGATGGACTACTTTGGGAGTTAAAACAAAGTCTGCAGTAGTACTATTATCAGAGAAAAAGAAAGCAACACAATTATTAGATGTTGACAATATAGAGAAAGTTTATCTGCTAGATGATCATGTAGGTTGTAGCTTTGCCGGTTTAGCTTCAGATGGCAGAATTTTAATTGACTATGCTAGGTCTCAAGCACTACAACATAGGTTAATTTATGACGAGCCTATAAATATTGACTATTTGACCAAACTTGTGGCTGATATAAAGCAAGCCTATACACAACATGGTGGAGTAAGACCATTTGGTGTAGCACTGATAATTGGCGGAGTTGACAAAGGGGGAATACCAAAATTACTTATGACAGAGCCTAGCGGACAGTTCATGCCTTATTATGCAGTAGCAATTGGACAAGGAGGTTCTGTGGCAACTGAGTATCTAGAGAAGAATTATAAAGAAGATTTATCAGTAGAAGATACGATACTTTTAGCACTCAGGGCTTTAGCTTCTACATTAAAACCTGGTGAGAAATTAGCTTCCTCTACAGTAGAAATAGGCTATGCCTCTACAGATGTCGGAATTTTCAGGAAGATGTCGGTTGAGGAAAGAACTTCTATTTTACAGAAGTTATAGGGGGGCGTTAAAAAATATATGACGAAAAAGGAGGAAATGGTTATTGCTAGATACGAACACGGGGGAGAAAGGTTTGAAATATTAGTGAGACCGAAAGAGGCTATGGATTTAAGAAATGGGAAGAGTGTTAGCTTGTCTGACGTAGTCGTTTCAGATACTATTTATAAAGATGTTAAAAAAGGTTTGAAAGCATCACCTTCTTCCCTAAAGAAAGTATTTGGTACTACTGATTTTGAAGAAGTGGCTAAACAGATAATACTAAAAGGTGAGATACCGCTAACGGCAGAACAAAGAAAGGAAATACTAGAGAATAAAAGGAAACAAGTGATAGATTATATAGCTAGGAACGCGATAGATCCAAAAACTAATTTACCAATTCCTAGAACTAGAATAGAAATGGCTATGGAACAAGCTAAAGTTCAAATCGATCCAAATAAGGACGTCGAGGGACAAGCATTACAGATTGTAAAGGAAATAGCTAAAGTAATTCCTATAAAGATAGCTAAGGCTTTAATTGAGATAAAAGTAGATCCTAAATACAGTTCAAAGGTTAAGTCTCAGTTACATAATTTGGGAGAGGTAAAGAAGACTAATTGGTTGGGAGATGGGACACTAGTAGCTGAAATAGAGATACCGGCTGGTGCTCAACAGGAAGTTATAGATAAGCTAAATTCTCTAACTAAAGGAGAGGTTGAAGTGAAAATTGTCCAGGTGAAATAGATGGTAGAAAATTCAGGTTCTAAAATTTTCTATCAAGATAGGAGTATTGTCACACCAGGTGATTTGATAGCTGAAGGAGAATTCCAAGTTCCGTGGTCTCCTTATTTTTACAAGATAGGTAATAAGTATTATTCGGCAATTACGGGACTTCTCAGCGTAAAAGAAGGAAATATTTTCGAGGTAATACCTCTTGAGGGTCAGCGTTATTATCCTAGAATCGGGGATACAGTCATAGGTTTGATCGAGGACATAGAAATATATGGATGGGTAGTCGATATTAAATCTTTTTATTCTGCCTATTTACCAGCGTCTTCCTTGCTAGGAAGGGCAATAGCACCAGGAGAAGATCTGAGGAGGTTTCTAAACATAGGTGATTATATATTAGCAAAGGTTGAAGCATATGATAGGACAATTAATCCAGTTTTAACAGTTAAAGGTAAAGGATTGGGTAGAATATCTTCTGGGGTTATAGTGGAGATCTCTCCTGCTAAAGTACCAAGAGTTATAGGTAAAAATAAGAGTATGTTAGAGGTTTTAACATCAGAGACTGGTTGTGATATCCAAGTAGCTCAGAATGGTAGGATTCTCGTAAAATGTGCAAATAGCTTAAGTGAAGAAACGGCAATAAGTGCCATCAACATCATTCAATCAGAGTCGCATATAAAAGGCTTAACAGAAAGAATAAGAGCTTATTTGAGAGAGAAATTAGGTGGGAGTAAAAATGATGCAAGTGCAGAAGCCAAGACTAATACTTGAAAATGGGCTAAGGACTGACGGTAGAAGACCTGACGAAATGAGGCCTATAAAGATAGAATTGGGAGTATTGAAAAACGCAGATGGTTCGGCTATTTTTGAAATGGGAAATACCAAAGTACTAGCGGCGGTTTATGGACCAAAGGAGATGCACCCAAGGCATTTAGCTTTGCCAGATAGGGCATCTTTGAGAGTAAGATATCATATGACACCTTTTTCGACAGATGAGAGGAAAAATCCTGCACCCAGTAGACGTGAAATTGAGTTATCTAAAGTTATAAGAGAGGCTTTAGAGTCTACAGTGTTAACCGAATTATTTCCGAGAACAGTTATAGATGTCTTTATGGAAGTCTTACAGGCAGATGCAGGAACTAGGTTAGTGTCTCTTATGGCAGCATCGATGGCTTTAGCTGATGCTGGTATACCTTTGAGGGATTTGATAGCAGGAGTGGCAGTAGGAAAAGCTGATGGAATAATAGTTTTAGATCTTAATGAGCCGGAAGATATGTGGGGAGAAGCTGATATGCCTGTCGCAATGCTTCCCTCTCTAGGACAAGTAGCTTTGCTTCAACTTAACGGTAATATGACTCCTGAAGAGTTTAGGAAAGGTCTTGAGCTTGCTCAAAAAGGGATTAATATTATTTATAATTTACAAAAAGATGCTTTGAGGAAGAAGTACGCAGAATATAAGGAGGAGTAAAAGAAATGTCAGTTACACCTTCTAATCAAAATATAGTCCCGTTTGTTAAAAAGGAGAATATACTAGCAGCATTAGATAGAGGAGTCAGGATAGACGGCAGAAAGTTGAACGAGTATAGAAAACTTTCGATAACTTTGGGATATGCAAAAAAAGCTGAGGGCTCAGCTCTAGTTAAGTTAGGTGACACTACTGTTTTAGCTGGTGTAAAACTAGAAGAAGAGGAACCATTTCCAGATACTCCAAATCAAGGTAATTTGGTCGTTAACGTTGAGTTATTACCATTAGCTTATGAGACTTTTGAACCCGGCCCACCAGACGAGAACGCTATTGAGTTAGCAAGAGTAGTTGATAGAAGTTTAAGGGATTCCAAGGCTGTAGATCTATCAAAATTAGTGATTATACCTGGTAAAAAAATATGGACAGCATGGGTTGACGTCTATGTACTTAACTATGACGGAAATATACTTGATGCTTGTACTTTAGCTTCAGTAGCCGCGTTGTATAATACAAAGTTACCTAAGATAGAGGTAGAGGGAGAGAATGTTCGTATTATAAGAGAGGAAAAAACTGATATTATTCCAATTAATTATCCAGTTGTTACTGTAACTGCAGCGAAAATAGGAAACCATATTATTGTAGATCCGAACATTGATGAGGAAAGTATAGCTGATGTGAAGTTATCAATCTCATATACTAGAGATGGTAGGATAGTTGGTATGCAGAAGAACTTCAGTGGTAGTCTAACTTTGCAAGATGTAGATATGATGGAGAATATAAGTAGGAGTGCAGCTCAATATTTATTCGAAGAACTTAAAAAGTACCTTAACCTTTAAGAGTGTGAAGAACTATGGGGAAAGTTACCGGAATAGCAGGTAGATTTGGACCGAGATATGGATCATCGCTGAGGAAAAAGTGGAAAGAAATAATGGAGAAAAGGTATAAAGATCATCAATGTCCTGTGTGTAAAACTACCGGTAAGGTAGTCAGGTTAGCGGCCGGTATATGGTATTGTGAGAAGTGCGGCGCAAAGTGGGCGGGGCTTGCTTATACGCCGTACTAGAGTTATTCTCACGTCTACTAGAGACGCCCCGGTTAGAGTTAGATCGTTTTTGAATGAACTCGAAGATGTTATACCTTTTTCAAAGCGTATAAACAGAGGTAGACAAAGCCTAGATGCAATTCTTAGGAAAGCCAAGTTTTTTCAAGCATCGTATCTTGTGGTTGTTGGGATAAGAAAGGGTAATCCTTGGTTTTTTCTAGTTTATGATCTTTATACCTCTTCTTTAAAGTATAACCTTAGAATTTTAGGAGTAACATTGAGGAAAGAGATACTAAAGGTCGAAAAAGATTTAAAAAAAGTAAGAAAAGGATGTATAGGGTCAATAGAACAGGATACAATAAAGAAATTGTTACTAGATTTAGGCTATTATTCGATATCTTCATGTGATGCATATGCATATGGCGAGGCGATTATCACTGAAGGTAATAAGAAGTTGTATCAAGTAAAGTTCTTAGATAACCAAAATGATATTTTAGGTCCCATAATTAGGTTTGATTATAATGAAGGTATTGATCGAAATCAAATTTGAGAATATAGATGATAGCTTGAGGAAAATTTTGTTTAATTCGATATTATTGGAGAAGGTGGACCAAAGAGTAGTAAATATTGACAAGGATAAAAGTCTTATTATAATAAGTGCTAATTCGATAAGCAGGGGAAGAGCTATAATGAACTCTTATATATCCTGGATATACACAATAATAGAGACATTAAACAAGGTGAAAAATAATGACCGAAAGAATACCCCCCGAGCTTAAGGCTGAGATCGTAAAACTTCAGCAATTACAAGATCAACTTAATAGAGTGTTAACAGAGAAAAGTGTTATAGATAATCAATTACGTGAAGTAAATAAAGTTTTACAAGAATTAACTCAGCTACCTTCCGATGCTATAATATATAAAATGGTAGGAAACTTATTAGTTAAGGTTAATAAAGATGAGATTCAGAAAGAACTAGACGAACAGAAGACTATACTTGAGTTAAGGTCAAGGACTTATCAGAACCAAGAGGCTAA
This sequence comes from Sulfolobus sp. SCGC AB-777_G06, assembly GCA_003086555.1. Next base: position 15,459 of record QEFN01000002.1, on the reverse strand, counting down.
GTTGAGAGCACAACTTGAAGAGAGGCAAAAGAAGGTCAACGAATTAATGGCTAAGTATTATCCACAAGGCAGTGGAGTACCAAAGGCTTAAGTAGTCATTACAACGATTTTTTATACTGTGTTACGCATTTATGCAGACTATAGGGAAAAGGAAAGTGGGATTCCAGATCTTCTTAAAGATTTTGGTGTGGTTGTTGTTTTAGAAAATTTAAGCGTTGCAGATTATGTGATATCCGAGAGGATCGGGGTAGAAAGGAAGTCGGTTTCTGACTTAGTAGCTTCAGTTTATGACAAGAGGTTTTTCGACCAGTTGTCAAGGCTGAAGGAAGCTTATGAAGAACCCTTCTTACTCGTTGAAGGGAAGCTGGATTATGTGAGAAATATTACGGATAAATGGGATGCAATAAATGCTGCCCTTATATCTGCATTAGTGGACTACGGAGTTAGGATTATCTATTCTACGAGCAAAAGAGATACTGCTTACATTCTATATAAACTAGCTGATAAAGTAGTAAATCATCAAGATAATGGATACAGAAGTATCATCAATCTTCATGATAAGCCTAAGTTTGAGAGCTTGAAAGATATACAAATATACGTCGTGGAGTCTTTGCCTCATGTAGGTAGTAAATTAGCGCCTAAGCTTTTAGAAAAATTCGGTTCAATAGAAGGATTATGTAAGGCCTCTATTACAGAACTGGAAAAAGTCATAGGGAGCAGAAAAAGAGCTGAAGAAATTTACAGAGTTCTTCATACAAAGTATGTTGTTGCTGACAGCGAAAATAGGCAGGAGAAAAAATCAGGAGGGATATTAGATTTTCTCTAAGTTACAATCTTAATTGCATACTGAATTTCTTTTTCTCGGCCTTCCAATCAATATTGACCGGTGGTAAGCCAGATTTACTCCTAAGATAATTGTATGCCGATAAGGCTGCCTTAACTCCCTCCGCTGCTGCTACTACTGCTTGTTTGTAGGGAGTTGATGTCACATCACCAGCCGCAAATACACCCTCCATACTTGTTTTTCCTAGCTCATCAACTATAATTTCTCCTTTATCATTTAATTTCACTAAATCTTTTACAAAGTCAGTTCTCAGCTCGTAACCCATCTCGATAATAACTCCTTCTACCTCTAACACCTCAGTCTTTCCGTCTTTTAAGTTACTTATCACTATTCTAGAAACTTTCTGATCTCCTTGTATTTCCTTTACAGTATACCCTAAATATAACTTTATATTATTGTTACTAAGTACACCCTTAACTAGATTTTCGTCTGAACCTACTAACACCGTGGATCTAGATATATAATAAGCTGGCTTTGCATATCTGGAAAGTAACTCTATCGCCTCTAACCCCGGTTCTCCTTCACCTACTACAGCCGCAGGTTTGTCTTTAAAGAAAGCGGCATCGCATATTGCACAATATGACACACCTTTTCCTTTAAATTCTTGTTCTCCTTTCACTTGGAGTTCTCTAGGAGTTTTACCGAATGCAAGGATCAAAGTCTTTGCTATATACTCTCCTTTTATTCCCTTTACTAAGAAAATATCTCCCTTTTTCTCGATCTTATTTATTTCTTCTCCGTAAATAAACGTAGCCCCGAATTTTTTAGCCTGCTTCTCTACTTTTTGAGCTAAGGCAAGTCCGGTAGACGACTCTATTGCGGGATAATTCTCTATAAGTTCGGTCAACGTAAGTTGTCCTCCTAAATCTTTTGACACTACTAATGTCTTCATTTTCTGTCTTGCTGTATAAAGGGCTGCACTCAAACCTGCTATTCCGGCTCCAATTATGATCACATCATATACAATATTTTCGCTCATATATTGATTAAGTAAGTTCTTATAATAAAAATTTAATTTATGAAACAATCTTATTGGATATTTTCGCTCATATATTGAGTAAAATTGATAATCAATGAACTTTAATTAATTATTCTCACAGTTGAGAAAGTTATAAACTATCGTAAGTATAACTCCCAATACACTTTAATATTCAAACTCATTACTTACTAACTAAATACGGTGATATAAGCCTTGCCACGTTATAAGACAGTAGAACAAGTACTGTCTTTAATGAAAGATGTAACAAGAGTTAGAAATATCGGTATAATTGCTCATGTAGATCACGGTAAAACTACAACGAGTGATACATTATTAGCAGCATCAGGAATTATTTCCCAGAAAGTTGCTGGCGAGGCATTAGCGTTAGATTATCTATCTGTAGAGCAACAAAGAGGTATCACAGTAAAGGCTGCTAACGTCAGCCTCTACCACGAGGTTGAAGGTAAAGGTTACGTAATTAACTTGATTGATACACCAGGTCACGTAGATTTTAGCGGTAGAGTAACTAGAAGTCTTAGAGTTTTAGACGGATCCATTGTTGTTGTTGACGCAGTAGAAGGAGTAATGACACAGACAGAAACAGTATTGAGGCAGAGCCTCGAAGAAAGGGTAAGACCTATTCTATTTATAAACAAAGTAGATAGATTGGTAAAAGAGCTAAAACTTAGTCCTCAAGAAGTTCAGAAGAAACTTACGGATCTGATAATGGAAGTTAACAACTTAATAGAGATGTATGCTGAACCAGAATTTAAAGAGCAATGGAGAATTAGACCAGAACTAGGTAACGTGGTATTTGGTTCAGCTAAGGATAAGTGGGGATTCACGGTCCCTATGGCAGCTAAAAAGGGAGTCAAATTCAGTGATGTAGTAAACGCTTACTCAAGCGGAGATAAATCAAAGATCGAAGAATTAAGTACAAAATCTCCCATACATGAGGCTCTTTTAGACACTGTAATTAGGTTAGTTCCGAACCCGAGAGAGGCTCAGAAGTATAGAATTCCGAAGATATGGAAAGGCGACTTAGACAATGATTTAGTAAAGGCAATGCTCAATGCAGATCCTAACGGACCTATCGTACTCATGATCAACGATATGAAAGTTGATCCTCATGCCGGTCTTGTTGCTACTGGTAGAGTGTTCTCAGGAACTTTGAGAGCTGGAGAAGAAATCTGGCTTGTGAACGCTAAGAAGCAGCAAAGAGTTTTACAAGTAAGCCTTTACATGGGTGCAACGAGGGAATTAGCCGAAGAGATTCCAGCTGGTAACATTGCAGCTGCACTAGGTCTTGACGCAGCGAGGTCAGGTGAGACAGCAATAGATGTGAGGTTCAAAGACACTAATTTTGGAAGCTTTGAGAGCCTACACTACGTTTCAGAGCCAGTAGTGACTATTTCAGTAGAACCGAAGAATCCGAAAGACTTAACTAAGATGATTGATGCGTTGAGAAAGCTAAGTATTGAAGACCCTAACTTAGTTGTAAAAATTAATGAGGAGACTGGCGAATACTTGCTTTCAGGTATGGGATTCCTTCATTTAGAAGTATCGTTACAGCTACTAAAAGAGAATTACGGTGTAGACGTAGTAACAACACCACCAATTATAGTTTATAGAGAAAGCATAAGAGCTAAGAGTCAAGTGTTTGAAGGTAAGTCGCCCAATAAGCACAATAAGTTGTATATAAGTGTAGAGCCGTTAAATAATGAGACTATCGAGCTTATTGCGAACGGTACAATAAAGGAGGATATGGACAATAAAGAGATGGCTAAGATATTGAGAGATAATGCTGGTTGGGACTATGACGAGGCTAAAAAGATAGTAGCAATTGATGAAAACATAAACGTCTTCGTTGATGCAACCAGTGGTGTACAACACCTGAGAGAAGTAATGGACACTATAATCCAAGGATATAGGCTAGCTATGAAAGAGGGTCCATTAGCATTTGAACCCGTTAGAGGGGTAAAAGTAGTGCTTCACGACGCAGTAATACATGAAGACCCAGCCCATAGGGGCCCAGCTCAGTTATACCCAGCAGTGAGAAATGCGATTTTCGCGGGCTTCCTAACCGCTAAGCCCACATTGTTAGAACCTTTACAGAAGCTTGACATAAGAGTACCAATGGAGTACGTAGGTAATGTATCTGGAGTTATAACTAGGAAAAGAGGAAAAGTACTTGACATGACTCAAAGTGGAAACGTTGCGAGAATTACCGCTGAGATCCCAGTATCAGAGTCTTTCGAATTAGCCAGTGAATTGAGAGCAGCAAGTGCGGGTAGAGCATTCTGGGGAACTGAGTTTAGCAGATGGGCTCCAGTTCCAGACAGCTTACTAACTGATATCGTTATGAAAATAAGGGAGAGAAAAGGAAAGCCCAAGCAATTGCCTAAAGTTGAGGACTTCTTATCGTGATTTTATATGGAAGAGATTAACGTTTTTAGAAATACTAGTGCTATTTTTTTCGACTTTGATAATACATTGGTTTCTTTTGAGGAAAAATCACACGAAGCATTACAGAAAGTAGTAGATGATATTTACAATTACGTAGTAGAGAATTATTCAAATAGTAAGCTTGAAAAAAATGAAATTAAGAAAGTTGTTTTTGAGATAGCTAAGTCTTTAGATGAAGAAGGCGTTTATGACAGAAAAATATGGTGGCAGACAGCTTTAGATAGGTTGGGAATCAAAGCAGGGATGGAGGATTTATACGAATGGACGCAAATTTATTGGAGTGTTGCATCCAATAACGTGCCTTACGAGGATGCATTAGACCTTATTGAGTACTTAAAGAGGAAAGGTTTCAAACTAGGCATAATAACAAATAGTGATGGAGAGTGGGGAGATAAGAAATCAAGGCTTTCAAAGTTTCCTCTAATTTCTTATTTCGACATAATCATCATAGGAGGAGAAAATAATATCAAGCCTAAGCCTAATGTAGAACCGTTTATAGTTGCTTGTGAAAAGATGGGACTTAATACTAGTTCGTGCGTTATGGTAGGCGACGATCCAGTAAAGGATTGTTTAGCAGCTAAAAAAGCTGGATTAAGAGCTATACTTGTTGATAGAAAAGGGCGAGTTAAATACGCCGAATTATATGCGGATTACGTCGTAAACAATCTAAAGGAATTAGAAGAAATATTCTAAAATATATCTGATAACAGGGCGTAGAATTTTTTAGTCTCTTCTCTGTATAGACGATTTAAATACGTGAAATAATTGACCTCGTTAGAATCTTCCTTGTGTTCTATTTCTCCAAAGTCTTCTAGTGCTACATAAATATCAAAGTAACTTTCTTTTATTCCCTTAAGCGTGTGGAAAATTGTGGTCATTATTTTTCCGTTAGAATAGAGGATTGATTTATAAAGAGGAAGGATTGTATTATAATCAAATCTTTTACCTTCAATGTTAGTAATTAGTGTTTTAATTTCTACCGGTAGCTCAATAACTTGGTTTTTAATATAGTTCATAAAAACTTCCAATGAAGTTAGCCTAGTATTCCTTAAGGTGTTTATTATCAAAGGGATAGTATTTTCCTCTATTATTTTAGCCTCCTCTACTGTCAATATATCGTGACTAGAATGATAATACTTGTAATTTATGGAATGAAAGGATATGGTTGGGATTCCAGCACTTAAGAATCTATAACTATCTGTGTAAGGCGACGGATAACTCACATCTGTGATGTTATTAGAAAGGGGTATAGACAATATTGGCGTGTAGTATACATAGAGAGAGTCGGCTATATTATCAAGCGAAAGAACAAACTTTGTACCCTCAAGTCTCTTTGCATTATTTTCCACGAACGTTTTAGAGCCACATGCCCACGAGAAACTTTCAAAATAACAACCGCTCTCTTCTGCAGTAAATGTTATAGCATGGATTTCGTTATCATACTTTTCATTCATGAGTTCAGTCAGTAACGCTACTCCAACGAGATCGTCATGCTCGCCGTAAAACCAATGGTCGTGATGCGCAGTAACATATATTTTTTCATCATTCTTGCTGTTAGATATGCCTTCTATACTGTAACCAATAGAATTTTTAAAGATATTCTCAGTATAGAATCTGCATTTACCTTTAAGAAATTTAAGCGCATTTTGGGTTACGAAAAATGCTGGAGTATATGGTGGAGGTTGAGGAGAATTCTGGAGTAATATTCTATTTTTCAAAACTACCTTTCGTAAAGTATCATCGTTTAATGTAAAAATTAGTACTTTTCCTTCGTTACCAAGTAATCCGTATTTTACGTTTAGTTCCGTCAAGTTATTCAAACTAATTATCTTATAGTTCTCGGTCTCGAGATCAGCTGAAGGCGAGTAAGGTAGTGTAACTATATCGCTTTTAGGAACATTTCCCCCCTCACATTCTATTTCTAGTTCCTTATTAGACCAACTAAGGACTTCAGTCGGGTATATCTTAATTTCATCGAAGTGGGGCTCGAACTGAGCCTTAATTTGCTTTACAAGATATTTTTCTTTCCTATCTCCGCTAACTACTTCCCCGTATCGTGAAAGTTCTTTTACCTTTTCATATAATCCCATATTTATGAGTGTAGTTGAAGATTACATAAATAAGGTATTCCCTCACAATGGAGTTTTTGAGATCATACTCGGAACCTCAGGTATATCTGAAAATCTTTCTCCTATCGGTATAATTAGGGACGGAAATAATTACTTTTCAAAAATTTTTAGGAATACGTTAACTTATTATAATCTAAAAGCCAGAAACTCATGCATAATTAACGTTACTCACGATCCTATGATTTTCTATAAACTTTTATTTGACGAAAACAGTCCTGACTTAGGGAAAAAAATATACGACGGTATCCCTTACTTAGAAAATGCCATAAGTATTCTTTCTAGCTGCGAAGAAGCGGAAGTAAAAGAGGAATTCTCTGTTTTCGAGTATAGATTTGTAAAAATAGTTAACGAAGGAGTTATCTATAAAGCGTTCAGCAGGAGCGATTCACTATTTATTGATTTACTTGTGCATGTAACGAGACTCGATATTTACTCGAAGGAGGAATTGGAAACGTATTCAACAGTGATACAGTATGAAGTGAAAACTATAGCCAGGCTATCGCCTAGTCTTTTGGAAATTCTTAGGGATCTTGTCGCATTAATTAATGCTAAAGGGTTAAAAATCAGTTTATAATGCTTATTATGATGAGCTTCACAGTAGCCCTTATTCAAGGAGATGGGATAGGTCCAGAAATAGTGTCAAAGTCAAAAATAATCTTAGCTAAACTCAATGAAATATACAGCTTACCTATAAACTATGTAGAGGTAGAGGCCGGTGATAGGGCTCTAGCTAAATACGGGGAGGCATTACCTAAAGAAAGTCTTAAAATTATAGATAAGACTGATATGATCCTTAAGGGACCTGTAGGGGAGTCAGCTGCTGATGTTGTTGTAAAACTAAGACTTATGTATGATATGTACGCTAACTTAAGGCCTGCTAAGTCTCTACCAAATGTTGAAAGTAAGTACTCGAATGTAGACATTTTGGTTGTGAGAGAAAACACAGAGGATCTTTATAAGGGCTTTGAGTATATTGCGGCTGACGGGGTAGCGGTAGGTATGAAAATAATTACATGGAAAGCCTCAGTAAGAATAGCCCAAGTGGCGCTAAATGAAGCTTTAAAAAGAAGGAAGAAAGTAACATGCGTTCACAAATCTAATGTAATGAGGGTTACGGATGGTTTATTTGCAGAGGCATGTAGAAGTGTGCTAAAGGGTAAAGTCGACTATTCTGAGATGTACGTCGATGCGGCTGCCGCTAATTTGGTGAGAAATCCTAATATGTTTGATGTAATTGTTACAGAGAACGTTTATGGAGATATACTAAGTGATGAGGCTGGACAAATAGCTGGAAGCTTGGGTATATCTCCTTCTGCAAATATTGGGGATAAAAAGTCTTTATTCGAACCCGTTCATGGTGCCGCTTTTGATATTGCTGGCAAAAATGTAGCAAATCCTACGGCATTCTTGTTGTCTGTGGCGATGATGCTAGATAGGATGTATGATTTATCTAAAGAGGATAGATATGCAAAAGCTGCAGATGCTCTGCGTAATGCCATTTATAAAGTATACGAGGAAAAGAAACACCTAACCCCTGATGTAGGGGGTAACAGTACCACGGACGAGCTGGTAAATGCGATTTCCCATTATCTAAGTTAATGCTTAAATAACGTTAGTTAATAATTCAAGTAAGGTGATGTAAATTATCTCAGCGTCAGATAAGACCCCTAAATTCTAAATTTGATCCTCTAAAAACGGAGGATGAAGTATTAAAATACTGGAATGATAATAATATATATAAAAAACTTAAAGAATATAATAATAAATTACCTAGAAAGTTCCTATTCATAGACGGACCTCCTTATCCTTCTAGCCCCATTCCTCACATAGGTACGGTATGGAATAAAGTGATAAAAGACTGTATATTACGTTACGAGAGACTAGCTGGTTATCGTACTTACGACCAGCCAGGTTACGATACTCATGGTTTACCGATAGAAGTTGCTACCGAAAAGCAATTAGGTATACAAAAAAAATCAGACATTATAGAAAAAATAGGGGTTGCAAACTTTATAAATAAATGCAGGGAGCTAGCGTTAACTAACGCCTCAGCCTTAACACAGAACTTTAAGAACGTGGGAGTCTTCATGGATTGGGATAACCCTTACTATACTCTAGACAGCACGTATATTTCTAACTCTTGGGCAGTAATAAAGAAGGCATATGAAAGAGGACTTCTATATAGAGATGTCCACGTCTTACATTGGTGTCCTAGATGCGAAACTACGTTAGCGGATTATGAAGTTTCTGAGTACAGAGACCTCGACGATCCCTCTATATATGTAAAGTTTAAGGTTAAAGGAACACCGAATAAATATTTACTCATATGGACGACTACGCCGTGGACGATCCCTGCTAATGTATTTATCATGATAAATAAAGAGTTTGAGTATGCCGAGGTTGAAGTAAAAGGCGAGATTTTGATCATCGCAAAGGATAGAGTGAGAGAAGTTATGAAAGACGCCGGAATAACAGAGTATAAGGTATTAAGGACATTTAAGGGAGATGAATTAATAGGGTTAGAATACGAACACCCTCTACGAGATATAGTACCAGCACAATCTAAAGCTGAAGGATATCATAAAGTTGTTGATGCAGGCGAGAATGTAACCTTGACTGAAGGTACTGGATTAGTTCATTCAGCACCAGGTCATGGTGATGTAGACTTTGAAATAGGCAAAAAGTATAACATGCCCGTTCTCATGTTTGTTAATGACCAAGGAATCTATACGGAAGAGGCTGGTAAGTATAAGGGTAAAAAGGTAAGGGAAGTTGCGAATGAAATAATAAATGACCTGAAGGATAGAAACGCTTTACTGTATGCAGGTAAAATCGTTCACAGATATCCAGTATGCTGGAGATGCAAGAGTCCATTGATACTAAGAGCTATAGAACAATGGTTCATCGGCGTGTCTAAACTCAAGAACGAACTTATGTCAGAAATTGATAACGTAAATTGGGTTCCTGAGTGGGGGAAGACTAGGATAGGAAATATGGTTAAGGAAATTAGAGATTGGGTCATAAGTAGGCAAAGATTCTGGGGAACACCCTTACCTATATGGGTATGTCAGAAATGCGGAAATACAATAGTTGTAGGTAGTAAGGAAGAGCTGAAGAAAGTTGCAATAAACGACGTACCTGAAGACCTTCACAGACCTTGGATAGATAATGTTAAAGTTAGGTGTAATAAGTGTGGAGGAGAAGCTGTAAGAGTTCCAGATGTTGCGGACGTATGGTTTGACAGCGGTGTAGCATTCTTTGCAAGTTTAGGCGAGAATTGGGAAAAAAACTGGCAGGAGATAGGTCCCGTAGATCTTGTGTTAGAAGGGCATGATCAGCTTAGGGGTTGGTTCTTTAGCCTCTTAAGAGCTGGAGTTATATTATTGGATAAAGCTCCTTACAAATCGGTTTTAGTTCATGGGTTTATGCTTGACGAACAAGGTAGAGAGATGCATAAGAGCCTTGGGAACTATGTTGAACCTTCTCAAGTGATCAGTAAGTATGGTAGAGACGTTCTGAGACTATGGCTATTGAGAAATACTACTTGGGAGGACGCTAAATTCTCGTGGAAGTCTTTAGATCTTACTAGGAGGGATCTTAACGTAATATGGAACGTTTACGTGTTTGCATCCACTTATATGAATCTTGACAACTTCGATCCGAATCAATATACATTTGAATCACTAAAGCGGTATCTCAAACCAGAAGATAGATGGTTATTATCTAGGTACTACAGAATGCTAAGGGAAGTTACAGAAGCAATGAAGAACTACAAAGTTCATGAACTGGCTAATAAGGTTACGACATTTATAACAGAAGATGTAAGTAGGTTCTATCTTAGGTTAACCAGAAAGAGAGCATGGAATGAAGCTAATGACCCTGATAAGATAGCGATGTACTATGTGTTGTATCAGGTTCTCAAAGGTTCGTTAATATTGCTATCTACAGTAACTCCCTTTATAGCGGAGAAAATTTATCATGACTTCGTTGTTGACGGATTGGAGTCAGTTAGTATGGAGAGAGTACCAGAGGTAAAAGAAGAGTTTATTGATAAAGAGATAGAGGAGGCATTTGAACTGGCTAAAGAAATAGCTGAAGCTGGTCTTAATGCTAGAGCTAAAGCTGAGATAAAACTAAGGTGGCCGATAAAAGAAGCATATGTATTCTTAGTTTCTGAGCAAGATCGTAGGTTAGTTAGTAACATAATAGATGTATTAAGGTCAATGCTTAACTCCAAGGAGGTTAAAGTAGAGGGTATTGAGGGCTATAAGAGATTTAGTAAAGTAAAGGCACTTCCTAATAGAGGAACTATAGGTCCAGAATTTAAGAAACTTTCAGCTAAAGTAGTGTCCTATATAGAGGAGAACGGAGAAGATGTTGCTAACGATATTGTAAACAAAGGAATACATGAAACAGTAATCGAAGGACAACCCGTCCAAATAAAAGTAAATCACGTCAATATTATAGAGGAAACTCAGCTTGGGTATGTTTCTGCAAGGTTCAACAAAGGTGTAATTGTAATCAATAAAGAAATTAGTAAAGAGGAAGAAGAGGAAGGAATAATAAGAGACCTTGTAAGGAGAATACAGTTCATGAGGAAGGAACTATCCCTTAATGTTAACGATTATATAAATCTTACAATAAAAGCACCAGAAGAGAGAGCGTCTATAATTAAGAAGTGGATTAATTATATAAAAGAAGAGACTAGAGCAAAAGAAATAACAATCGGTGAAGCCAAAGGAGAAGTAGTTAGAGATTGGGAAATAGAAGACGAAACATATACGATAGGAGTAAGCAAGGCTTGATTTTTCCCTACCCTAGAAGGAAAAAGTTAATTGTTACACTCTTTATCTCAATTTTAGACGTAGAGAGCTCACTGAGCGAAATTACCATAAAACTATCTTACGTATTGAGAACTCTAGCCGAGTTCAGAGTAAGCGAGGTTTTATGGGTATATGAGACCGAGAAAGAGAGGAAAGGCTGGAAATTGATTAAAGAAATTTCTGATTATGCACTTACACCTCCTTACTTAAAGAAGTACATTCCTAAAAGAAAGTCTCTCTCTAAGGTCGGACTTCTTCAACCTCTCAATATTGCGTCTCACCAAGTTTCGCCAGAATTTATTGAAGGAGAGATCCGTCTGGGCAAAAAGGGAGATTTCGGGCTTAGGTTCTCCTATGATTATTTTCATTCCGATTATGTTATAGTAAGTGATAGCTTGGCAAAGAAGGTTAAACCTTACTCCTTTTACCCTTATTATAAAGGGTTTACTTCTAGATTGATATCCTATCAAAAGATGCTCGAAAGAGTGACTCATTCAGATAATGTAATTATAGCCAGTAGATCTGGAGCTAATCTAAGCCAGGTTGAAGGCAAGATTAGGGAGGTATATGAAGAGAAAGGATTATACTTAGTAATTGGCCCTCCTAAACACGGGGTTTTAAGGGATTTGCACGATTTTAAGGGGTTTATAGTAAATTTTATACCGAAACAAGGAGTTAAAGACGTGAGAGCTGAAGAAGCTCTCCAAGCCTCCTTAGCTTTACTTAACTTCATACTGAATTAAAATAGTTACACTTATAAGCTAATGGAATTTAAGAAAGAGGGACTGAGGGAAATTTAATGGGTCATCGTAAGTTATCCTCGCCAAGACGTGGATCAGCAGCTTTGCGTCCCAGAAAGAGGTCTAGAGAGTTCCTTCCAACTCCTAAGAGCTGGCCTATAATTCAATCTAATGAGCCTAAGCTACTCGGTTTTATTGGTTACAAAGCCGGAATGACTCATATTTTCATGATTGATGATAAACAAACTTCCCCAAATTACGGAAAGGAGATATACGTTCCAGTTACTATATTAGAAACACCGCCAATTATACCGGTTGCCTTGAGAGCTTACTACATTAACTCAAAAGGAGAACCAGCTGTTCTCACTGAATATTGGGGGGACATTAATGATAAGCTAATGAAGATATTGAGCGAGAGAAAGATAACTAATCTGAAATTAGATAAGGAAAAAATGAAGGCTAAACTTGATGAAATAACAAATAATCTGGATAAGATAATAGCCCTAAGAGTTTTAACTGTGACACAGCCTTATCTAGTTCCCTCTTTAGGGAAGAAAAAGCCCGATGTAGCTGAGATACAAATAGGTGGAGGTAGCGGTATAAAGCAGCAACTCGAGTATGCTCTATCAATACTAGGTAAGGAAGTACCGGTGAAAAATGTGTTCAAGGAGGGACAGTTGATCGATATTATTGGAGTGACAAAAGGAAAAGGATTCCAAGGAGTAATAAAAAGGTATAGTGTTGTTGAGTTACCAAGATGGCATAAGCACAGAAAAGGAAGCAGAAAAATAGGTGCTAGAGGTCCTTCAATATCAACCCCAAGTTATACTCCTCAACCCGGTCAGATGGGCTTCCACAGAAGAACTGAGTATAATAAGAGGATACTTAGGATAGGAGAAGATCTCAAAGAGATAAATCCAGCAGGAGGATTTGTTAATTATGGTTTAGTAAGGAACACGTACTTAGTGATTGAAGGATCCACCATAGGCAGCAAGAAGAGGCCGTTATTCTTGAGGTATCCTATAAGACCTACTTGGACTCCTCAGTCAGCTCCTAAAATAACTTATGTAAATCTGACCAGCCAACAAGGGTGAAAATTATGTATTTAGAACTAGTATCAAAAAAGGTTCCAATCCTAGATCTTCAAGGTAATAAAATAGAGGAGTTAGAACTACCAAGTTTCTTTAGTTACCCGGTTAGAAAAGATCTAATAAGAAGAGTGTTTATCTCAGAATTTACGAAATCACTTCAGTCCAAAGGAAGAGACCCTATGGCAGGGAAGAGAACAAGTGCATTAAGCTTTGGAATAAACCTAGGATTAGCCAGAGTTCCAAGAGTTAAGCAGAGCGGGGAAGCCGCACTAGCACCGAACACCGTGGGTGGAAGGTTAGCATTTCCTCCTACCACAGAAAAGAGAATAATAGAGGAAGTTAATGAGAAGGAGAAAAGATTAGCAGTGATAAGTGCACTTGCAGCCACCGCACTTCCTGAATTCGTAAAAGCTAGGGGTCATAGATTTTCAGCACAAGAACTCCCAATAGTTGTAAGTGATGATTTAGAGAAGGTAGATAAAGCTAAAGTATTGGTTAACGAGGTATTTCCCAAACTTAGCGTTTATGAAGATATTGAGAGAGTTAAAGATAGAGTGAGAATAAGAGCGGGCAAAGGAAAAATGAGGGGTAGGAAATATAAAAGAGCTAAGGGTCCTCTTATAATTGTTTCAGACATTAAGGCTCCTATTGTAAAAGCTGGCTCAAACATAGAGGGAGTGGATGTAGTTGCGGCTAATTTAGTAAGCGTTATTCATTTAGCTCCAGGTGGCCATCCAGGTAGGTTAACAATATATACGAAGTCATCTATCGATATTTTGTCTAAAAGATTACAAGGGAGAGTGGTTTCATGATAGTGAAAGAGTTTTTAGCCACAGAAAAAGCTATTAGACTACTTGAGTCTCAGAATACCCTGACAGTTATAGTTGATAAAAATGCTACAAAACCTCAAATTAAAAAAGAGATCGAAAATATGTTTAATGTAAAAGTAGAAAAAGTAAACACACTCATTACACCGCTTGGAGAGAAAAAAGCATATGTTAAGCTTAAGAAGGAGTTTAATGCGAGTGAAATAGCCCACAAATTAGGTATACTGTAAGGTGATGTAAATGGGTAAGAAATTACTCCAACAAAGAGCAGGACGTGGAGGAATTAATTTCAGAAGCCCAAGTTGGAGGAGAGTAGGTCCAGCAAGGTATCCCAACATTAATGGAGATCATAAAGGCAAGGTAACAAACATACTACATAATCCGGGGGTAAATGCACCGGTTGCACAGATTAAGTTAGATACTGGAGAAACGTTCTTCATTCCTGCTGTTCAAGGACTCACAGTAGGTCAAATAATCCAGATAGGAAGTGATGCTCCAGTTAGTAATGGTAATATAGTTGAAGTAGGCAACTTACCAGAGGGAACAGTAGTTTGTAATGTAGAAAAGACCAGGGGGGATGGCGGTAAATTCGCCAGAGCTGCTGGTGCTTACGCAACTATAATAGGAAGAAGTGGAGATAAAGTCTTGATAAAGCTTACCTCAGAGAAAATAGTTCAAGTAAGTGCATCTGCAAGAGCGACTATTGGTGTAATAGCCGGGGGAGGAATTACAGAGAAACCGTTATTAAAAGCTGGAAATAATTATTGGAAATATAAAGTTAAGGCTACTAAATGGCCACATGTAAGGGGTGTTGCTATGAACGCAGTATCACATCCACACGGTGGTGGATTACATCAGAGCGTAAGCAGGCCATCAACTGTTTCAAGGAATGCACCTCCAGGTAGGAAAGTTGGTCATATAGCAGCTAGGAGGACTGGAAGGCGTGAGGGAGCATGATTTTTTATTTAACTTTTAAATATGAATTTGGGGTGATTACGTGTCAGTAGAATATCCATCAGAGTGGAAAAAGTTCAAATATAGGGGTAAGACGTTAGACGAACTTGTAAATATGCCTATGGATGAATTTATAAAGCTCTTACCCGCAAGGCAAAGAAGGTCTCTAACTAGAGGATTTTCAGATAGGCAAAGAAGACTTCTAGAAAAGATAAGAAAATATTTAAGAGAAGGAAAATATAATAAGGTAATTAAAACTCACGTAAGAGATATGATAATATTACCCGAAATGGTAGGTTTGAAGTTTGCAGTTTATAATGGTAAGGAGTTCGTTGAGTTTCAAGTAACGCCGGAGATGATAGGTCATTACCTAGGTGAATTCTCGATAACTACGAAGAAGGTAGAACACGGTGAACCTGGATTAAAGGCAACTAGATCAAGCCTATTCCTAGCTATGAAGGGATGAAATATGGCTTCATGGACTTATCCTCAATTATCTATACCTGAAGATAGAGCAGCTAAAGCTGTAATAACGAACGTGGACTCTTCAATACGTGATTTATATAATGTTTGTAAAGCTGTAAGAGGTATGAAATTGAATGAGGC
>QEFN01000001.1 GCA_003086555.1 Sulfolobus sp. SCGC AB-777_G06 | reverse complement strand
CGTAGAGTTTTATAGTATAGGCTATGTACAAGTCTTCAGCTACCTTTACCATTTGGACGACTAAGGGCAGAAGGAGCTTAGAAGGTTTGAGACCTATCTTTCTTGCTTTTGCATTAAACACTATCTGAGATACGATCTCGTTAAAGAGAGGAAAATAAGCTAAACCTACTACTAACGGGACCCCTTTCTCTTTCAGTATATTGAGGACTGTGCGGTAGTCTACATACTCCGACATTAGGAAGTACAGGTTTAAGTAAGTAAGTGCCCTTACGGTGAATATGTATAAGTTGAGTTTATGAAATTCCGAGAGAAGGAGAAAGGATAGAAGAGAGATCAAGACCTCGATCAAGACTACATTTCGCTTTCTAAAGAGCAAAGCCAGAGTTACTAATAACGGTAAAATGGAATTGGATAGAGAAGAGGAAAGGGCTACGGTTACCAAGAAGGTGATTGAGTAAAAGAACGACGCTTTTGTGATCTTTACCAAGTTAGGTCACTCTTAAGGAGTGCGGCCGCCGGGATTTGAACCCGGGACCTCCTGCGTCTCCTGCGAACTCGTGGCAGGCAGGCGTCCTAATCCAGGCTAGACTACGGCCGCACTGTGAGTTATTACTTATACTATCACTTATTAAAAATTTTCTCGTTAGCAATTACATCTGAAGTATAAACTCTGCAGAAAACGTATTGCGTATTCATTATACGTACTTTTATAGCACGAGCTAAGGTAAAAGTCTCGTTAGAGAATCGGTCTTCTTTTCATTCCACTGTGGCTATGATCTTCTCCCTTAAACCTCTCTTCTTCCCAGACGTTACCTCTTTCATGATATCCTCTTTCCTCCCAAAAGCCGTCGTGATATTCTGATGTAAAGTGAATAGCAGTTAACCATTTAGCACTTTTCCACGCGTAAAGGTGGGGTATAAAGGGACGTGCAGGAAATCCTGACTTTTTATCCAAAGGTTTTCCGTTCATCTTCAACGCTATTATTGTGTCCTCTGACAAAGCGTCCTCAATTGGAACTACAGAAGTGTATCCATCTAATGAGTAGAACATTACCCATTTTGCAGTGTCCTTCACCTTAGCTAAGGATGCTATCGTTTTCATCTTTATCCCTTCCCATTTTACACCAGCTACACTCCATCCAGTAACACAGTGGAAGTCCCTTATGTATTCTGTATCTATCATCTTCAGCAGTTCCTCATAAGTGAACTCCAATTTATTCTCCACTTCTCCTAATATCTTCAGTCTGTAACTCTGTATATCAACTTCTGGAACTCCTAACGCAGCATAATATATGAATTTTTTAACGTATCTCTGACCAGGTGGAATCTGTTCTTGCACTAATAAAAGTAATGTGAGTGACTTAATAAAGTGGTGTTAAAATGATGCTAATACTCTGTATTTAGCCATTGTCTGGGCTTTGGAATAACAATTAAGAAGTTGGTTCACCGAAGTAGACCACCTGAAGTTCTCCTCCACCCTTCTTATACTATTCTCTCTGACCTTATCCCAAAAGTCAACACTTTCTGGCTTGTATATTAAGTTAGGGTTGTTAAGTATACTCGTATCTTTCTTCTCGGTAGCTATTGATAGTAGGAGAGACGTAGTGAGGGCTCTACCTAGCTCCCATATGTTTTCTGGCTCTACTAAAAACCCGGTTCCGTTTTCGCTGTCCCCCCTTATGTCTACTACGGTCTCTCTCAGCCCTCCTACAGCATATGCTACGACCGGTACTCCTAAAGCCATGGCTTCCACGGAGACTAAACCGAATGGCTCCCATCTGGACGGTATCACGAAGACAGATGCTGCATAGAAGAACAGTTTATAAATATCATTAGGTAAGGACGCAGACACTATAATCCTAATATTTCCTCCCATTTCTGAAGCCTTATTGATTACGTCTTGAAGTAACCCATAATCTCCTGAAGGCAGCCCCAATATGATTAGTTTAGCATTGGGAATTACATTAAGTGTCTCCCTGAATGCTCTTATCAATAAATCTACTCCCTTCTGGTAAACCATCCTTCCCGCAAAGAGCACTAAAGGTCCGTCATCGACTCTGGCATAAGTCCAGTCGTCTTTGATCCCTATCCTGAAGCGATTATTCCAAAGCATATTCCCCGTTACATAATCCTCCGGTATAATCCTCAATCTCTCCAGTTCCTCGTAAAGTTTCCTCCTTACGACATCCCTGTCCGTGGTGTTGAACCTAGCTTTAGCGTATTCTATCGCCTCGTTTATGTTCCACTCAGTACCGTTGTATGTTACACAGCTCTTATTCTCTATCCAATTCCCTATGAAGTTATAAACGTCGTAAGTTAGGTAACTCTTACTTACAGTCGCTATCATATCCGCTTCATAGGCTCCAAACTTTTCTATGAAACCCGAGGACAGTTCGTCCCATACTTGTCTTGTAGTGTATAGTTCGTGTTTTATTACTTTCCATATGTAATGCGGGCAATTCATCAGACCTGCCCAGTCCTCCGATGCATAATGCCAAGGGAATCCTACTTTATTAATTAAATGAATTGTGTACACCAAAGGTACTATAATTCTCCTTGTTTCAAATACTTGTTTTGCCCCTACTCCTGCTAAAACTGAGTGCCAATCATGGACGTGAATAATTGACGGGACGTTTGAGGGTATGGAGAACTCCGAATATTTCATTACACCTCTTGCTAATAGAGCAGCCTTCTCGGTGATGTTTGCGTAAATGTTCCAATTGTCCATTAAGACCCCGGTATTGTAGTCTAGCCCCTTTACTAGGATTATGTTAAACCCGTCAAGTTTTCCTTCTTCAAATCCCAACTTATAGTGATATCTGTTTCCGTCAAGTCCAACTCTGTCTCCTTCTGCGACTAAAGGTAACTCCCTGAGAGAAAGAAACTCCCTTAATTTAGGGTCTAAATGCCTCCCGTGACTGGGCATAATCACCGTTACTCTGTAACCCTTCTCTGCCAAGTTCTTGCTTAGATTATAAACTACTGGACCAAGACCTCCTAAACTAGCCACCTTTGTGAGTTCGGTAGAAATCATCCAAATGCTCTTGATTTCGTCGGACATCCAAAGTGATTCATATCTTCTCATTTAGACCACTCCTTAACATATTTCTCAAATTCCTTGTATTGGGGGTGATTTTTTAATACCTCGTAAAATTGCTTCAAAGTCCACACTTCTTTTCCCCTTTGCCCATTTACGTTAAATATGAAAGGCTCATTATTTATTCCTAGTTTATTCCTCATTTCTTCTTGGAATAATGTTATAGCGTAAAACTCATTAATGAATGCATCAATAGGTGAATTGAAAGAACTAAAATAGGAGTGAACCTCAGCGGGCCCACCACTGCCTAAGAACATATAGTAATAATGATCACTAGTAGTGAAGTACCTCCATGCCTTGATATAATCACCGCCTAACTCTTTAGCTAACATTTCCGTCCTCCTCACCATCTCGTCAAATGCCCATTGCATAATATTTCCTAACCAACTAGACTCGTCTTTGTTTACGTCTGCCCAAGAGACAGTTTGGTCTAAGGGAATTTCGTCGTACACGTTTCGATAGACTTCCCGCGGTAAAACCATCTTAACGCCGGCTCTCGTCAGCTCTCTGGGTAACCAGCGTAGGAAGTCTAGGATCCCGCTTTCTGTCCAGTGATGCTCACCGAACGTCTCATAGTCTACAAAGATCATCCCCGTGTCTCCCTCAGACCAGCTTACCCAGTCTGCAAATTTCTTAGCTGTTAAGGGATATTGATCCCAGTTTCTGTTTGAAAATCTAAAGGCAATGTCATCACTTAGTCTGTAGTTCCTCAGAAATAGGGATAGGTTCGTTCCCTTAACCCTATAAACGTGGTTCGGACTTCTCCCTTTCAATAAACTTTCCTTTCCTTCTGTGACTATTGCCTTGAAACCCATCTTCTCCACTTCTTTCGCTATCCTGAAGTTAGTGATCAACTCCGTATTCTCGAAAGTCACAGGGTTTTGGTCAAAGAGTTCTTTTATTAACTCTATGTGCTTTTTCACTTGTTCTCTCCATTCGTCCAAATCTGCCCACAATGACGTGACCGAGTGGTAATAAGTTTGTGAAAGGAACTCGACTTTTCTGGTATAAGAGAGTTGTTGTAGGAATTCTATTACTTCTCTCCCCCACTTTTCCGCCTGCTCCACGAAAGTGCCAGAGATAGAGTAAAAGAACTTCACGTCGTATCCTTCATTTTCGCCTCTTTCGATTTCCTCAAGAATTATCTTGGTTGCTGGTATGTAACATTTCCTCTTTACCCTCTCAAAGACCTCCTTATTAAGGGAGTCGTCAAAGTACTTCGATAACACTTCACCTCTGTACATTGGATTCCAAAGAAAGTCCTTTTTTATCCTGAAAGGTTGGTGTACTTCAAAGCCTATACTGACGTGCCTCATATATATGTTTTATAAATCATTGTATAAAAATTATTAAGTGATGACAATCAGCATAGAAGATGTAAAGGTAATAATCCCGATAGGAGGAGAAGCGACCAGACTTAGACCTTTGACAGTAGAGACATCAAAAGCCGCCGTTAGGCTTCTGAACAGACCTTTAATTGAGTACACTTTATTGGAACTAGCTCGACAAGGGATAAAGGAGATAATTTTCGGTGTTAGGGGATATGTAAACTATCGTTCCTTGTTCGACTTATATAAGGAAGGAATTGGTTTTTCAGCTAGGTATCACATCAAACCTAGAGTCCACTTCAAGTACCAGCCAAGGGTTGATAGTATAGGAAATGCTGATGCCGTGAGGATAAACCTCGAATACTATGATATTCAAGAGCACTTTTTAGTGGTTCAAGGGGATAACTTATTCAATCTTGACGTTAAAAAGGTTCTCGAGTTCCATGAGAACAAAAACGCGTTCATGACCATTGTGTTAAAGCCTGTTGAAAACGTGGAGGAGTTCGGAGTTGCTGAACTTGAAAGCGACAACAGAATTAAGAAGTTCGTTGAGAAACCTAAAAAAGAAGAAGCACCAAGCAATTTGGCGAATACTGGCTTATACGTCATTAGTCCTGAAATAAGGAAGGTCTTCAAGAGTGAGGAAGTTCAGGAAATGTATAAGATGGGAAAAATGGACTTTGGTAAGGACATAATACCGTACTTGATAAAGAAGGGATATCCCGTTTATGGGTATATCACTAATGACTTATGGTTCGATGTAGGTACTCCCGGAAGGTATTTGGATGCGATGCTGACCTTACTGAAGACACTCGATGCTAAAGACATGCACGGGATTAGAATTGATCCCAATAGAAGGATCTTTGTTCAAGGTACGAGTCCAGACTCGAGGAAGAGAAGACTGGCTATTAAGAGGATGTATAAGAAGGGAGAGCTGAAGCTAGAAGGTAACATACTTATAGGGAGACATTGTCAGATAGGTAAGCACACATATATAGAGGAGTCAGGCATTGATAACTTTACAATCATAGGAGAAGGAGTGAAAATAGTAAAGAGCTCATTAATGGACAGATGCTATATCGGAGATTATGCTATAATTGAGAACTCAATTATAGCAAGACATGTAGAGATAAGGTCGTCAAAATCGAGACCTACAAGAATTATAAACAGCGTAATTGCAGAAGACGTAGTAATAGGAGAGGGAAGTGAAATTGTGAATTCCAAGATTTATCCTCATAAGCTTATTAACGCCGAAAGTAAGTTATACGATACAGTGCTCACATGAGGGCTCTTAGCATAGGCAACGGCAAGATACTAGTGAACTTAGATGAGTTCGGTAGGATCATCGACCTTTACTACCCTTATATAGGGATGGAAAATCACACTAACGGTAAACCCGTAAGGCAATACATATTTACAGATAGACTATACCAAGATGTTGAATGGAAGACGAGCCTTTCTTATCTTGACAATACGAACATAAGTGAGGTTAAAGCCGATATAGACAACAAGTTATCTCTCATCGCCTACGATTTCGCTGACCTATACGAGCCTTTATTTTACCGGATTATTAAAGTATATAACAAGTCAGCTGAACCGGTGAAGGCAAAACTACTTTTTCTCTTTGATCTAGACCTTTACTCAAACCCTTACGGAGACACAGCATTCTATGATCCTGAGACGAATGCAATCATCCATTACAAGTCTAAGAGGTATATAGGAATAAAACTTCTGGGAATCATGAAAGACTTCAACGAGTTCACCGTAGGCAAAAATGACATTTTTGAAGATGTAAATGACGGCAACCTGAAAGGAAAGACTATAGAAAACGGAAACGTTCAGTCAGCATTAGCCTTTTCCTTGTCGCTAAATCCTTTAGGTAGCGAAAAAGCTTACTTAACAATAGCTTTCGATAGGACATTACAAGGTTTAAGAAAACTTCTTAAGAGGGTTACATCGACGGAAATTGAGTCCTCGTTCACAAACTCATATATGTTCTGGAAAAACTGGTTCAACAAGTTTGAGACAAAAGAGATAGATGAAAAGCTTCGAGATTTATTCCAGATAAGTCTATTGGTAATAAAAAATCACATGGATCAGAACGGCTCAATCATAGCCTCTTCAGATTACAGCTTCGTGGGAGTCTATGGTGATTCCTACACATACTGCTGGCCTAGAGATAGTGCAATAACTGCTCATGCACTGGACTTAGCTGGTTATGGGGATCTTGCTGTTAAACACTATGCGTTTATTTCAAAACTCATAAGTGAGGATGGATTCTTATTTCATAAATATAATCCAGACAGTACGCTGGCAAGTTCATGGCATCCTTGGTTGATGAATGGTAAGAGGATTTACCCAATTCAAGAAGATGAAACGGCTTTACAAGTTTGGGCTATCGCTAAGCACTACGAATATTATAAGGATATAGACGTGCTAGTCTCGATTTACAAGGATTTTGTTAAACCCGCTGTAAGGTTCATGATGAGATATATTGAAGACGGTTTACCGAAGCCCAGTTTCGATTTATGGGAAGAGAGGTATGGAATTCACATCTACACAGTATCAACTGTATTCGGAGCGCTTAAGTCGGCATCAAAGCTAGTAGCAGACATGGGAGATGAGGTGCTCTCAGGAGATATGATAACTATTGCGAGGTATATGAAGGAAGAGGCTCTAAAAAGGATGGTTCATAACGACAGGTTTGTAAGGCGTTTGGACGAATATGGGAACAAGGATCTCACAGTAGATGCAAGCATGTATTCTCCCTTCTTCTTCGAAATGGTAGAGCCAGAACATGTAGTTATGAAAAACACAATAAAGATTATTGAAGACTTACTAACGGTTAACGGTGGGATCATAAGGTATGAGAACGACTACTACAGAAGGGAGAAATCTCAGCCTAATCCGTGGATAATAACTACCTTATGGGTGGCAGAGTATTACGTTGAAATAGGGGATATCCAGAGGGCTATGAAGTACGTAAAATGGGTAATGGATAGAGCTTTACCAACCGGTTTGCTTCCAGAGCAAGTTTATCCGGACTCTTTGCAGAGTTCGTCTGTAATGCCTCTAGTGTGGTCTCACTCTGAGTTTATAATTACCTTAGATAAACTAATAACTAATAAATAGTAAATTAAAGTGTGTTACCGCCGGAGGAATGCGAAAGGCGAGAATGGCTCTTATCTCTTAGAACTGGAGGATATTCCTCTTCAACCATTTGCGGTATAAACTCAAGGACTTACCACGGGTATCTAGTAGTACCTTTGAACCAACCCCACAAAAGATATGTAATGTTGTCTAAATTCGAGGATTTTTTGATAACCGATGAGGGAGAATTTCCGATAAGTACCAACCATTACGAAGGAACATATTATCCAGACGGATATAGGTACTTAAAGGAGTTCAAGTGGGGCAGGAATTACGTAAGATGGGTTTACGAAGTGAACAACGTTAGGTTGGAAAAGACTTTAATAGCTCATGAATTTGAAAATGCTATAACTATAGAATACAAGGCGACCGATGGGCGAGTTAAAATTTGTCCTCTAATTACCTATCGCAGCCACCATCTTGTAACTCCTAAATCTATATTCTTTGATGTTTACTTTCAAGGACAAAAGGCTAGGGTAGTAAAAGATGGCATTCCCTTCCTGAACTTCCTATTTGAAAGCGGTATCAACGCGGAGATGACCGGATACTGGTACTATAACTTCTTTTACGTCTTAGACTATGAGAGAGGTTCAAACCACAAGGAAGATCTCTTCAACCCATTCTGCGTAACAAGTAAGGATAACACCTTAATAGTTCACGTATACTATGACAAATATGGTTACGAAAAACTAAAGGAAAATCCCTACGACGTTCTAAAGCTCTTAGCAAGTGCCTCAACTGACTTTCTGGTCAAGGGGAAAGAAGGTTGGGCTATCATTGCAGGTTATCACTGGTTTGACGAGTGGGGTAGGGATACATTCATATCCATGGAGGGGATTTTACTCTTAAACGGATTGTATAAACTTGCTGAGGATATAACTACACGGTATCTGAGCCACTCCGAGAGGGGGATGTTACCAAACCACATAACACCCGAAGGTGAACCCATTTACGTCGGTGTTGATATCAGCTTATGGGCAATAAATACAGTTTACAAAATTTACACCTACAGTGGCGATAAGGAATTTATCAGGAGAATTTATCCTAAACTTCAGGAAATAGTCGAATGGTATTCTAAGGGAAACGGGATAGTTTACGTTAAAGATAACTTATTATTTCACAAAGGAGCGCCGAGAACGTGGATGGACGCAAGTTATAACGGTAGGATAGTTACACCGAGAGAAGGTGCTGCAGTGGAAATAAACGCATTATGGTATAACGCGTTAATGGTCATGAACTTTTTTTCTAAACTTCTAGGAGATAAACAAGATTATTATGTAGAAATGGCCGAAAAAGTTAGAAACGCCTTCAACGAGAAGTTTGTAGCAAGTTGGGGTCTTTACGACTATATTGACCAGTATATGATACCGGATAAGTCCATAAGACCTAACCAACTTTTCGCATTATCATTACCCTTCAACGTTTTACCCCCAGAAATGGGCAAGGTAATGCTTGCTACGATTGAGAATGAACTTCTGAGACCCTACGGGCTCAGCACACTTTCCATGAGAGATCCCAGATACAAGCCCATCTATAGAGGAGATAGGGCTAGTAGGGATGAAGCTTATCATAACGGTCCTATATGGCCTTGGTTAATAGGAGCTTATATAGACGCTAAATTAAAAGTCGAGGATGATCTGATAAAGGCAAAAATGCTCATCGATATCTTTAGACCCTTACTGGATGTGATTAAGGAGAATAACGGATATATTCCTGAGCTATTCGAGGATATTCCTCCGTATCTAGCTGGTGGTTGTATAGCCCAAGCGTGGAGTGTAGCTGAAGTTTACAGAGGGTTTAACAAAGTGATTGGCATTTAGAGTACCTTGCTGACTGAAGGTAAGAATTATAAATGGCAAGTTGGAATAGAAAACCATGATAATAAAAACACTCATGCTTCCAGACCCTCCAATAGTTTCCGTGAGGGATAAACTAGTCGAAGCATTTAAGAGAGTCAACACAAGAGGTATAGGAAGAGTTATAGTAACTAATGGATCAATTGAAGGGATTATATCCACTCGTGATTTACTTACTTACGTTACAGAAAGGTGTGAAGAAGGTTGTAATAGGGGAGATATATTCGCACTTATTGAAAAACAAGTCGCACAAATTATGACGCCTAGACCCGTTTACGCTTATGAAGATGATGATGTGATGGATGCATTAACATTAATGGTAGCTAGAAACTTCGGAGCCCTCCCAGTTTTAAATCGAGAGAAAAAAGTATCGGGCATTGTAACAGAAAGGGAACTACTCCTAATTTTCCAAGATCTAGACGAGTTATTTCCAGTGAAAAAGTTCATGACCAAAAAAGTGAGTACTATCTATGAAGACGTCCCGGTGTTTGAAGCTGTAAAATTAATGATCAGGAGAGGGTTCAGGAGGTTACCTATAGTTGATGACCAAAATAAAGTTAAGGGTATAATAACCGCGGCAGATGCACTAAAACTCTTTACTAAAGCTGTGGTTAAGAGTGATCCAGACATGTTCTTCTCAAAGAAAGTCTCACAGGTAGCTACTAAAGATGTTCTAACTATAGATCCAGAGAAATCTATAAATGAAGCCGCAAGTACTATGATCATGAAGAAAGTAGGTTCGCTTCTGGTACTGAAGGAAGATGGCACAGTAGGTGGTATAATTACGGAAAGGGACTTGATAATAGCTTTACATTATCAACTACATATAAGAAGAGAATGATATCTCTTCTGTAACTGATAAACATGGATAAAAAATTACTATGTTATTTCGTAAAATAGTACAATAAAAGTATTACGAACCAACTTATGCGACCTGTATATAGATAAGTTATTACAACATTAAAATACTGAACTTACAATGAATGGAATTAAAAATTAATTCTTTGTAACCAATATTTATAATGATGAAGGTGGAAAGAGAAATTAAAATATCACATCCAGTCGATGTCGTGTTGCAGATATTTGCTGACCCAAGCTTCACAATCCCTAGGATATTTCCTAACGTTAATAGAATTAAAGTAGATGGTGAAAAGTTTGAAGCTGAGGGAAAAGTTGCATTATCCTCTTATCATTCAACTGGGAGAGTGTTCCTTGGTTACAATGAAGTGAAGTACGTGTATGATTCTGATAAAGGAGGAGGCGTACTTAAAATAAGTAAAGTTGATGAAAACGTGATTAGGATCACGTTAGAGCATGAGGGCTCGCTTTTAGTTAGAATAGGATCAATTCTTAGAATAGGATTAATTACAGTTAATTCTAACCTTAACAAGCTGGAAAAGAATATAAACGAGGAGATTAGGTTAGAGAGGATAAAACGTAAAATCTAGTTCCCCTTTCTTATGATATGGAAATAGTTTTCTCTCCGGACGCACCTAAACCGATAGGTCCTTACTCTCAAGCAGTAAAAGTAGGAAATACAGTGTATGTCTCTGGACAAATTCCAGTAGATCCTAAGTCTGGAGAAGTTGTTAAAGGAGGGATTAAGGAGCAGACAAGAGTTGTACTCGAAAACCTGAAGGCTGTCCTAAAGGCTGCAGGATTTGAGTTAAGCGATGTTGTAATGAGTTTCGTGTACTTAAAAGACATGAACATGTTCTCAGACTTCAATTCCGTCTATGCGGAATACTTTAAGGAAAAACCACCTGCTAGAGTTACAGTAGAAGTATCAAGGTTACCAAAAGATGTTTTAATAGAAATAGCTGTTATAGGCTCGAAAGGTTAGTTAAGAAAAAATCTTTTTCATTAGTCTTTCTACGTGGGGGCACCCGTATGGGCTTCCGTGCGTACCGTGCTCAACGCATGTAGCTGATATAGGTTTACCTTCGAATAATAATAGAGAGGCTTCATCGTCCTCTACTATCTTATAGAATGCCCCCTCAAAGACTACTCTATATGCAACTTCTGCCATGTTTATATTCACCTTTGTTGTCTTCTTTTTAATCTCTATTACTAACAAAAGTCAAATATAAGCTTTTCTATGCATAAGCTTTAGGATTTTTTAATTTAAGATTTTCACTGTATAAAGATAAGACAAAAAAGATTCTCACTTAATATTATGATTATTCCATTTAAATGCGTGATTAGGAAGGTTACTTGCAGTATGCATAGTAATTAGGGTATACGAATCCGTGAGGTTTTCAACATTTGCGGCTCTTCCCCTAACTAAGGTTAGAAGTAAGTTAACTAACCAAACCACTGTAGCTACATCGGCTATGACGGCACCGATAGACGCCACTAATTCGGCTGGTATAAATGTATGCGATAGAGGGAATATTACAATATTTACAAAAACTTATAGAAATGGACATGAGTAAACAAATAAAAGACGAGTCTAATCACTTCGACCAAGCTGACTCTTTAAAAGAATGGGGCTTAATAATACTGACATAATACCAAGGGCTCTTATTTAAATGGTATTATTTGTAGGCATATTAAATACATTAACGCGATAATCAGTTAATCATGTTCATACTTTTCACAAAGGATGGAGAATATTACCTCTATTTAGATGGTACTTTGAGAAAGACCCAAGAAAGACCTAAACTAAGAGGTGACGTGATCGGTTATGTTATCAAGTACGAGAACGGTAAAGTTAAGCTAACCTCTACTCCAGTTTACGACTCCTCAAAGCTCGACGGTCTGAAGGAGGCGACGCTCGTAGGTCGTATAGAAGAATTTAATGGATATATCTTCCAAACTCCCGATTCTGTAATCCTACACTTCGGAGAGATCAGAGGTGATGCGGTTGAAAATACTCCCTACTTGTTAGTTCACGGAGTACCCATACCTAAAGGAGACGTGAAAACCCTGATGAATTACATGGACACTAGTTATGAACTAACCAAGTACATGCTCAGGGAACACAATAACCCTGAAGTAGTAAGGGCCGCGGTAATCGCATTATCCCGCTTAAACAAGTGCAATGAGGCCATACAGCTTTACAATACTTTGACCTCGAAGTTCCCAGAGGAATCTTTAGCAGTAGCTGAGTGCTACGAGAAGATAGGGGAAGAATTAGAAGCCCTGAAAATCTACTCCTTCTTCTCCGAGAACAAATATAGGGAACTAGAGAAGAAGTTAAGGGAGAGAGCTAACAGCTTAATAGACGAATTTGACAGAACCGGTAACGTTAAAGTGTTATTTGAAGCCTTAAAGGTAATACCGACTTACGATGCTCCAGCCCTTAAACTGGGCTGGTACTTCTTATCTAAGAAAAACTATAAGGAAGCTGTGAAGTATTTCGAAGAAGCAGTCAAGCTAAGAAGGGACTTCAGTAACTTGTTGTCTCTAGCTAACGCTTATGTTAAGAATCAACAGTACGAACAAGCGTTGAAAGTGATCGAGGAAGCTGAGAAGCTAAGGAGGAACTCCTCCACGGCTTATCTGAAGGGCTTAGCCTATGAGGCACTTAATTCCCCTTCAAATGCTATGAAGGAGTTCTTGTTTGCTTGTAAAGAGGGATTCGTTGAAGCTTGTAGTAAAGTAGAACCTTATATGCTCTACACACCTAGGGACGAGTTCGACCCAAACAGTTGGATAGGGTATGTCCTTTACGGTTACAAAGTAGAAAAGGTAATAGGTACTGGAGGAATGGGTTACGTTCTCCTGGTGGAAAAGGGGATGAGAAAATTTGCTATGAAAGTGGTAAAGAAGGAGTTCCGTTATGACGAGTTACTTTATGAAGTAGCTAAAATGCAAGAGATATCTAAGGGCTCAACTAATTTAGTAAGGATATTTGCAAGTTTTGTAGATGAGAACTTTACAGACTACTACTCATCTCCACCGGCAATAGTTATGGAGTATATGGAAGGAGGGGATCTGAGGGAGATTTTAGTAAATTCGGAGTTTTCAACACTAAGGCATTCAAGTAAGTGGAGTCAAATAGTTGCCGTGATCTTTTCGAAAATAGCTGATGCCGTAATCCACATAAATAAAAACGGGTACGTGCATTGCGACATAAAACCATCTAACGTTCTGTTCACTTCAAGACTTCCTAAATACGGAGATGAAGCGCTTGATGTGTTAACTTCAGGTAGAGTTGAGCCGAAACTTTCTGATCTTGGGTCGGCAGTAAAATTGGGTCTACCGGTCATTCACTACACACCGTACTATGCTCACCCAATGCAAAGGTTCGGAGGAAAGGCTGAATATAACTTTGACGTGTACTCATTTACTGTCTCACTTTACGTAGCGTTGACAAATAACTTCCCCTTCCCAGAGTGGTTGGAAAGGGAGATAGAGGAAGCAGTGACTGATCCATCTAAAAGAGAAATTGCTCTAAAAGACTTCTACAGCCTAGAACCCAGGTTGGATTACATTCCCGAGGAGTTCCGTGATATAATTGAAAAAGGCCTTAAGGGAGAACTCTCTATGGAGATGATAAGTAGAGAATTAAAGTACATAGTACGTTATAACTATGGTATAGACCTACAAAGTAGTAATACCACCAGCACTACCGAAATATGACATGAGGACGGCATTCCTTTTCTTAACATGGTTGAAAAGTTTTGGCTATTTCCTTAATCTTTTGTTAAACTTATATCAATTAAAAATTTCGATTATTGTAATTTTATTAATATAAAGCTATATAATTTCCTAAATCAAATATAATATTATGGTGAATTGGATGGAAAGTCTTGACAAACAATTATTGAACAATTAGGATTTCCGGTGTAGTCGTTTATTTGATTAATGTATTCTTATATGCATCGTTCTAATCGCATAAAGAGCTTAGGTTTGGCTAAGGCTGACTCCCTCCTCGCCATAAAGGCGATAGTTCTCCTTATCGATTCACTCTTACATCTATCATTTGAGGTGCAGTCGAGAGGGTCAGAGACTCCCTCCCATTAAGATTTATGATTGATATAACGTCACGGTCATTTTCATTACTGTAATTACACTTAAACCAACGATAATCAACTTCCATCAGCTTTTTCCGCATTTAAGACATGAAATAGAAAAGTACTTTAGGATTGACGTACTGTATTACAAAACCATGTGCTTCTTTGCCTGCCATTCAATCCAATACTACAAACGACGATATTGCATCAAATACAGCTTATTCCTAAACTCCTTAGGTAGTTTATCAACGTTCTTGATGAGATTCATTAACCTTTCCAACTTTATCTCGTTTGCCCGAGCCTTATAACTTCCTCAGCAACCCACCCTACTAACCTTCCTAGCAGCATCCTTCAGGTGAAAGGAGTGAATCCTTGAGAGTATAATCAAGTATTTGTCGTAACGTCGTTGAGCTTTTCCTCATATTTTTTTAAAACTTCCTCGATTTCTTTTTCAGCACTCTGGTAAATTTCTATTATCTTATCTAACTTCTCAGATAACATCGTCCCTCCAGCTCCCTTTCCTCCTTTTTTGGTTTCAATTCCACCCAGAAGTCCTTCTATCTTCTTTACATACTCCCAAGCAAATTTATACGACACATTTACGTTTTTAGCTGCCTCAGCAATACTTCCGGTGCTCTTAATGTTCTCTAGGAGTTTAACCCCACCCTTACCCAAAATCGGTTTACCGTCATCCGTTTCTATCCAGATCTTGAACTTAATCTTCATAAGTCTAAGCCTTCAGGGTATATTAGTTTCATGATATTATCAATTTTTTGCTTAACATCCTCTAAATCCTCCCCTACAACGTTAACATGCCCCATCTTTCTCCTCTTCTTGACTTCACTCTTACCGTACCAGTATACCTTTCCAAATTTCAACACCTCGTAAGGAACATTGTCGGTCCCAAGGATGTTAACCATTCCACCATAAGAAAGTAGTGTTGTGTCTCCTAAGTCTATTTCACCTATAGCCCTTATGTGCTGTTCGAATTGAGATACGAAAGCAGCATCAAGTGTGTAATGACCCGTATTGTGGACTCTAGGTGCGAACTCATTAATTAGTATTTCTCCTTTTCTTATAAAGAACTCAATGCCCATAGTCCCTACGTACTCCAGTGAGTCTGCTAATCTCTTTGCGATATCCTTAAAACGATCATCGTTGAATGGTCCGTAATTATAAACTAAAATACCTTTCTCGTTATAGTTAAAAGTAGGAGGGTAAGCCTTGAAATTTCCCTTCTTATCTCTAACCGCTATTATTGATGCCTCATAGTCATAATCCACAAACTCTTCAACCACAAATTTACATTTCATATCTTTTATGAATGAGTATTTTTCCACGTCACCCTTTATGAAATACTGACCCTTTCCGTCGTACCCTCCTCTACTCTGTTTAAGAACACCCACGTTATTGAACTGGTCTTTAAGTATCCTTAACGCCTCTTCCCCATCTTCTGCCACGTAAAATTTGGGAGTCGGTAAGTTATGCTCCTTATAATACGTCTTCTCCTTCCACCTTTCTCTTTTCAGCTCAACAGTGTTTATATTAGGGAAGAGCTTATCCTTCTCTTTAGCGTATTCCAGAGCTTCTTCTTTTACGTGCTCGAACTCAAAGGTCACTACGTCAACTTGGTTGATCATCTCCTTGTATTCTTCGGGCTTGAAACACCTATCTGCCACTCTGCAAGCTGGGGCATTAGGTTCATCCATCACGTAGAAAGTGAAAGGGTACTTCCTCCCTTCTAAGATCATCATCCGACCTAGTTGCCCTCCTCCTAGAATTGCGATCTTCCTTTTATTCAAGTCTTGTATTAAGGACTTCATTTCTCATGTCCTCCATGAACTTCTTTACTTTTTCAGCTATATCCGGGTACTTAATACCTAAAATCCTTAAGGCGAGTAATGCGGCGTTTTTAGCTCCACCTATAGCTACCGTAGCCACCGGTACACCGTAGGGCATCTGGACTATCGATAGCAGGGAGTCTAACCCGTTGAGATTTTTAGATGGAATTGGTACTCCGATCACCGGTAAATGAGTCAACGATGCAGTCATACCTGGGAGATGTGCTGCCCCGCCAGCTCCCGCTATTATAATTTCAATACCTCGCTTCTCTGCGGTTTTAGCGAATTCTACCATGAACTCTGGAGTTCTATGAGCAGAGACCACCCTTACCTCGGTTTCTACTCCGAAATTCCTGAGAATTTCAACGGCTTCTTTCATGTATTCCCAATCAGATTTGCTCCCCATAATGACGGCTACTTTTGGCATGGTTATACTTTATCAAGAGGAAATTTAAGCTAAAATGTTAATTGAAAAAATTTATTTATGTTCATGCAAATACTAATTTTGAATGAACGAAATAACGCTATTACGCAGGGCTGAAGAGCTTATTCTAATGCTTTCCAAAAACGATTTCTTGGAGAGCTTAGGCTTTCAAGTAGAAGATAATGAGACATTTGAGACTTCAGTTCTTAGTGTGAAGATAAAGGGTAAAATAATGAAGAAGATTGAAGAAAACTCAGTGTCAATTCTTCTTCACACAAAACTGGGGTCTTGCAAAATCGACGTAATAGTTATTCCACTTGACGAGTACTCTAGCAGAATTAAAGTTAACGTAAGCAGTTGGGGCTTTGTAGGCAAAATTATGAAGAACAAAGTT
Source organism: Sulfolobus sp. SCGC AB-777_G06 (assembly GCA_003086555.1). The sequence continues at coordinate 33,798 of QEFN01000001.1, read as the reverse complement.
ATAAATAATTTGATCAACTCCGTGATCGAGGATGAATTCGAGTCTACCAGTATGATACAGAAGAAGCTAAAACTTAATCTTTATACGAACTATAAGGGGTTTTTAAAGCTCCTTGAAACACTGCCTAAGGATGATTCTGCATACTACTTTCTAGTGATTAATAAGTCTTATATAGTGGAAATAGTTAACGGAATACCTCTATATGGAGAGGAGATCAAAAAGAACTGTGAAGATGTATGTTATATAGAACTGTATGAGTTTAAGCCAACTACTATTTAACTCTTTCTGTCACAATAATATAACTGTATGGATGTTCACTCAGAAGAAGAATTATTTAAAGTTATCAGAGGCGCTTATGAAGAGGGGCTTAAAATCCAAGTTTTAGGTAACGGCAAACACGGAAAAAAAGAGGGTGTAAACGAGTATGTCTACACTAGAAAGATGGTCTGGTTTGAAATTAAAAACGGAGTTGTGGAGGCTTTAGCGGGAGCTGATGTAAACGCGATCAGAAAAGAGGCTAGCGAAGAAGGCTTACTTTTACCAACACTATACGACGGAACCGTAGGCGGATTACTTGCTACAAATTTTGCTTCACCACTTTCTACAGCTTACGGTAAGCCGATAGATTTTACTAATTGGGTAAGAGTGCTTACTCCTTATGGAGGTATTAAGTGGAAGATGTTAGTGGGTTCCAAAGGGATTGTGGGGGCAATTTCTAGAGCTGAACTTAAACTCTACCCCAAGCCCTCAAAGATCTTAACTTACGAGAAGGAGGAAGTAGTCAATAGAGACATAGAAAAACTAATGAGCCTTTCACCCCTAGTATTACTAGTAGACTATCAGGGAGGGAAATTTAGAGTTCATGCTTCGTATGCTAAAGAGATCATGCTAAAGGGCTATTCAGTTGACGAGGGCGTTCCTCTAGTTGAGGTAAATGACGAGAGGAAAGAAGTCATAGTCGAAGGGGACGACTTCGAGAGTTTCAAAAAGGTTGTAGAAGTATCACAGCCTTTATACGCTTACTGGATATGGAAGAGCGGAATTTTCGTGTTAGTAAATGCGGACACAGATATGTTAAAAGAGTCTAATATAAAGTATTACACTAAGGATCAACCGAAAGAGGTTCACGTTAAACTTAAGAGGTTATTAGACGCTAGGGGTATCTTTGCTTAGGGGTCTTAATGACTAGACACTTCATAATAGATTGTGATACTGCAGAAGACGACATAATGTCATTATTCGCCTTGATTAAAAACGGAATATCAGTTGAGGCTTTAACGATCGTAGAGGGTAACATCTCTTACGAACAAGAAATAAATAACGCGTTATGGGCGTTAGAGTTCATCGGAAAAGACGTTAAGGTCTACCCCGGAAGTGACAGACCGTTAGTTAAACCATTCAGGAGTGTTGAGGAAGTCCACGGAAAGGGTGGTATAGGGGATGAAATAGTCAGGCCTAGTAAGTTTAAGCCGGAGAGCAAGAAAGCGATGGACGCAATAGTAGAATTAGCCGACAGATACGCCGGGGAGTTAGAGTTCCTAGCTATCTCCCCTTTAACAAACTTAGCATTAGCCTATTTGAAAGATAAGAGTATAGTTGATAAGATCAAGAAAGTTTGGGTGATGGGAGGTACCGCGTGGGGAAGAGGTAATATAACGCCGGTTGCTGAGTACAACATATGGGTCGACCCGGATGCAGCTAAGATAATATTCAATGCGGGTTTCGACATTACTATGGTGCCTTGGGACGTCATTGTAAACTACCCCATTGATGACGGGTTGTGGAACAAGATAAAGGACATGAACACGAAGATGAGCCAGTTTTACATCAAGATCTACTCCCACTATAGAGAGTACTCGATGAAGAATGAGAAGATAGGTGGTACTCCTCACCCGGACTTAATAACCACCAGTATTGCTATAGACAGGGGTATTATTAAGAAATCGGACAGACATTATGTAGATATAGAGAACTGTGACTGTCTGACTAGGGGGATGACGGTTATTGACTACCTAGATCTGTGGAAGAAAAAGGCGAATACCGAGGTAGTTTATGAGATTCACTTCGGCAGATTTCTCGACCTACTCTTCGACCTCCTAAGGTGGTTTTAACAAATTTAGTTAAGTTTAGATTTTTTAAAGAAAAGTTCAGCTGGACGTGATGAAAGTTAATAAACAACTTGAAAGCTTAGTTGATAACTGTTTTTAGGCTCGATACGAAGAGTAACACATGGACTTTGAAAACCTGAGGGACAAACTAAAATCTTTTTATTTATCTTCTGGAGGGTTTTTCTTGGACGGTTATGATCTCTCAGTGATATCCTATGCCCTACTTTTCATCGTTAAGGAAATGTCCTTAACCCCTTTGCAAGAGGGTTTAGTCACCGCTTCTTCCTTAATGGGTATGGGAATCGGTGCTGTACTGTTTGGATACTTGTCCGACAAATTAGGAAGGAAAAAGTTATTTGGACTCGACCTCTTCTTCTTCACTGTATTTGCTATCCTTTCGGCTTTCTCCACTAATATGTTGGAACTGTTCGTCTTTAGGTTCCTTCTCGGTATCGGTATAGGTGGGGATTACCCTATAAGTAGTACTATTGTCTCTGAGTTCTCTCCCTCAAAGAGTAGAGGAAAGTACCTCATGGGTTCAGTGGCCATGTATTGGTTAGGGACTCTGTTTTCGGCTATAGCAAACTTGATCTTTCTCGGCACCGGAGATTACTTCTGGCGTTATTCCTTCGCTTTAGGTGGGATATTAGCTATCCCAATAATCCTAGGTAGGATATCCCTTTCTGAATCCCCAAGATGGCTTATTTCCAAGGGGCTCATAAATGAGGAGGGTCTACCTACGCAAGAGGAAGAAAACAAAGGACTTACAACGAAAGACTTAGTGAGGGGAAAAATAGGCATAATACTACTATCCCTTTCAGTCATCTGGTTCTTATTCGACGTGGCGTCTTACGGAATAGGACTATACTACCCTTCGCTGCTACATCAGTTCGCATTTTCTTCTAAGGTAGAGACTCTTTACGCGACAATGCTAATTTCGGTAGGGGCTATAATAGGATATGCAATAGCCGTAGCAATTATCGATGAAATAGGAAGAAGATTTACATTATTTGCAGGATTGGGCTCCATGAGTGTTTTGCTGGTCTTAGGCGGTCTGACTAAGATATCTGGAGTCATTCTCTTGCCTTACTTCATGGTATTCGTTGCAATGGAGCAATGGGCTGGAGCTGTAACGTTGTTTTACCCAGCTGAGATCTTCCCGACCTCTGTAAGGTCAACCGCACAAGGAATTACTACCGCTGTAAGTAGGGCAGGTGCAGTACTGGGGGTCTTCGTGTTTCCCTCAATGGTTAAGTCTTTAGGACTTGCAGGTTCCCTTTTACTTTTTGGTACCACATCACTTCTCGCGTTACTCATAAGCATTACTACTGTAAAGGAGACTAAGAAGAAGAAGCTAGAAGAGGTAAGTTTAGGAAAAGCCACTAAAGTTAGCAATCGAACTTAGTGCACACAGAAATTTCCATCTCTCTCACGAGGTCTCTCAAGATGATGTAGTTCTTGTAGAGTTCTTCCAGCCCTTGTTCTGTTATGCCGAATATAACGTCGCCATTCCCTATGTACGCTTTCTTTACTATGAATCCTTTTTTTTCGAGCTCTTGTAGAGACTTGGCTATCCTCCTTCTTCTGGCTCCCAAATACTGCTCAATCTCCCTAATACTCATCTCGTCCTCGGACAACATCGTGAGGATAGCTAGTTCAAGTATGTCCATATATGATAGACTTAGAGCTGAAGTATTTAAATCGCTTTTTAGAATTATCAAGTACGTAAAGTTACACAACGCGAGTCGGCCTATTTACAGACCTCTTACGAATTAAACTGTTCAACCAGTTAACTAATTACAGTTTTATTTCCCTACCCGTTAAGAAAAGGAATAATGCTAAAGTAAGGGACACTGCAGAAGAAATGAAGATAGATAATGCTGGAGAAAAGGAAATGGCACTCGCTATGAACCCCATTAACCATCCTATCTGTTGTAGGGAATTGATCGAGGCATAAGTTTCGGGGCTTCTGTCATCAACTTCCTCTAACGCACTGGGGATAATAGCCTCCCATGAACCGAAAAGTACGGAAAAGAACGGAGACACTAACATAAGTGGTAAGAAAGAAAATATGGCTAGATAGACCGGTAGAAAAGGTCTTCTAATGTAAGACGAGATAAAAGTGAGAAACATCCCAAAGATTTCCGCTAAGGTAGCTAAAACTCCTACGAAAAAGTCGTTAAGGTTGTATATGGTCTTAATCTCCAGATATACGTAAGGGAAAACTAGGGAGATAGGGAAAATGACTAGGATTGGGATAAGTGATTTTCTACTAAACGTTATCTTACCTCTGGGTAAGACCTTCTCTTCTAGGAATAAGATCGGAACAGAAGAGACCCAGTTAAACACTCCTGCAACGAGAAATACAAGCCTTATTCCAAAATAATCAGCTAAAAACCCACCTATTACGGGGGTAAACAATGAAGGTAAAATGGAAAACCCCCAGACTCTCGTTATTACACCCTTACCGCAAGAGCTCATGTAGGAGTAGAAGTTCGGTAGCGAGAGGAATGTGGTATAAGATATTATAAAGCCGATAGCCAACTCAGTGAAATCCTTAGCAAAAGCTACTATCAGATAACCGAAACCGGATATGAACATGCCTAACCACATGGTTTTTACTACTCCTATACTCCTAGAAATCTTAGCCCCGAGCACCGGCATCGGTATTGCAAAGAGAGTGAAAAGTACATATAGTAAACTAACGTATTGGCTGGGTACGAACGATGTAGTATATATTGAAATAAACGGGTAACTGAAATAATAGGAAATTCCCCAGAAGACCCAACTCAGCGTTATTAGCCCTACTTTCTTCATCCTCCTATTCTTCACTTTGAAGGTAAAAGCTTTTTATGAGTGTTTAAACAATTTATACTGATCCATATGGGTGAAAAACTGTCAGAACAGTTACAACAACTGGGCGAGAAGAATCTAGAAGAGAAAGCAGATTATAATACGAGATATTATCAATATTTATATAAAAAGAGCGTTGAAGACCCAGCAGGATTCTGGGGAGAGTTGGCTAAAGAATTAATAGACTGGTTTGAACCTTGGCAAAAGACGTTCGTCCAAGAAGAAGGGTTACTGACTAAGTGGTTCGTAGGTGGTAAACTTAATGCTTCTTATAATGCAGTAGATAGGCACCTGAACTCTCATAGAAAGTATAAGGCTGCTATAATATGGGAGAGCGGCAGAGGAGAGAAGAAAATAGTTACATATCAAGACCTTTATTACGAAGTGAACAAGTGGGCTAACGCATTGAGACAGTTAGGAGTACAGAAGGGTGATAGAGTAACGATATACATGCCCTTAACGCCGGAGGGTGTAATTGCGAAGTTAGCTGTAGCCAGGTTAGGGGCAATTCACAGCGTAGTATTTGCCGGCTTTGGAGCACAAGCATTAGCTGATAGAATTCAAGACGCCGGAGCCAAAGTAGTTGTTACAGCCGACGCTTATTATAGGAGGGGTAAAATTGTTGAGTTGAAGAAGACTGTAGATGAAGCTCTACAGATACTTGGAAATAACAGTCCCGTTCAAAGGGTCCTTATATATAAGAGAACGGGGACTGAGATCCCGTTTAACGAGAAGAGGGATGTCTACTTTGACGAAGTCGGTAAGTTCAAGCCTATAGAGCCTGAACCGGTAGAAGCTACTCACCCCTTATTTATCTTGTACACCTCTGGCACTACAGGTAAGCCTAAAGGAATCGTTCACAGTACCGGAGGTTATCTGGTTGGTACTGCAACAATGCTCTTATGGAGCTACGGCTTAAGTCAGGATAACGATGTATTGTTCAATACCTCTGACATAGGTTGGATTGTAGGTCACTCTTACATAACTTACTCACCCCTAGTTATGGGTAGGACAATCGTCATTTATGAAGATGCCCCAGATTATCCGTACCCAGACAAGTGGGCTGAGATAATAGAGAAGTATAGAGCCACTACATTCGGTACTTCAGCAACGGCTATAAGGTCATTCATGAAGTACGGCGAGGACTACGTAAAGCAACACGACATGTCTTCACTGAGGGTTATCGTCACTAACGGAGAGCCCCTTAACTACGCCCCGTGGAAGTGGGGACTAGAAGTCGTAGGAGGAGGAAAAGTATTCATGTCCCACCAGTGGTGGCAAACAGAGACCGGAGGTCCCAATATCGGTTACATACCCGGTGTAGTCTACTTGCCGATGAAATCAGGACCTGCAGTAGGTTTTGCTTTGCCTGGAAATAAGGTTCAAGTACTTAATGAAGAGGGCAAGCCAACCGCCCCGAGAGAGAGAGGATACCTCGTAATGTTACCGCCGTTCCCGCCTATGATGATGATAGGAATGTGGAACGATCCGAATAACGAGAGGTTAAAGAAGACTTACTTCAACAAGTTCCCAGGTATTTATTACCCTGGAGACTATGCAATGATAGACGAGGACGGTTACATATGGGTAATGGGAAGAGCAGATGAGACAATAAAGGTAGCTGCTCACAGAATAGGTGCGGGAGAAGTTGAATCGATTGTGACAGCCCATCCGGCAGTGGCAGAAGCAGCAGCTGTAGGAATTCCAGATCCAGTAAAAGGTGAGGCAGTACACTTATTCGTAGTGTTAAAGTCAGGATATTCAGCGTCCCCCGAGCTAGCAAAGGATATTCAGAATCACGTAAGGAAGTATATGGGAGCAATTGTTACGCCTGAGGTTCATTTCGTGGACAAGCTACCTAAGACAAGATCAGGGAAAGTAATGAGAAGAGTAATTAAGGCTGTAATGATGGGACAAAGTGCAGGAGATATATCAACTCTTGAAGACGAGGCATCTATGGAAGATATAAAAAGGGCGGTAGAAGAGTTTAAGAAATCGCTAAAAAGTGAATAATAAGTTTTCATCTAAATTATCTATATCTGAAGGATGCAAAAATATTATATAATGAAATCTACTAAATACTCTGTCTAACCAAATTTAATAAAAAGAGGGGAAGAGTGGACACTAAACACACAACTACCCACACATAAAATCCTGCAATAGATGGTATTATTAACTCATTCATTCCAAGACCTATTTGTATTGCGTTTGTAACAGCCAGTGAAAGAGAGGAATTACCACTCTTTACGATATCAACAACTAAGGAATAAATTACCGAAATACTCATCTCATTAAAAAATCCCATAATGAATAATCCCACCTCGTAGTATGGTGTATACAGGGAGATTACTGGTATCACACCAAGTACCCCAGTTATTACGATCCACTTTATTTTGTCTCTTCTTTCTATCAACGTAGATAGAGCTCCTCCAAGTACTGAGGAGAGAAGTAGGATCGACGATACTGATCCAGTTATTATTGCAGATCTACCTAGTACGTAAAATGAGAATGAAGGAAAATACTCGCTCACTACATAATAGGAGCCCCATATACCTGATGTAGCTAAAGCAATGATAGCTACCCTAACGTCTTTTATGACCTTAAAATTCGGTCTATTATTAGGATATGAAGCAAACCAGTTTACAATACCCATCAGAGCTGTTAATGAGCCTAAGAATATAGAAGCAAGTTTGAAACCTAATATAGAGTCGACGAAACCCCAGTTTAACCCTAATATACCCCCAACTGCAAACATAGCGTTATAAAGACCGAGGGCAGTTGTAACTCTTCCTTCATTTAAAACTGCTAATGTACCCCCAGCGGACGAGAAAAAGAACGATACTCCAAAACCGGTGAAAGCGTATAAAATTAATACTGTGTATGGTTCTTTAAATAAACCGATCAGGAAATCTGATACTCCCATAATTATAAGACCTAATGTATAAGTTCTTTTCATACCAAGCTTTGTAGAAATAATTGCGGCAGGGACTTGCATTATAGCAGCTGAAGCAAAGAAGGACAAGGGAATTAAGCTCACAAAGTAATGAGGTGCATGTGTACTTCCGATTAAATACGGTAAATAGGGGGAAAGGAAGAACCAACTTATCCCATAGACTGCCCTCGCGAGAAGTATCGGAACGCCTCTCAATTTCCATTAATGCTTGATTATGTGTTTAAAACATTATCTCTGTATTCGGAAAATTTTTAAAATAAATGAACCGTAATCTATCTCGTGTTTATTAGAGGAAATAGAAAATTCCTCAAAGCTCTAGTGTTGGCAGTTATTTTCACTTCGTTATTTTCACTCACGATAGCTTCTTCTTCACAAATTGTTCTTACCGTAGAAATAGGGGCTAATGATTACGGTTACGAGTTTCCAACGATGCAAATAAATGGAATTAACTCTACAGTGACTTACTACTGTGTAAATGTAACTTCTCAAGTTCCTTCGACACAAGAGAACGTATACCTTATCGTAAACAACACTCCTATATTAGTCCAAAACGTGTTCTGGTATTATGAACCCTACGGGGACCAACAATGGTTGTCGAGCATTTATTACAACGGTATATATCACATGAAAAGCTTTAGTTTTCCTTCAAAGAGTAAGAAGTACGTACTAACTACCTTTTGGAAGTATAACGGTAGTGGACTCCTCGTAACGTTTACTATATCTAACGGAACCTTCTCACACCAACAAGTATGTTATCTTCCGGGTACCTACGGCGGAGTATCTGCAACAACTTATCCCGGTACTGTAGTTGCAGGATATAGAAACGCATCTACAGCGTATTTAGGGAAGGGTTTTAATGTTTCTATCTCAACTGAATACTTATATGACGGGGAGTGGTACGTTCCTCCAGCGATAATAGACGGGTTTAAGAATATCGCTGACTCTGCAGTTTATGGTAAAGCCTATCTAGCAAAGGGAAACAGGGTATTCGTAGTATATAATGATACCCACGGCGTTATGTACTACGTAGGAGAGGACTTAGCGCTTCCCAGTGTAATAATAAGCGGAAATAAAGTGCTAACATTTCCCTTTGGAAGCCTCTGGGTCATAAAATATCCTAACGGTAGTACATCTTATTTCATTAACGAGACTACTTTCATCTAAGGTGCTATCGTCTGTCCCTTCGGGAATATGACTCTTCCTTTCTTGGCTGCGAATCCTTTATTCTCTCACTTAACGTCATTTATTCTAAACAAGACCTACTACGTAACGTCTAATTAACCTGTATACTGCGAAAAACAATTTTGGGTTCCTCAGCCAGAGTACGTCTTTGTCTTAGTGAACGGGATATATGAGCCAGTCCTCATTAACGAGTCAGAAAACATATACGTTAGTAATCAATCCACCACTACTCTAACCACTATCTCGCAGGGACAAATTACTTCTGACCAAACTATCACATCCACAGTGACCATAACTTCTACAATTACGAGTTATGTTACGATCCATGTTGTAACTTCAGTCATAACTTATATCACCACAACCGTTACAAACAGTGCTGAACTGTACAAAGGAGTCATAATAACTATAACTATAGAACTTATAGGGTACCTTCTTTTAAGGAAAAAATAAGTAAAACGACTTATCAGACTTTGCGTGGATTGTTCCTCTTACTTTATTCTCCAATTTTTTCCCTTAACCAGTTTCTCACGTCATATATGAATATGTTGTCATGAGGACACGCTTCAACGCACTCTCCTGCACCAATACACTTAAAAGACTTGAGTTCACCCTTCCTTAAAAAAGAGGCCCTCATGTCTGTTATTCCAACTGGGCAAGCTTTTGCACAGTCTACTGTCCTACAATTTAGACACGTTTGCGGGTCTTTTACTTTTAACTTGAAGAACCCTAACTTTCCGAAGAACTGGTTAAAACTCCCCCATGTACAGATACCCATGTTAACACAGCTGTAATTCCCAACAAAGGGTATTAACAGAAATTGTACGTACCACAGTAGGTTAAAGTATAATACTGCATAGAAGACTGTAGGGTCGTTACCCAGTATGTAGAAGTTAATGTAGCCTAGCTGATCGAGTAAAGAAAGGATAGCAAAGATTAAGAGCATACCCCATGTAAGCGACATGATTATTTTATACCAGGCAGATAACCTACTCGTCAACATCTTTTTCCCGACTTTAGTTGTTCTGTTAAAAATCTTCATATCTCCTATTACAGTTCCTTGTAGCATAAAGGGTGCCGTACAAGTTACCGAACATATTTGTCTTGAACCGAATAGAAAAGATAACACTGCAGTTACAGCATAAGTCCCTAATGCTCCTATAAGTAGAGATGGAGCTAAAGGACCAAACGTTCCGAATCCGTTGAACCAAGAGTACGGAATATAAGGAAAAATCGAAGAAACTGGTGAAAAGTTAGGTAGATATGTGCTATAAATCCAGTAAGCTAAAAACATAAGCATTAACCTCACCTTGTTACCCCTACTCTTCGAAGCTAAGATTTTGTGAATAACTAAGGGTGTAAAGAATGAGCCAAAAATTATCAGTATCCATTGACTCCCAGTAATGGATACGAAATAGGAAATTACGTTCCATATAGGGCTATAGAGACCTAAAGCTGGTTGAAATTGATGGGTATAAATAAGCATATCCGTTGATAGTAGCAACGCGGTTATAAAAGGTAGGAGTAGGATAGATAGAGCGACTTTAAAGTCGTTTATACTCTTTTCTTTTCCTTTAATTGGTGACGAGTTACTAAATAGAAGGAATATTGATATAGTATACACAAAATCCAGAGAGAACACTAATACCGTAGAAATGGCTGATAAAAGTATTGAGATTAATAGTATAGTAGATATAATTATTCCTTCTATTAATATTACTAAGATTTTTATAAAGTTTATCCTAAGAGAAGTTCTTTTATAGCTCTTTACAATCGAGATTCCCTCACTTAGCGAGATTAATATGCTACTTAAAAGAAGGACTAGAGTACTTACGTTATTAGTCATTTGCTCTCCTTAAATCTAAAACCAAAATAGGTTATGTTAAAAAGATCTTATCAAGAAATTGCAGTGGCCGTTAAAATATATTTAACACCCTTTTATTAACTCTTTATAACACTTACATGTCAGGCTTAAAATGGAGAGAAAAATGAGAAAACCTAATTCAGATAGAAAGAAAAAAGCTGTATCTAATATAGTATTCGGAGCTGTTGTAATAATATTACTAATAATAGCTGCAATAGGATTTTACCTATACTCAACTAAACCAAGTGTTACTACTACTGTTACTACTACTGTACCTACTACTGTTACTTCTCCTACTACAGTTGTAAGTACATCTACGGTAACATCAACCGTACCTACTACCCAAACAGTAACACAAACGGTAACATCTAGTCAAACAGTCCCTCAGAAAGTGCCTATCATGTATAACTTATCCGCAGCTTTTCTAAATGGTGAAGTTATAACGTTAAACTATACCATGGACTTTAGTTGCAACACAACTGGATTAACAATATTTGCCAATGAGACACAGCAAGAACAAGTCTCTATGGGATGCGAAGTAGGTCAGGGTCTATCCTCACTTCCTGCTAATGCAGCACCAATATACGTAATAGTCCCAGCTTTTGCAGGATTATCGATATTCGGTGTAAAGGCACTAGGAGCGAATCCTCAAGGGTTCCCCACCTTCACTTATAACAACGTAACTTACACAATATTAACACAATGTGGAGCTGCGCTAACTCCTGCCGCATGTCCTGACCACATGTCACTAATATACTCGCCGGCATTCACAGCAGTTGAAGAGTCCTTAAATATAACTCATGGTGTATTTGGATTACCAGAAGGTGTATTACCAACTCCCGCTCATGATCATATAGTGACATTCAGTACTACTCAATCTATACCATGGTATATAGTAGTAGTCTTAGTATTCAACCCTAACATATTCCCGAACCCAATAACAGGACAATGTGAACAAATAGTTCCCTCAAATGTAACTAACGATACGTCACTGTGTTTGAATTCCTACGCTAACTTACAGAAAGCACTGAATACTTATGATAGTGCAGTCTTAATGGCTAACCAAAATAACCCAATATGGAAGACCTTACTAAATGGCAAGGCTATAGACGCCATAGAAGTTCCTTCTAATATGATATTATACTTTAGCGATCCAATGATATATCCATACCCAGATGCATACTACACCTACACGTCTTCATAATAAGGTGAAATAAGTGAAAAGACACAAACAAGTTGGAACCATTTTTTTAATTCTCTTCTTAATAATAATTTCGATTTTCATAATTTTTAATTACTTTAGCTCTAAAGTAGACTCCTCTACAAGTTCATCTCTGATAGGTGTTAAAGTTTCCCCTTCAGTTTATTTCCAGTTAAAGACTCTATCAATGCAAGGCTATAATATAACAAATACTACCCTTCTCAAAGCAGTATACCCTACTTACTACACTATGTCATTAGACTATCAAGGTAAACCGGTTGTTATATTTGTTGGAGCAGAGTGGTGTCCTTTCTGCGGAGCTGAAATGTGGGCTCTATTAATAGCCCTTGATAGGTTCGGAAACATTTCTGGTTTAGAATATATGTTATCAAGTTCTACAGATGTATACCCAAACACTCCTACTTTTACATTGGTTAACGTAACGTATGAGAGCAAATACATTTCACTGTTAGCCTACGAATATCAGAACAGAGATCATCAGACATTGCAAGCTTTACCCCAGAACGTATATCAGTTATGGCAGGAATACGGACACGGTTCAATACCCTTCATATACGTAGCTGGACTTTATTATCAAGTAGGTTCCACAGTCAGCCCATCCATTCTTTCTGGTAAAAATTGGACGTATGCATTCTCTCAGCTTAACAATTTATCGTCTCCTTTTGCTCAACAAGTCTATTCTACTGCAAATATTCTAACCGCCGAGTTCTGTATTGCTGACAATAACCAACCCTATAATGTGTGCGGATTACATGAAATACAAATACTGGAGCATGAGTTAATTGGTAAAATTTCTGGAAACAGTAGTCTAGTTCCTCAGGTATACGCTAGTCATGATACGTTTAATTCTACAACCCATAGCGAAATGATAATAACGACAATTAGTCCCAACACTTTAGGGCTCTATTCCAAGAAATTCATTTAGACACCCACCTGCTGAATCTTATTGAAAGATAGTAAAAAACCACTGTTTCTACGACTAAAACAGTAAAGCTTTGGACCATTAAGCTAGTTTTTACAAGTCCCGTAAAGTTCTGTATTAAAATGGACGCTAAAGTAGTAGGTAAAGGATATATCAACTCGAAGATCATGTGAGGAAGTAAGTAATATGGGTAATATACTGGAGGTAAGATGGTCAACAAAGTTCCGGCTATCGCTCCGATCCCCCAAGAGTAACGAACGTGGGAGATCAAACTCCCTATGAAAAAGCCTATTGCTGAAGTATTTAGCAAAAGTATCAACAATGTTATAAACACTGGTAGGAAATTGAAGGGATTTAAAAGGTGATAGATAGTAGCCAAAGCCACATATGTTAAAATACCTGGAGAAGAGTAGATGAGATTCGAGAAAGTCAAGGCCAGGATGTAATCACTCGCACTTATTTCAGTAGCTACAAGAAGGTCTTGTATTTTAAGCTCTAGTCTTAGAAAAGCGAAATCGGCAATGAACGCAAGACCATTAGATGCAATGACCGTTATAAGCCCTCCATCAACAGCGAACTTTACAAATTCTCCTTTCGTTATCATGTAAATTAAGAAGAGTTCCGCCAAAGGCACTGTTAAGTAGGAGAATACGTAAACTATGCCCCTTACTAAGGGAGCCACACCATAAAACCTAGCAAAGGCTAAAATGAACTTAATCTTCAAGGGTCTCACCGGAGTATATTATAAAGAGGTCTTCAAGTGTTATGGGTTTCACAATGTATTTACCTAGATATTTAACAGCTTCTTCTCTGTCCACATAAGATATCCTGAGCTTACCGACCAGCAGGTCTCCTATACCCTCAACTCTCACCTTATTTTCGAATTTCGACAAAAGCTCTTTAACACTACCCTTGGCGATCAGCTTACCTTTGTGAAGTAATACTACTTCGTCCGACAGCTCTTCTGCCTCCTCCATATAATGAGTTGTTAGGACTAATTTCACGTCACTCTCTTTCAGTACTGACCATACTTCTGTCCTTGAATAGGGGTCTAGACCTACTGTGGGTTCGTCAAGTAAGATAACTTCAGCACTTGAAGCCAAAGCCATAGCAACAAATATCTTCCTCTTCATCCCGCCAGAGAGCAAATCCGAAGGTTTGTCTTTAACTTCCCAGAGACCAATTTCCTTTAAAGTCTTTCTAGTTAGCTGGGAAGCTTCGGACAAAGAAAACCCCTTGCCGTGAGATACATTAGTAAGTGTTCGAATGGAGTAGCGAATCCCACTGGGTGAGCCTCCTGAGGAATTGATGCGATTATTTTCCTTACTTTCTTAGCGTCCTTCACCACGTCATATCCCTCTATAAGGGCTGTACCTTCTGTGGGTAAGAGTTGAGTGGATAGAATTCTGGTAAGGGTAGTTTTACCTGCTCCGTTCCTGCCCAATATGGAAATGCTCTTAGCATTCGTACTAAAGGACACATGGTCTAAAGCCGTTGTACCGTCGTTATATCGCTTCGTCAGGTTAACAGTTTCTAACACGGGGTGATCATAATTATTTGACCTAAAAACTATAACTATTTCTCCCTATGGTAAAGATCAAATTTAATATTTGATTTTTTAATAGTATATATAGTCATGGAAGAAGAAAAAATTGTATTCCCTGATGGCAGAAGCGTTGAGATACATGAATTCTTAGCATTTATGTATGGCTTATCCTCAAGTGACGTAAGCGTCTTGCACTTATTGATGGTTAAAGGGAAAAAAATGACCGCTGATGAGATTTCCGAAGAATTAGACGTAACTAAGGCTTCTATTAATAAGTCGTTGAACAACCTCCTTGACAAGGGCTTGATAATGAGGGAAAAGGAGGAGAGTGAGGATAAAAAGAAGGGTAGACCGGGTTATCTTTACTGGGTTGATAAAAACAAATTATATGAAAAATTAGAAAAAGATCTTGAAAAACTAGCGACTGAAGTGAGGCAGGGATTAGAACAACATTTACAATAAAACGCTACCTATATAACAAAATCTCTTTTACTGTTGCTTTTTCTCTTCTTGTGATTTCTGTTCTTCCTTCTTTTGCTCCTTACCGGATTCCTTCTTCCCTCCTTCCCTCTTTACTTTCTTTATTCTTTCGGTCTTAATATCAATCTTTATTTTAATCTTTTCACCGCTACACTCTCTTACCAGTAACCCGTCTTTTTGGTTATAATCCCCGCATTTTACTTTCTCTTTAGAAACTAGTTCCTTCGCGAACTCTTTAGCATTATTCAAGTGCCTGAACTTCTTCTCTATTTTCTCCTCTTTATCGCCCTTAGTAATTTGCACTGTGAGGTGATATTTTACTACTTTCATACTCTTACCTATTAGCCTTAACTATAAAAATCTGATTCACGTAGATCAACTTAATGCTCATAGTCCCAGATGTTACTAAAAGTGAAATAGTCTATCTAATCATAGCCTTTCTTTTAGGGCTTTTAATCGGGTTTTTAATAAAGAACATCCTAAAAATAGGGATAGTCCTTTTAGCTATAATAATCTTACTTATAGTAATAGGTGTAGTCTCACCTAACATAGTCTTATCGTTTATAAAGACCTCAGTTACAACGATTACACCAGAGGCAGAGAGATACGCTACTGAGGCGCTAACTTATCTTCCCTATAACTCCATATTCTTCATTATAGGATTCGTTGTAGGACTATTAAAAGGGTAGAAAAATATATTGCTGTAACTAGACAAATAATAATGATAACTTTTTCAATTATGCTCTAATTACACTTTTGTAAATCATTTGAACTCTTTTTGCGGGATCAGGGTGAGTAGACAAAATGTCTGAGAACGGGGAAGGTTTCTCATTTAGCCACTCCTCGACCAGTATAGATGGATCTGTTTCCTTTACTTTTACGGGAGATGCAGTAACAATGATCCCGGTGAAAGGGTCTAACCTGACGTTCTGCATATATATTTCTATTTTAGCTAAGGCATTTGCTAGATTTATCGCATCCTTTCCGAATAATTGAACTGCGTGAAAGTCCGCATAACTTTCTCTTAGCCTGTTAAACCACAGCACGAAAAGTTGGAGTGTTAATGTTATAATAAACAAGGCTCCCCCAACGGCGAGCATAACAATTCCCAATAATAAGTCTGTCTCATCTACAGCAAATATTAAGCTGATCCAGCCTAAATTGAGGAGTAGATTACTTACGAAGCCCAAGACTGAAGGTATCAAGCCTATAGCCATACCTATTTCCACGTCATTATGCTTAATGTGTCCTACCTCGTGTCCGATCACAGCAGCAAGTTCCTCCTCGCTTAGTATGTTAAGCAGAGGGCTAGTTATTCCTATTCTCTTCCCTGTTACATAGTTCCCGTAGGCAAAGGCGTTAGGATAAGGTGCGTTTACGATGAATACCCGAGGGGGTTTGATCCCAGATGCTATTGCGATCCTCTTCACCATTTCGTAAACTCTCCCATAATAAGGATCATCCTCTGTAATCTCAAAAGAGTTCCGGGCGACCAAGTAAGGTGAAATCAGCCACTGAATTAACCAGAATAAACCCAAAAACGGTATAACGGCAATTACGGGGAAGTTAAGCATTTGTAAGAGAATGTAAGTTACGATCGCTTCCGAGATTATCGTCAAGCCAAGTGATAGGTATATTTTAAACCTTAGCTCAGGTAAAGTGTCCATTTGAGGTTAGTGATCCTTTGAAAGAAAAATAGTTTATCGCTTAAAATGCGGGGAGTGAGACGTTAAGGTTTTCTTCTACCCACGTAGTGTTTATGTAGTGCGGAGCCTTCCCTATTAGTATATCGTGCAATAATACAGATCCATAAGGTGACAATACACCAGGTTCGTCTAGAAGGTCAACTGCAAGTCCGGATATCAAGTAAACTTTACCGTCATGAACAGCTGAAGTGGTATTATAATATTCTTCAATTAATTGTATAGTATAGGTATAGTTGTAAACAGTTTGTGCTATTATCACTTGCGGGTTCACAACAAGTATCTTGGAAGCCGTTACAAGCGGGTAACCGGATTCGTTAGCAAAAACGTTGTTACCTCCAGCCAAGACCAGAAGATTATTTATAAACACGTTACCCCCAACTGTGTAAGCTTCACCGTTGGGACATATCCAGTCTAAATACGCCACGTTTACTGAAGGAGTATAGTTAATCATGTGTGAGTTCATCCAATTAACTACCTCTTTGCCAACTTGAACCTCGTTAAATTGTTGGGCAATATTAAGGATGTTTTCCTCGACTTGTACAATGGATAAAGCGAAATCGTTGTTTGTAATGAGTAAATTCAATCCTGCTTTTTCCATATCTGGTATGTAGTGTGAGTCTAGCCCATACTCAACAACTACTACGTTGGGGTGAAGGAGTAAAAGACCCGATATGTTAGGAGGGCTGATAGTTTGGAACACAGTCACGTTAGATGGTATCAGCGACGTTTCGTTCAAGTAGTGTAAAAGCTCGAAGGAATATTCGTCTAAGCCAACTATATATTTACCGAGTCCTAACGAAATTAGGATCTGAGTATCTGAGGGGGCTAGACTAACGATTCTCAAGGACTTTTCTGAAGTTGTCACGATGGGCTGGGATATATTGGAGGAAGTACTTGTTCTATTGCTATAATATCGAGTATAAATCAGAATTGAAAATATTACTATTACCACTAGAATTATTCCGATTAAGATTGAGCTTCTCATAAGTATGGATAGGTTATCCAATACATATAAATTTTATCATGCTTCAGTGTATCAATGTAGATCGTTCTCGAACGGGGTGAAATTCCGACTCATACTTAATTTCTTTCAGAACACCATTAGTGTTTCTACACCTTACAAGAATAGTGTTCAAACTGTGACTACTTTTTAACCCTAGTCAAGTAGCTCTCCTCTAGTAAGCGTTGAAGTTCCCAATTTCCACTTGGTTTAGTTTGCGAGGATAACACTTTCAGGAATACAAGGGTTTGTAAACTTTCCTATTACGTAAGATGTTTGTCGACTGTTTTTCTAAACAGAGTTTATTAACTGTTAACCTGATCTTCTTCTCTAAGGGTTCTTCCATCGTTATTTAAGACGAGTTCTCCTCGATACTTTGTTTATCCATTAATACGTTGGACGTTAGGCTAAGATGTACCCTTGGCTTTAACCTATAGTGGAAAAGTTTATTATATGGATAGGCTGTCCAATTCTTGTGAATAAAAGTATTCTGAAGTATTTCTTATTTCTCTCTATTATACCGTCTTTCATTTTGGCTCTTATCGTAGGACAAGTCATAATTCCAATTAACGATTTAATTCACCCGAACGGTGTATATTCGATCATACTTTACAGAATCAGACTGCCTACGATAATAACCGCTATGGTAGTAGGTATAACACTGTCGTTGAGCGGAGCCATTATGCAACACCTATTGAGGAATCCTATTGTCGACCCTTATATATCAGGGACAGCGTCTGGAGGAGCTTTAGGTGCGATAATCTCGTATTTCTTGTTAAACTCCTTTATAATGCCCTTCCTCCAGCCTCTGTTCGCTTTTGTTTTTTCTCTCTTCTCGACCAGTTTAACAATCATAATAGGAAAAAGAGGAGGGATTTACGGTTTAGTGATAGGGGGTGTTATAGTCTCTTACATCTTCACTTCAATTTACACGATATTGTTTACGATCCTTGAGTATAAGGATCCTACTATACCCCCTTTGTTGTTCTGGCTCTTAGGAGAGATTAGTATTGTTGGGTGGGATCAGGTTATCCCCCTGATATTAATTTCGGCTATTCTTGTAATACTATCGTTAATTCACTCAAAAGCTATCGACTTAGTAGCAATAAGTGATGAGTTGAGCTATGCCCACGGCATTAACCCCCAAAGGTTTAGGGTCTTCTGGCTAACCTTCATAAGTTTCGTGGTATCTTACGAGATATCCTTGGTAGGAGTGATCGGTTTCTTGGGAATCCTTGTCCCTCATCTGGTGAGAAGGGTTATTGGAGGAAATATGAGGGATCTTACAGTGTACTCTTCTGTCACCGGTGCTTCCCTTATGTTAATAAGTAACGTATTATCCCATGGTCTCTTCGGGACTATTATCCCAGTAACTCCGATAATTGCCCTAATGTCCTCCCCGGTTCTGGTTTCGCTCATGGTGAGGATAAATGATGGTCAAAGGGTTGAGAGTTAAGTTCGGTGATAAGGTCGTCATAGATAACGTAACTTTCGAGCTTAAGGAAGGGGTGACGCTTCTTTTAGGACCTAACGGATCAGGTAAGACCACCTTACTCAGGACTATAATAGGTATGGTTAAATTGAACGAAGGGGAGGTTTCAGTAGACTTAGAAAAACTATCCTATTCCCCTTCCGAGTTCTTTTCTCCTTCCATGAAAGTCTGGGAAGTCCTAACAGCAGGGAGAAAGAGAGGAAATTACGAGAGATATGTTAAACTATTAGGGTTGGATAAGTTCATGCAAAGGGATTTCTCCACGTTAAGCAGTGGAGAGAAGAGGTTAGTGTTAATAGCTAAAGCACTTGGTGAGGGAAATTTAGTCATAATGGACGAACCCTTCTCTAACGTGGACTTTGCTAACAAATTCAAGATAATAGCTATAATGAGCCAGCTGAAGAACGAAAAGCTATTCCTTATTACAGCTCACGAGCTGGATGTTATAAACTACGTCGATAGAGTGATCCTTCTGAAGAACGGAAGGATTATCTACGAGGGAGAGCCGAAAGGCCTCTCGGATGAGTTACTGTCCTTTGTGTATAATTATAAAGTAAAGAGAGTTGACGTAAACGGAAAATTCTTTTTCACTCCGGAATTTTAATACCTCAATCTATCATTATAAATCATACGGATTCTAACACCGGTATACTAAGTTATACACTTACGTTTAACACTGTTAATTGAAACTGACTTTCGGTATTATACTCAAATTCTATTAAAAATAGATGCGAAATTTCAACTATGAGAAAGATTACCACACCATGCGAAGATGCATTTAAGATTGTAGTTCCGGTATTAAGGTTAGCAATTGCTAAAAGACTGATAGAGAAAGGAGTGCCTGTAGTTAAAGCATCAAAGGAGGTAGGTATTTCAGCAACCACTTATGAAAAGCAGATAAAGATGAAAGGAGAGCAAGTCCAGAAGGTAAACAGTGATGAAGAGGTAAGTGATATGCTGGACTCCTTAGTTGGAAGAATTTTAAGTGGACAAACCGTCGAGAGTACTTCTTTCTGTATTTTATGTTCGAGGTCTAGGAGGATCTTCAATCTTCCTCCGTGTCCGAACCTTTAAATAAGAAAGAAACGGAAACTATTACTATTCCCGTTACTAAACTTATCATGAAAAAAGTCAAAGATAGAGAATAGACCACATAAATCGGGGAATCATTTATGAGTACAAATCCTACAAGCACTCCTTGCGTGTAATTATTTTTCAATAGTAATTGCGAATCGTAAAAACCCTCTCCGAAAACATAATATGTCCCGTTACTATACGTTGTGTTTATTATTTGAATGTTTACGGGGATCACTCGCAACGGCTCAGACACATTATCTTTGTATTCAAATACAAAACTTGAGTAACTAATACTAAGAGTGTAATTTCCCTCCGCTCTAATGGGTATAATACCCTTTTGGTACGAACTCTTTGATAGGGTTAGATGCAGATATAAGAATACCAAACTTACTATAATAAAAGCTAGGCCGATTACTAGAAAGCTCTTTTTCACAGCGATATTTTATTATGGAGAAGAGACTATAACTTTAATCCTACCATCTTAATGTTAAAACGCTCTATAAAACGGCATTAATTCCGGCTGAATAATCGTTAATTTGGAGGCTGGTGGGAAAACCTACCTAGCTTTGACTTTTTGCATCTCCTTGACAGTCCTCATGATACCTTAATGATCTCACTTCTAGGGGACTTTCGTATGTGCCTTTACAAAAAATGTCAATTGCAATTGTATACGTATTGAGAGTAGTGTCCAACACTTTTATTTCGGGTTCCTTAATTACGAAATCTAATTCTTTAATCCTCTTCTTTAGTTCTGGTACCAACTTATCTGGGTCTATGTCTTTTGTAATCTCATACTTAGTCCGCACTAGCCTATACTCCTCTTTATGAACAAATATGGCAGCTTGGATCATTACATTGTTAGGTATCTTCATAATGACATTCTCGTCTGTAACTATGGTAGTATAAATCAGACTGATGTCAGTTACTATACCAGTATAACCTGGGATCAAGAAATCGTTGCTCCAGAACTTCGGATGATAAGTAGGTGCTAAAAGTCCATATTGCCATGTAGTTATCGTTACTCTGTCTCCTATCTCAAAGGGTCTGCTGAATATTAAGAACAGTCCCGAGAACACGTTAGCCAACGAAGTCTGTAAAGCAAGACCTGCAACCAGACCGAATACAGTACCTCCAAACAATGCACTAGTGATACCCACATGCAATGCTGTTAGCTCAATAACCTCGACTACTGAATACCCTAGTATTTCAACGAGAAGACTAAGACTCTCGCGGTCGTCTTTCCAATAACATTACCGACGTTTTGCTTAAGAATCTTAGCTATAACTGTGATCATCGATATCCCAGCTATAGCAATTATCAAAGCAGTTACTACGTCTTGAACTTCCAAGGTAACATTAAGCACGTTTGCTACCACATACGACGCTGTAACCCCTAAGGCAATTACTATTATCGTAAAAACAATTATATTGACTAACTTGGTATTCATAACACGTTTTAAGACTAATGATTAAAAATCTTTACCACTCCACTTTCAGCATTTTCTCAGCCCCTAACTTTACAAAGTTATTTAAGATTAAGTTGAACAGTGCGGCAAAACCCAATATTTCACCAGCTACAAGAGGAGTGATCGGAACTAACCCTGGAATTCCTAAGGAGGCAATTATAAAGGCTAGTACCACGTCAGCAATTATCGTTAATCCCATAAACTTGCTTGGAAAGCTGTTCCAGAAATTTCTTTTCTCTCTTATGTTTAATAAGTTGAAGATGTTAGAATAAAGAAGATATAAGAAAACCGAGGTCTGCAGTTCTTTCAGGGGCATTTGACCCAAGAAGTATATCACAAGAAAACTCTCAGCTACCATGACGACGCCAATGATGATCGATACCTTGACTAAGCTAAGAATATCCCACGATGCAGGTTTCCTACTCCACGGTACGTTATCGGTAGACATAGTTAAAGTAACGAAATCAAACATGAACAGTAACAATACCATTTCGAAGGTGGAAATCACGAACTTATTTAAAAGAAGTAAAGCCAAGGCTATGAAAACGACGTTCTGGAAAGTCCTAGTTATTCTACTGAGTATCCAGATATTTATCCTCTCGTAAATCCTCCTACCGATTTTTATCATATCAACTATGTTCCTCAAACCTGGTGAGGTTAGAACTACAGAGGCAGCCGCCTTAGCCACGTCGGTAGCATTACTCACTGCTATCCCAACATCTGCTTGCCTTAAGGCTGGAGCATCATTTACACCATCTCCAGTCATTCCAACCACCTTACCCTCTTGTTGCAAAAGTTTTACTACAGTGTATTTGTCCTCAGGATAAACCTCGGCAAGTCCGTCTATCTGGTCTATTATCTTAGGGTTCTCCTTAAATTCGCTGACCTTAACTACGTTAGAACCAATCCCAACTTCTTTAGCTATCTCCTGAGCGATAGGTTGAGCGTCACCGGTTAGCATTATCACCTTTATTCCCAAGTCTTTCAATTCTTTTACTAATTCAGCCGAATCCTCCCTAGGTGGGTCCCTGAGAGAGACGAGACCTACTAACTTCCACTTCTCCCCCTCATTTTTGGCTACAGCTAGAACCCTGCATCCTAACTTAGCTTCACTGTGAGCTTTCTCATATATTTCCTCTATGTTTTTTAACCCACACAATTTACTCAAGGCATCTATTGCCCCCTTACTCACTCTAATGGTAGACCCTCCTCTCTCTACCGTACTTTCGGTTCTCCTACTTGAAGGGTCGAAAGGTTTGAAGTCGATAACTTTCCACTCCTTGAGATCAATGTTCATCTCCTTTGCCTTGCTAATGAAAGCTAGGTCTATCGGGTCTTGGTCCTCTTCCCTTGATGCTAAAGCGCCGTAAGTAATAACTTCTTTTTCGTCCCCTTCTAAGGGAATTATTTTATGAACCGAGAGCTTGTTGATAGTCAAAGTCCCAGTCTTATCTGAAGCCAAAGTATTCATAGTAGACGCTCCCTCAATAGCATCTAGTCTAGTGACTAATACACCAGACTTGGAAAGTTCCTCGCTACCTAAAGCTAGACTTATTGTAAACATGGCTGGCAATGCTATAGGAATAGCCCCGATTATTAGCACAAGTGCTAAAGGTAAGAAAGTGAGAAAGTTCTCGTGCCTCAGAAAGATCACTATTCCGGAAATAGCAAGAATAATGAGAACTATAACCATCATCCAGAATACTACCTTAGATATCACTTGTTGAACTCTCAGTCTCGGCTTTGCGATACTTACTAACTCTGCCGTCTTACCGAAATATGTGTTCTTACCAGTAAGGATCACCACTCCAGTTGCTTCGCCTTTTTTAACAATACTTCCTGAGTAAACTATGTCTTCCTTATTTTTTGTAACGGTTAAACTCTCTCCGGTTAGAGCAGACTGATCTACTTCAAGCTGTCCTTCTACTATCTTAATGTCAGCCGGCACAAAATCTCCTAGTCTTATTCTCACTACATCACCAGGGACAAGATAACGAGAAGGAATGTTCCGCCAATTCCCGTCCCTCAAAACTCTTGCAGTAACTTGTAACCTGCTTTTTAACATCTCAAGGGCTTTATTAGCCCTCTGCTCCTCAGAAAAGCTGAGGATTGCGTTAAATACAATTAACGCTATGATTATATAAAAGTCAAGGTATTTTCCCAATACATAGGAAAGTATAGCTGCTGCCTCTAGTACCCAGGCACTTGGATTCCAAAACTTTTTTGCCAAATTGATTAAGGGGTTCTCCTTCTTTTCTTCTATCACGTTTTCGCCGTATTTTCTCAGCCGGTTCTGTGCCTCTACCTCAGCCAATCCCTTGTTGAGGTCTGTAGAGAGTAATTTTACAACTTCTTTCACAGGCTGTTTGATAATATTTTCCTTATTTATTTCCTCCATTACAAAGTTGATAATAGAATTCACTAAGTATAAATCTTTCTGAAGGGGGAAAGATAAAGAGGAAAAGGGGACGTGATGGATCGAAAAATTTGTATTAACATTCACGTT
Organism: Sulfolobus sp. SCGC AB-777_G06; assembly: GCA_003086555.1. Next base: position 9,425 of record QEFN01000001.1, on the reverse strand, counting down.
CCTTGGGTCAATATGTTAGGAGCATGGGTAACGTAAGTTAGTGCAATTTGCATAACTATTATACTAATTACGGCAACAATTGACACTTGAAATCCCTGAAAGTATTCTTAACTGTACCGTCAGCGGCCTTAGCATATAACAGTCCGAATATTACACCAGTTTCTGCGATCATTAGCTCTAATGTAGGTAACATCTCATTTACCTCATTACCTACGTTAATAAATGCTGTAAAGAAGTTAAGTAACCCCGTTATACCGGACGGAATAGCAATACCATTAGCACTCTGCAAGTTCAGGTTGGGTATTTGGACTAATCCCGATATGCTGTGTAAGACGTAGACCGTCATAACAATAACACCAGCCATAATTGCAGGTGCAATTGCCGCAGCCCCTACGAACATGTATGAGCTCCTCTTCTTAGCCATTATGGCGTCATAGTAAGCGTCTGTAATTTCCGCAAGCCTAGTAAAAATGTTATACCTAAGTACACGTTGTCTGTCCATCTCCATTAAGTTCCTGAAGACCGTATTAAGGATCCACGAGTCAGTTCTTGGATTGAAGTTACCCGTAGTTATCATAGATGATACATAACGAGAGATCGTGTCATCAATTAACTTGCCGAAAGTAGTAGCCTTTACCAAGGTTGAGGTTAATAAATCACCCTCTTGTAACTTTCTCAGGGCGTTAAAGAAATTATCACCGGTGCTTCTTATGAGCTCCGCAACAGACCTAACAAAGATCGGTAGCTTTTCCTCAGCCTCGTTCTTAGCCTTTATTCTCTGATATGCTGAGTAACCATAGAAGAATGAGAATGTCATCACTGGCATCTCGAAGTAAATTCATAGTAACAGAAGGCAAAAAGTGAAGTTCAGATAGTTAGTGAGAAATTGGATAATAGAGATCTTCTTGTTATGGAGGCAATAAAGAGAGGATATAAAACTTTGAGCGAGATCTCGAATTTTACTGGCATTCCAAAGACGACTACATATAGGAGACTCAAAAAGCTCACTTCCTTAGGCTACTTACAAGAAACCAAGGAGTAAGGTAGAGTATACTATGATCTCAATTTAAGGACAGGAGGTACAAGAACTAAAATTAACAAAGGCATAGTCGAAAAGAGGAGGGAAAACAGAAAAAAGGAAAAATAATTTCCTACATAGTTTTTGTAAAAAGAGAGGGAAAAACTTTAGATTTTCTACTTTGTTTCATAGATATAGTTCTAGTGGAAATCTCGGGAGAAAATTGTTTCAAGAGATCTTATATATTCGACACATTTCTTTTCTTGATGTGAAAGCTTTAGGAACTGTAATAGGGCTCGGTATTTATAAATATAATTTAAGCAACATTACGGTTACAATAACAAACCTAGGTGATGAGCAGTACATTCCTTATTAGATAATAATAGACCAATGTCATAACCAGCAGACTCCGTATTATCAAGTTCCAATAATCGTAGAGACTCAATACGGAAACAGGTTCTACAATAATCTCAGCTATAACCTAGTCTAAAAAGGATAAAGAGTTTTTAATTAGAATAAGTGAACCACTGCTATACCAAATAGTCCTAGGATAAACGCTATGATAACGTATATTATTACAGCTAACACAGCTATTGCTATAGCTCCTAGCCATCCAGTCTTAAATACTGCCTTAAATACAGCTAATATACCTATGATTCCCACTATTATACCTATAAATGGAAAGCCTATGAACCCGAAAATGAATGTTATTATGGTAAAGACTATGAAGGCAAAAAGAGTAGCAATTAATGCATCCCAGAAAGAGTTTTCCTTAGATACTGCCTTAGATGCTAGCCATACTGGGATGGACGTTACGATCCATGATATTAAAAACACTATTACAGCTCCTATTATACCGTGCAAATCTATATCCATATATTATAGTAAAACTCCATATTTATAAAATTACTCTTATCTCAAATAAAATTTGTAAATTAACCCTATTTGTAACTGAACATTCAATTTTAAATGACATCAAAACAATATATTTCTAACTTAATCTAGACTGAACTAGTAGAGAAAAAATCAGCTAATGGAAATCTGAGAATGTAGATCATTCTGGTGGTATCTCCTTATAGACTAGGTCAATATCTATTCCTTCCCTACTCCTCACCTTTTTAGCGGTAATATAAGTTATCAGTCCTAGACCTACTAAGGAAGCGATGTAAGCTGTAGCTATCCAGTTAACTCCGCTAGTTCCCACTACACTGAAGGCGTAGTTGTTATATGGGTCTAAGATCTCACCTTCCATTAAGGACATTATCGCCGTAGATAAAGCGGATCCAATTATTAACGGCTTATTTCTCTCCTCAATCCCCACTTTAACACCGGTAAGTGAGACCAAAATAAGGTATGCTAAAGCCAAAGGAGTATAAGAATATAGGGCGCTCGCACCGCTTACAGAGATTATTGGAAGAGCTAGGAAGACTAACGTGGTAGCTAAGTCGAGAAGATGAGCGTAAACCGGAGATGCGAACTTGTTAAGCTTTGCGAATATAGCTGGGAATAGTCTATCAAATGCAAATGCGAACACATATCTTGCAAATACTACTACACCGAAAGCCATGACAAAGAAGTTCCAAGCTATCAGACCAAGACCCAGAATCCACTCGAGTATCTCGTTGTGTGAGAGAAAGATAGCTAAACTCCAGAAATTATAGGTAAATGTAGGATAGTAAGCGGTGTTCGTGGGGCAACCGATTTCGGTATACATCTCGAAGAAAGGTATCGTGATCATGAGGAACGTCATTATACTACCTAGATACAGATTCCATTTTAACGATCCTTCTTTAGCCTCAGCAGCAACTGCTGGCCCCGCATAAAGCCAGATATATGCAAATGACAAGAAAAATGGGATCATGTAGAAAGTTGAATCCCAGCTGAAAGACCAAGGAGAAGTGTTCTGGGAGGACAGTTGGAACTCACTAATGAAATTAGGGATCTGAGACCTCACTGAACCGACGTTTAAGGCGAAAACTATCATTGCAAGGATTAGAGTAATGGTGGAGAAGATACCGAGAGCGGTAGTTAGGGTGAAGCCCCATTTAGGTCTTATTATATTTAAGAGAATGATTATTACAAACGCTATAGCACCGAGAGCGTAAATTAGGAGGTCTTGAGTCAGCGTAAGAGTTCCGTAAGGATTGACAAATACCGTATTTGAGAGGTTAGTCAGTTCCCCTTGATGATTGAGTACACCGATCTCGTACAGAACTAGATTTATCGCTGAGACAGAAAAGAAAGCCGATAGTGCGAAATAAGGTGGCATATTGAATGCAAATGCTACTCCCATTATAGCCCCTACCTTACTGTTTAATTTCCTTGAGATCCATATGTAATCTCCCCCAGTTCTTGGCATCCTCATTAGGAGGCTCGTGTATGTGTAGACCAGCGGTAATGTGAGGATAAAGGTAAGCAAAGAGGTTAACCATAGTATTGAGCCCGGTTGAATATAGGGAGAGATTCCTTCGAAAACTGCTAGACCAGCTCCCATATTTGCAACGTTCAACATAACTAAGTCTTTTAGTGTGGCGTTCTTCACCAACCCAGATGACTCTCTCAAAAACAGTTTTGACATAAATCTAGTTAAGTTAGTGAAATTAAAAAAGCGAACTCAAGTTCGACTTAGATTATCTATTATTTATTCGTTTATTCTCATAGATAATAATTGTTTTTAATCTAAATCAAAAATGTGAATTGAGATTAGTAGAGAAGAAAAACAATAATCTATGTACTACTTAGAATTATCTTTAGGATAAAAGATTTAGCTCAATTAAAAACAGCTAGACAACAGATATAAAAGTCACTAATCGTGAGGAGTTTTAACTCTAACCTCTGGTTTCACCTTTTATCTATAGGGACGTAATGTTTATACTCTGGACCCACATATAACGCTCTGGGTCTAATGAGTCTATGTTGTTCTTCTACATACTCTACAAAGTGGGCTAACCAACCTAAGGTCCTCGATAGAGCGAATAACGCCGTATACATATAAATCGGGAAACCCAATCCATAGAAAACTATACCAGAATAGAAGTCCGTGTTCGGGTAGATACCCTTTGAGCCGAAAGTTTCAATTCCTAGTTTTTCCAGCCTTTCCGCAATTTCTAAGTACTTCTTTATCTCTGGGTTTTCTTGACTCAGCTGCTGTGCTAATTTCTTAAAGATCTTCGCCCTAGGGTCATACGTCTTATATACTCTGTGCCCGAAACCCATTAATCTCTTCCTTCCCTCGACGATGTTTATCTTAAACCACTCATCTACTTTATCGGGTGAGCCTATCTCGACGAATTGTTTAAACGCTTCTTCGGCAGCCCCTCCGTGCAGAGGCCCTTTAAGTGCGGCTAACGCAGCGACTATGCAAGAGTACATGTCCGAAAACGTAGAAGAAGCTACTAAACCGGCTGTAGTTGATGCAGGAACTTCATGATCAGTATAGAGTATTAAGGCTGCGTCCATAGCTTTGATTTCTTTTTCGCCTATTTTTCTGTCAAAGGAAGCTTCGAGAAAACTCTTGGCATAACTTTGGGAAGGTGATGGTATCTTAGGCTTTAGTCCTTCTTTAGCCCTAAAGACGTTTGCTACGACTGTGGCTGTTTTAGCTATTATTTGGATAGCATTATCTCTATCTTTCTCCTTATCCCACTTAGGGTTATAGACTGACGCCATTATGCCAAAGGCGCTCTCCATAATCCCTATTGCGTCGCAATTTCTCGGTATAGAGTAAATTACGTTAATAACCTGCTCCGGTACTTCATAATTCTCATTGAGTTTAGCCTTCACTTCGTCTAGTTCCTTCCTATTGGGGAGCTCTCCATATAGCATTAGATAAATTAACTCCTCGTAGGAAGAATGTTCAACTAAATCGTTTATATCATATCCCCTATAACGCAATACCCCGTGATGACCGTCAATAAAGGTAAGTGAAGTAGTCTTTATAAGTACGTCCTCAAGACCCCTACTTATCTCAACCAACCTCAGTCACCCCCTACCCATTCCTCATCCGGTTTAGTGGAAATTGCTGAAAGCAGGTGCTTTTCACTTATGATATCACGGATGGAGATTACACCCACTACCTTATCCTTACCATCTACGACTACAAGGTGCCTTATGTTATATTGATGCATCAGTCTCGCTGCGCTAGAAAGAGGTTCGTCTTCCCTGATCGTAATTAGCTTACCGTAAGTGCCTAATTTCTCTACAGGTTTATTTAAGTCCTCTCCTTTAGCTACTGCTTTCAGGAGGTCTCTTTCGGTAAATATTCCTACGGGTTTGTCACCATCCACAATGAGAACTGAGCCTACGTTATTCTGAGCCATGAGCTTTACAGCATCTAGGGTCTTAGTCCCTACGGGAACTTTAAGAGGGGATTTATTGATTAAAACCTTTACTTTAACCTGGCTCATAAATACTTATATTGAATTTGTAAACTATAAATCTTTCCCAAATTAATAATGAAAGAAAAATATTAAAATTTTAACTAAAAAAGCAACGTTAACCCAGAAAGCGTTTAAGACTTTACTCCTCCTTTAGCCAGTTCCTTATCTAAGTTCTCGTAAAAGTAGTAGTTTATAATCTCGTATTGCTCTTTTCTGGTCATCATTTTGTCCATTAAGTTCTTTTGCGTCCCTTCCTTGAGCAAAACTTCTAATGCGTCTTTCTCAGCCTTAGCTGCTACCCGGAATATTGTAACGGGAAAAATAACGTACTTATAACCCATAGCCTTGAATTCCTCAGCACTTATCAGGGGGGTCTTACCGAACTCAGTCATGTTAGCTAAGAGGGGAGCCCTCACTTCCCTTGCAAACCTCTCGAACTCATCCTTGCTCTCTAGTGCTTCGGGAAAAATTACGTCAGCCCCAGCCTCCAAGTAAATCTGAGCTCTGGTAATAGCATCGTCTAAACCATAAATAGCCCTAGAGTCAGTCCTGGCTATAATCAGCATATCCTTCCTAGCTTTCAGTGCAGCTTTTATCTTAAGCACCATGTCCCTAGGTCTCACTACCTCCTTACCTTCTAAATGACCGCACTTCTTAGGTAAGACCTGATCCTCGATCTGAATAGCGTTAGCCCCGGCACTCTCCAGCACTTTAACAGCCCTATATACATTCACAACTTCTCCGAAGCCTGTGTCTGCATCGACAATTATAGGAATATCTGTAACTTCCCTAATCCTTCTCACCATCCACGCCAACTCGTCTAACGTGATTATGCCTAGGTCTGGCATACCGAGGGAAGAGGTTAAAGCTCCTCCTGACAGATAGACCGCCTTAAACCCAACCTTTTGAGCTAAGAGGGCAGTAAAAGGGTTAAAGACCCCAGGTATAACCAAGAAGTCAGACTTCCTTAAGACCTCTGACAAACTCTCTCACCTTTATAGTATCAAAATTTTTAATAAGTTCAATTTGTTTCTTACTTAAACCCAGCCTACTCGCCTTTTTCTCTAACTCTTCATCACTCATCGGGTTAGCGTAATGCCCTCTAGGTATTTTGACCTCCTTACTGAACTCTCCCTTATCCGTGATCACTGTTATCTTAGTAGGGAGCTCTTTAGGATAAACTGAAGTGTAATCGTCTCTCTCAACTACCTCTATTAAGTCCATAAGCTTTTCCAATGTGGGCTCTCCTATTAAAGAGTAAGAATCAAGCCAAAAGTCCTTCCTGATTAGGCTTACCGCGACTATGAAGGGTAGACTGTGATCAGCTGTTTCCTTGTTTTGAGGTCTCCACTTTTCACGGCTGTCAGCAAGAATCGTTCTCCCAGCTTCATAAGTCTCTACTAACACTTTCCTTATCTCACCGTGGTATTCCAGTCCAGCTGAAGCCTCTACTGCGGCTTGAGCATGATATTCTACAGGGTACTTTTTGATCATGGTCCTCAGGATCCCCCTTCCGTCTGGTCTAAACTTACTCAAGTCCATATCCCTAGCCACTATGGAAGAGAAACCGAAGACCCCGGAAAACGGTAACTCGGGTGCTGTAAAACCGGATTTAGCTAAGAGAGTTACGAATACAGCGTTCCTGACAGCCTCAGCAGCTGCTCCAGCCTTCCACATGGAGAGCTTACCGCTCCTCGTCTCCCTCAAAGCCACGTGTGGGATTATTGAAAGGGATATGGCGTTCTTTACCTTATTCCGGTCTAACCTGAGGAGGTTTGAGAGTGCTGAAGCCGTTGCTATCTCGAGGAAATTTACGTGGTCATAACCCTTCTTTCTTAGGGAAGTAGTGTCACATAAGTTAACACCCACATCGTAGCCCACGGCTATTGCCCTGATTACGTCCTCACCCTTTACTTCAGGAGATACCGCTAACAATCCCCCTATCATGTCGCTGGGATGTAGGGGCTCTAAGCCTAGATAAGTGTCGTTGAAGTCTAAGTATCTTGTTAATAAAGTGTTGTAAAAGGAGGCAAAGTCAGGAGTGGTGGAAAAGTTACCCAAGGTAGGAGTGTTCCCGGGATAAAGGTCACTCATACTCTCGATTATTTTTGCCGGAGGGGAATCTCTAGAGGCTAGTGCAACAGCCACTGAATCCAGCACTCTCCTTTTAGCCTCTGCATAAACTTTATCATCGACTTCCTGAACCGAGACTACGTATTCAGCTATTATATCCGAGAGATCCATAACTAATTAGTTTAATTAATGATAATAAATTTAATGAGGTAAATTTAAATAAGATTGATGAGAAGTTTCTCATGTGAGAAATCATGACAAAAGTAGCCTTTATTGGATCTGGTAAGATAGGACAAACAATCGCATTTAACACCATAATGGGGGGTTATATTGACGAAGCAGTAATTTACGATATAATCCCAGAGCTACCTGAAAAGTTTGAGCACGAACTCAGGCACGCATTAGCTTCGAGAAAACTCAAGGTAGAAGTGCTGGGGACAAACAACATAGAGGACGTAAACGGAGCAGACATAGTAGTGATCACTGCAGGAAAGCCGAGGAAGCCTGGAATGAGCAGAAGGGACTTATTTGTTGACAACGCGAAGATAATGATAGATCTGGCTGACAAATTAGTTAAGAGAAATAGGGGAGCACTTTACATAATGGTGGCAAACCCAGTAGATATGATGGCTTCAGTTTTCATGAAATATTCTGGTGAATATACGATTAGTACCGGTGATCAAGTAGAGACGATGAGGATGAGGTCTTACATAGCTAAGAAGTTAAAGATTCATGTGACCGACGTAAATGGGTATGTGGGTGGGGAACACGGAGAAGACGCTGTAGTACTGTGGAGCACGGTAACTGTGAAAGGGAAGCCGTTTGATGAGAGTATGGGAGTGAGTAAGGACGAAGTGGAGGAATATGTAAAGAAAATACCAGGGGAGATAATAAGGGTAATGGGAGGTACTACTTGGGGGCCAGGTACGATCATTGAGGAAATTATAAGGGCTGTGGCTTTAAACGAGAATAAAATAATGAGTATAGCGTTCCCGCACAAATACGAAGACGAGATCATTCACGTAAGCGAGCCCGTTGTTGTAGGGAGGACTATAGGACCTTCATTGGAGCCCTTATTAGACGAAAAAGACAGGTGGCACTTAATGGCTTCTATTAAGGACTTCTACAGCGTATATAAGGAGAACTTGAAACAGCTCGAGCAGAGCTTGACCGCAAAACAATAAAAGATCTTTAACGTAAACTTTCTTTTTTCTCATCTGAACTAGTTCTAATTTAACACGTTGTTGTAAGTGATTATTAAGTGATTACATTCTGTTTCTTTCTCTTTTTCTTTGGTTTATACTTAATATATACTTATATATTTCGATATCATAAGTGATATCTATGAAAAGGAGGAGAAGGCTACGACACATTATTCTATCTATCCTCAGCAATAAAGGAGCTATGACTGGCGCTCAGATAATGAGGGAGATAGAGAAGATGACTCAAGGTTTTTGGAAGCCTTCTCCGGGTGCTATATATCCCACTCTAGACAAGCTCCTTGAGGAAGGTTACGTCTCTATAGCGAAAGTAGAGGGTAGTCAAAAGTTTTACCAGATCACTGAGGCAGGGAAAGAGTTGTTAAGTCCCAAGCATCAGTTAGAGACAGTGATAGAAGAAGTCCTTTCAGACCTAAGGTTTATCCTTGAAAATAAGGGTGAACTTGACGTAGAGCTAAAAGAGAAGTTGAAAAAAGGACTTAAGGAGGCGATAAGTAATCTTGATTGAAATAGAACACATATCAAAAACTTTCACAGTCAAATCGAAAGAGATACGAGCTTTAGACGACGTGAGCTTTACAGTCCCTAAGTCTAGCATAGGGGCGTTAGTCGGTCATAACGGTGCAGGAAAAACCACACTAATAAAGATCTTATCAACCCTGATTATCCCTGATCACGGTAGACCCAAAATCACCTCCTTAATAATAAATCTATAGTGTAAATAAGTGTTTCAAT